>JAFPUF010000009.1 GCA_017395545.1 Treponema sp. | reverse complement strand
TGAAGCAAGGCGCAGCTTGAGACCGTAACTGAACACGGCATCAAGTGAAAAGCCGTCTGTTGGACGCATACTTTCTATAACAGAGAGCCTGTACTGATTGAGGTATTGTTCTGCAGCCAGAGGACTGTCCATACCGCTCGCAGTGCGTGCCGCCTGAACTGCATCAGGGGCGATTGACTCATTGCCGGCATTGAACTTCTTTTTCATGCGGAGAGCACGAATCTGAGCAAGTGCCAGGCGAAGGCTTTTTTCTTTGTGATTCCAGTTATCTACAAAGGCTGAGCCAGTTTTTGAATCTTCAAGAGGAGGTTCAAGTGAAAGTCCGTCAAGAATCTTCATTTCTTTTTTGCTAAGAAAGCGTGAACAGAGGTCGTAATAGTATTCATAAGTAATTGGAACCGCCTTATCATCGCCCACAGAAAATCCCGGAAGCTGAGATACGAGGTAGTATTGATTACTCATATTCACCCCCTGTTACTCTTTGCAAGCCTCTTTCATGATTGCGGCAACTCTTGGATTGAGATATGCGCTGAAAAGTTCAGCGACAGCCTCTGCTGAGTAGTCGTAGAATGCGGCTCCGTCCTTTACGCCGACACGGAAACCCGCATTGATTGAATTGTCAACCTTGAGCGTGAGACCTTTTGAGATTTCGGTTTTGAGAGCTGCTGTAAGATTAGATTCGAGAGACTTCAAATCTTTTTCGTTGAGGAGAACAGAAACTTCGCCGGCCTCAGATTTTGAGACCCACGCCTTGACTGCCTCTGGGATAAGTTTGGCGAGCAAATCAGAAGAATAGGCTTTTTCTGATTCAGCATTGATGAGAGCTGAAAGCTCCTTTGTGATTGAGTCACGGAATGAAAGCACAAGGTTTCGGCTTGCCTGACGAATTGCGTCCTCGCTTGCCTTCTCCATTCGTGCTGTTTCATCTTTTGCTGCTTTGATGATTTTTTCTGCTTCTTCTTTCGCATTAGCGATGATTTTCTCAGCCTCGCTCTGAGCCTGAGCCTTTACTTCGGAAGCAGATTTTTCGGCAGCTGCGACACCGTCTTTTTTAATCTTTTCGATTAAATCCTGTACCTGGATGTCCATGCAAACCTCACTATTAACTAAAGATTCTTTCATTATAAACCACTTTTTACAGATTGCAAGCAGTTTTTTTAAGAATAATTTAGAAAAAGGGCACGTTTGAAATAAGAGCTTATTTATGAATATCCAGATTCCGCTTATTCCAGGTTGAAGGATTGTATTTTTCAAGTTCTGTTATTTCTTTCCAGCGATATTTCGGGAATGTTGGAGGAAAGAGAGGTTTTGGAGCCGGTTTACGGCGTTTATTATTGTCTTCGATTGTGTTAAGGAATGCAGTTGAAGAAATAAGGCTTCCCCTGTCATCCTTTTCGGGAACTTTTATAAGATAAGGCTCACCGAATGCCATAATCATTCCGTCAGAATCTGAAACGGTAACTTTGTCAAATTTCGAAAGCTTCTGAATATTCCGGATTTTCGAACTTCTACCGGTCGTACACTGATAAACAGCAGATCCGATTCTCAGATATTTATCAACTGAAAAAATCTTGTCTCCATCGGAAAAAGTTGCCTTTGCATACGAATATTCCATTTCAGAAAGCCAGTAACGCAGCCGGTAGATTTCTCCGGATTCAGAAATAAAATATGACAGGACTTCCTTTTGAAAAACGGGCACAGAAATGGAAATACCGTCTGCATTTGAGGCAGAACGATAAAAACCGTTTTCAGGTTCAGAATTATTTGTCGCATCGGAAAAAGCATCTGTCTGCTGCAAGTCTGTTACACTTGCGCTGTTTTTTATCAGAAATTCAAGGTAAATTTTACCGTCAATAATACAGACAGGAATAAAAACAGGATTCTTTTCGTAAGGATATTTTACAGATAGTTCATAAACGCCTGCCGTATGGGACGAATTCTCAAAAATCGTAATGTACTTTATCTGAATGTCTTCGGCCGGAGATTTCGTTGTATTGTTACGGTCACGCGATTTTAATTCAGAAAACTTTGGAGGTTCTGCCGCCCTGTCATTGTACCACTGATAAAAAACCCTCAGTACCAGTGCAAATTCATTTTCATCAGAAAACATAATAAGTCTGTCATCTCCCTGCCAGATTCCCTTTAACAGAGGCGGAACATTCTCATTTTCAGAATGAGGTATAACTGTCTGCAAAAGCTTTTCTTCATTGCGTACAGAGACAACACCTTCGCCAGTCATAGTGGACTGTGCAAAACCTGTACAAAGAGAGAGAAAAAACGAAATCAAAAAAATATAAAAAACTTTATAAATCATAGTCTCCTGCTAAATATCGGAACATTTTTGATTTTTCACTTTTCATCTTTCCATTTTCAATTCTTACTTTCCAGTATGTCCCGGGACACCAGACCTTGACACAGGCCAGAATCTCCAGGCCGTACTTCCTAACATACGGCTCCGGTTCACATACTGCGGTTTCATATCGCTTATATAAGTAACGCTGAAATCATCATATTTTGTGAGAGGTGCACACCAGCGGTCATAAGAATGCCTCATATCAAGTGAATTGAACCGGTTGTCACCCATCATAAAATAACAATTTTGAGGAATATATCGGGGAGTTCCGTCTTCATTATTCTCCGGGAACACAGGCATATTTCTCTGATCCAGAATCACCGTATAATAATACAGACGTTCAGCGGCAGAAAAACACTGCAAGACTGTTTTATCGCCCGAGAGAACTGCATCAGGAGTTTTATTTTCGTCTGCATAGAACTGTGCATAACGGACAAAAAGCGTACCGATAACTTTTTTAATCATCAGGTTAAGACGAAAATTTGCCTCAGAATACAAATCGCCAGAAAATTCCAGATTTTTTTCACACCAGCCGCTCATAAATGAACTGAACCATTCACTTCCATTTTCTTCGAGAAGAAGATTCCATACTATTTGAGAACCATTCGCTGTTAAAAAATAAACGGAAAGATGCTCGCCCGTCAGGGATATATCGAGGTTCTTATGATAAGAGCCGTCTTTTCTTTTTGGGCTGAATTTTTTATGTAAACCATCAAATTCTGAAGCAATCTTTTTAAATTCAACACGAGCATCATCTAAATTAAAATTTCTTCGTTCTTCCTCAATTGAAAGCATTTCTGAATATTCAGATTCTGTAAGAGGAATATCACGGATTCCGTTTTTTAAGTCGGGACGCACGGTGTTAAGATTCCATGTAGCCCAGGTTGAATCAGCCTCAACGGGTTTAAACTCAGGCGATGAACTTGTCCTTGCATATAAAACACCATCCTGCATCATAAGCTGCTCACCCTGAACTCCGCAGACACGTTTTACAAGAGGATCTGCCTTCTGATTTCCGTTTTCATCAACATTCAGATTGACTTTCGTAAGAGTACACATATAGACAAGCTGTGAAAGAAAAGTACGGACTTCTGATTTACGGTCATTAGAATAATGCGGGTTTCTGAAAACAACGATGTCCCCACGATTATACTTTTTGAGGTAAGGGAGCCCGACATCTGAAAGAGGAAATTTCGGACCGCTCAGAGTTTTAAAAACAACTACCCTGTCTTTCACCAGGAATTCAGGAACCATCGATTCGGAAGGAATTTCATAAAGCTGTACGATAAAAATATTTAAAAGAAGAACCATAAAAACTGCCTGAACAAGGGCATCTACCCAGCTTAAGGCTTCCCGGACTGCAGATTTTGCGAGTGAGGAGTTGTTAAAATTCCTTCGTTCTTTTTTCTTTTTTTCAACAAACGAAGCCCACTCTTCGCTGACTTTTGAAATATGTTTAGGATTGAGATAATAAAGAATTACAAGAGAAAGCCCTGTAGCAATAATCCAGAGAATAACTGAAACCAGGTCGAGTACATAAGGAGTTCCGTATTCACCTGCCCTGCGGAAAACAAAAGCGACAAGCAGAACATAAGGAAGATACTGCAAAAGTTCACGAAAAACTGCAATAAAACAAGGATTTCCTTCTGAAAAAAGTTTTTTTAATGAAAAGAATGAAACGGCCGCCGTAAAAAGAGCAGCAAGAGGAAAAGCAGCCAGAGAAATATCCCAGTGAAATGAAAGAAGTGTGAGTGAAAAGAGAGCCGCCGCACCGCTCGAGAGAATCGCAAGAAGAGAGAGTTTTTTAGTATTCATACCTTTATTTTACCGTAAAATCGAAAATTAGAGAACCTTTTTAAATTCAGCGCAAATTTTTTCGAGTACCTCAGGGATTTTCCCGTCAATACTCAGTCCGGCCGCATTTTTATGACCGCCACCTCCAAATTTTGCAGCAATCGCACTCACGTCAACCTTGTCACGGGAACGGAACCCGCAGGTGCATGTAAGTTCAGTGTCCTGACGTACAAAAAGAACCGCCTCAATCCCGTCAACAGACAGAAGAAGTGAATAAAGAGAATCGGAGTCACGGCCTTCCTGCCCCCACTCTTTTGTATCTTCCATTGTTTCGTAGGTGACAGCAAGTTTATTGTTGTAGCGTCGTTCAACACGATCCAGCATGATTCCAAGCAATTTTCTTGTAGAATAAGGTTTTCCGCCCGTAATTTTATCATAAGTAGTACGAGGATTTGCTCCTGACTCAACAAGCCTTGCCGCTTGTCTGAAAACTTCCGCAGACTCAGTATTCAGGAATCTGAAATATCCGGTATCTGTAGAAAGGCCGAAGAAAAGATATTCTGCCGTCTGTTTCGGAAGATTTCCAATCAGTTTTTCGTAAATTTGCTGTACAAGACAGGCCGTAGCAGGTGCAGACGGGTCAATTATGCAATTTTCGGAAACTTCCGCTGTTTTATGGTGGTCAATTATGAATGTGTCGAGATTTTTTAAATCCCCTTCAATTTCGCCAAGACGTTCCATTTCTGAGCAGTCAAGAATTATAAGTCCGGTCTTTTTTCGCTCCGGTTCAGAAAGAAAAATCATTTCGTTTGAAAAAAGTCGTGCATGCTCACGAATCTCAGGTCGCTTAAAAGGACCTGCCGATAACAGCTGATACTTAAGATTTTTTTCTTCAAGAAGATTCTTCATGGCAAGACAGCTGTAAACAGCATCTCCATCAGGATCTTTATGACCTATGACATAAAAAAAGCTGTGATTCTCAAGGAAATTCTTAAATTCATTGATTTTCTGCTCAGATATAATCTGCATTTTGTACTCCAGTTTTTTGAAAAATATAAAAAAATAAGGGCTGTAAACATGAAGCATGTCTTCACGAAACAGCCCTTTTTAAATTATCAGTTATTAATTAGTACTGAATATCAAGAGTATCTTTATCAGCATCGCTGACAGTCTGTGAACCGTCTGCAATTCCCCAAATTGGAGAAAGCCGTGATGTCGGGATGGTAAGAAGAACGCGTTCAAATGCACCATCGCGGCTGATAACTGTCATGTATGGATTCATTCCCTTTGGAAGAGGACGGAATGTGAGTTTAGAATCAACTCTCATCGCAGAAGAATACCATTTTTTCGGAAGAGTAACGGTACCGACATCACGATGACCTTTAGCATACATAACGATATAAGCGTCTTTGTGATCAAGAACCTTGTAAATCTGTACGTTGTGATAGCTTACTTTAGCTTCCTGATACTCGTACTTGTATTCCGGCTTTTCTTTTGCAGAAGCAGAAAACAATACGCCTGCACAAATCAACGCTGACAAAATAAATAATTTCTTCATATAAAAACTCCTTTTAGCTTTTAGCAGCCTTGTTTTTTTTCTTTACCTAGATTAAGGCAAGCATGATAGCCTTGATGGTATGCTTGCGGTTTTCAGCCTCGTCCCAAACTTTACTTTGAGGACTTTCGAAAACATCTTCGGTAACTTCCTGACCGAGAACAGCAGGCAGACAATGCATAAAGATTGTAGTGCTCTTGCCTGTTGCCGCCATCAAATCTTTGTTTACCTGATAAGGTGAAAGAAGACGGGTTCTTTCCTCTTTAAGCGATTCCTCGCCCATAGAAACCCATACATCAGTATAAAGGCAATCTGCATTTTTTACAACTGAAATTTTATCAGAAATCTCGATTTTTGCCCCGCTTTTTTCTGCAATCGGAGCGCATATTTTCTGAATGTCTTCCGGAGGAAAAAGCTCTTTTGGAGAATAAACTGCAAAATCAATTCCAAGTTTTGCAGAAATAATCATAAGGGAACGTGCGACATTGTTGCGGCCGTCTCCGCAGAACGCCCATTTCAAGCCTTTGAGTTTTCCGAAATTCTCTTTTAAGGTCATGATATCCGCCAGAGCCTGTGTCGGATGATAATCGTCTGTAAGGCCGTTGATTACAGGAACTCCGGAATATTCTGCAAGTTCTTTTACGTGTGACTGCTTAAAGCCTCGGAATTCAATTGCACTGAACATTCGTCCTAAAACTCTGGCTGTATCCCTTACGCTTTCCTTTCCACCAAGCTGAATATCCTGAGTAGACATGAAAACAGGATGACCGCCTTCTTCTCCAAAGGCTGTCTCAAAAGAAGAGCGGGTTCTTGTAGAGCGCTTTTCAAAAATAAGTGCGATTGTTTTTCCTAGAAAACGCTGGTGGATTTCGCCGGCATGAGCCTGTTTTTTTACCAGAAACGCATAGTCAAGAAATTGCAAGATTTCTTCCGGCTCATAGTCGAGCCAGGTAAGAAGTGAACGTCCTTTAAAAGGTGAATCAAATTTTTCTGCCTGAATCATAAAGCATTTTATAATTAAGATTATTTTTGGTCAATCCGATTTTTGACAATTCTAAGGAAACTCTGGCCTTAACTCTTCAAGCCACGGATTAATTTAATAATCTGAGGGGTTTTAATCAGTCCAAGTTCCTGTGCATCGAGTTTTTTATGCTTTTCGTCATCTTTATTCTCAGGAAGAATTCTTGAGCCGTTTTCTCCTGCTGCCGGGGTATTATCAGCAATCTGGGAATCTTCTTCACCTTCTTCTTTTGGCCGGAATTTTACAAGAACCTCATCCCCGACATTTACACGATCATAGAATCCGCTCTGAGAAAGAGTTCCTTCAGAAATCTCCTCGCCGGCACGCGTGATTTTAATTGTTCCAAGAAGGTCTTTGTCTTCGTATGTTACGCCAAGCCCCTTATCGTTAGTTGTGATTCTGCCTTGTTTTACGACATCAAGAACTACATCATTTTTCATTCCTTCGACAGTACCGAGATCTACAAGAATTTCATTCACGCTGCGCTGAAGGATTTTTCCGCGCACTGGAAGCATATTCAGCAAATCTTTTCTGAAAGCACGGAGAACTGATGCGAATTTATCATTTCCAGTTCTGAATGAAGAAAATTTTGTCGTTTCGGTTCCGGTTCTTGCAGAATAAACTGTGGCAGACAAAGTAATCTCACGCTCAGTTTCATCAAGATTAAGGATGACAAAGTAATCAAGATTATTTTTCCGTGCAAGCCGGTAAGCCTCACCATATCCTGATACAGCGCGGTTTTCAACGGCAACCGAGGTCGTAGCAATTCCAGAAAATACTTCCGCGCACATTCCGGCACAGATTTCTTCAGCATCACAATGCAAAAGCTGAACAGGAGATTTTGTGTAGTAAAGTCCGATATGCCATCTGGTCTTTTCAAGATAGAAAGGATCCACACCCCATTTTGCAGAAAGAGATTTCTTCATGAGTGACTCGTAAGCTTCGATTGTGTAGTTTACTTTTTTCTGCTCAGGAGTCAATGTTTTTTTTGCAGATTCTGAATTTTCTGCATTATCTGATTTTTCTGCAGCAATTCTCTCTTCATTCTGCCTGATAAATTTAAGCTGGTTGAGATAATTTTCGTTCAAGCCTGTATTTCCAAGAAGGTTTGCGAATTCACTTCGGGCTTTAAAATCGAATGGATTTAAGCGCAATGCACGCTGGTACTCATATCGGGCAACTTCTCCAAAATAAGACTTTGAAAAATCACGCGCTTTCTGAACATGAAAATCAGCAAAAGAAGAGCGGGTATAGTCCTCAACCGGAAGTTTTTTGATCAGAAGAAGTTCAAGGGCGGCCCTCATAACTTCATCGTAAGGGTTAATGGCAAGTGCCATAGTCCATGTTTCTATAGCATTTTTCCACTCGCCTTTTCTGTTCTGAGAAAGACCTTTCAGATACCATGCTTCAGTTGTATCACGATTTTTTGAAATTATATAATCACAAAGTTCAATTAAATCATCATATTTTTTTTGAGAATAAAGAATTGAAGAAAGAAGTACATACGCTTTTGTGTAGTTTCCGTTTATCTGAACTGCGGCCCTCGCACGTTTTTCTGCAGACGTAAAATTCCCCTGTCTTGCATCGAGATATGAAGCAAGATAATGAACTTCCGCCTCCCCTGAATGATAACGGAGTGCCTGCTCGATATATTTTCTCGCATTATTCTGGTTTCCGAGCTCATCACTGATGAGTGCAAGCGACAAAAGCGCCTTACGATTGTCTTTCTGCCTTTTCAGGGCATCTTCGTATTGATTTTTTGCTCCGATAAAGCTTCCGGTAAATAAATCAAGTTCTGCAAGTCCAAATCGGGCATCGATATCGTTCGGATACTTTTTAAGCACGTCATTAAAAACGGTTCGTGCATCATCAAGCCTGCCAAGGGCTATCAGAATCAGGCCTTTGAGATTCTGAATGTCATTTCTGTTTTTTGCATATTTATCGGCAGACTCAAGATAAGTAAGTGCAAGCGAATAATCTCCGGTTGAATATGTTACCTGCGAAAGATGAAACCATGCATCTCCGTAAGCGGGATTAGCCTGCAAGGCCTGCTGAAAATCCTCACTGGCACCGTAATAATCTTCGATATTTTGTTTTTGAATTCCGCTTTCATAAAAACTGAGGGCAGATTTCGTCTGAGCAAAAACAATCCCTGACAGAGAAAAAATACAAACTGCAAATAATTTAGAAACTGACTTCATATATCAATTATCGGTTATTTTAAAACCACAGATTACACAGATGTCACAGATTAAAACAAGTGTTTATTTCTCATTCCTCTTCGGTGGCTTCTATTTTCTTAACGACTTTTATCAGATTGACCCTGTGTCCTTCCATATCCTGAACGATGAAGTCAAAATTCTCGTATTCAATCTTCTCGTATTTGACCGGGATTCTGCCGAACAAGTCCAGCACGAAGCCACCAAGAGTGTCAAAGTTTTCGGTCGGGAACTGAGTTTCCAAAGTCTCATTCAAGTCGTCGAGGTCAACACGGGCATCACAGAGCCAGACATTCTCGCCCAGTGAGACGATATCTTCCTTTTCGTTGTCGAACTCATCCTGAATATCGCCTACGATTTCCTCGATGATGTCTTCCATACAGACGATGCCTGAGATTCCGCCGTACTCGTCGATTGCGATTGCGATATGCTGATGCCGGCGCTTGAATTCCCGCAGAAGGCCGTCAATTTTCTTTGACTCCGGGATAAAATATGCTTTTTTGGTGATTTTCTGTAAATCGACTTTCTCTTTTTTGCTGAAGGCTTTGAGAATATCCTTTACATAGAGGATTCCCGTAACATTGTCGATTGATTCGCTGTATACAGGAAAGCGTGAGTGACCGCTCGCAGCGATTTTTTCAAGTAATTCTTCTTCGGGAGTGTCGATTGAAATGAAATCGACATCAATTCGGGGAATCATGACTTCCTTTACGGTCGTCTCGCTCAAATCCTCGATACCCTTAATCATGTCTTTTTTCTCTTCGATGAGAATTTCTTCTTGTGCCCGATCCAGTTCAGAAGCTTTTTCCGACCTGGCGGCGTTACTGGAGTGATAGTCCTCGTCTTTTTTCTTACCAAACTTAAATAAACCCATAAAATTTCCTTTTTTTTAACCACAGATTACACAGATTACACAGATTTTTTTTAGAACGTCTTGCGTTCAACACCTGAACAGATTCATAATCCTATACATCTGTGACATCTGTGGTTTTTATTTTTAATTACTCAGTAAATTTACATCACTGAATTCTTTCAGGATTTTTTCCTGAAGAATAAGCATTTCGTCTGCCGGCTCTACTCCTGGTTCGATATGCTCTTCTCCGTGATCGTAACCGTTTAAGTGCAGGATTCCGTGAATCAAAAGGCGTTTCAGTTCCTCATTCTCGCTGACTCCGAAATACTCTGCATTTTTAGGAAGCGTTTCAAGAGAAAGTGCAATGTCCCCGGCAGAAAGCCACTCTCCTTCATCATCGGTGTATTTTTCACCGTTTTCGAATGAAAGAATATCAGTTGCACTGTCAATATCTCGGTAATTCTTATTGAGCTCGTGAATGTAGTCGTCATTACAGAAAAGTATTGAAATCTCCTCGCCGTCGTAATTCAATTTTTCAAGAACCGATTTTACATAGGCTTCGATTTTTGAGTCCGAGAACCATTCCGGCAATGTAAAATCTTCCTGTGCTGAAATTAAAATTCTGTTCATTTTGCTTTTTCCTATTTTGTTTCGTTCGACAAAGATTTGTCCCTTGTTTCGCTTGAAAATGATTTATCTTTTGATTCGCCGGATTCTGAGTCGCTGGTATCATCCGGGTCTTTCTGGTTCTGATACTTAATTCTGCCGTGGTAGTATGCCGCAAGAATACGCACGAAAGTGTCCCTGATTTTTGTGAGTTCGCCGAAAGTGAGGGCTGAATTGTCAAGCTGTCCGCTTTCGATTTTTTTATTGATGAGTTCCTGAATGAATTTTTCAAGGCGGGTGGCCGTCGGTTTTTCGAGAGATTTGCACGCAGCTTCACAGACATCGGCAAGCATGACCACCGCACTTTCCTTCGAAGCCGGAGGATTTCCAGCATACGAGAAATCTTCAGGATTTACGTTTTCGTCCTTTTCTTTTGCCTTGTTGAAAAAATAAGTGATTACGCTGTTTCCGTGATGCTCTGCGATAATGTCGATGATTTGTTTCGGGAGACGGAGCTGGTGAGCTTTTTCGACTCCAAGTTTGATATGACTTTTAATAACTGAAACGGAAAGTGACGGGTTCAGGTCGGTGTGTTTGTTCGCCGTGTCGATGTTGTTCTCGGTAAAATATTCCGGATGTTCCATTTTTCCGATGTCGTGGTAGTAAGAACCGACACGGGCAAGAAGTGCGTTCGCTCCGATTTCCTTACAGGCATTTTCGGCAAGCTGAGCGACCATCATTGAGTGCTGGTGAGTTCCGCTTGCAGTGAGAAGAAGCTTACGAAGGACAGGCGTATTCTGATCGCTCAAATCCATAAGACGGAAGACTGAAGCCGTATTCATAATTGATTCGAGAGGCGTGAGAAAGCCCAGGACAAGAATTCCTGACAGGAATGCATTGAATGCAAGAGCCGGGAACAGGAAGACAGCATCATTAAAATCTGAATTGAACATTACCTTGAAAAAAGTGATGAAAACAAGACTGAGAACTGCCTGCATGAGGGAGGCAAAAACCATATCAATGCGCCGTTCGATTTTCATTACGATTCGTGAAGAAGAAATGCAAACCGCAAGAGTGAACATCGTAGGGACAATCTGAAAAGAAGACGCTCCCAGAACTCCAAGGGCAAGCAGGGCCGAGAAGAAAAGCGCTGAAGTCTGGCCGAAAAGAATGGCCACAAGGAATGCCGAGAAAATTGACGGAATCATCACCGGAAGAGTGAACGGATTCTGGAAGATAGCGTTTTTCATTCCGAAAGAAGTGGCAAAGAAAACAAGTATAAAAAGCACGCATTCCAGGATAACTTCTTTTGTTTCGACTTTTTTGCGCAGAAGAACGGGGTTGAAAAGAACAATCCAGAGAACAGAAACAAGAATAAGATACAGGATTTTATCGCAGAATGCGCGGTAATCGACATAAACAGGAGAATCAGACATCTTCTGAAGCTTGAAATATTCTTCTTCGGTGATAGGAAAGCCTTTACGGATAACTTTTTCGCCTTTTTCGATTGCGACCGGATATTTTACGTCTTCGGGAAGTGACTTGTTCGCATAAATCGTTTTGTCCGCAACCTGACCTACCTCATATTCTTCGAGTGCGAAAGAAGCCATTGTTTCGGAAGTATTTGCGTCGTACCAGACAATCGCTGTCGCACAAATAAAAGTGAGAAAAAAGGCCAGTATAAAGTGCCAGTTTCTTGAGATGAAATTTCCTATCGAAGAAAAGAATAATGTGACTGCGTTTCCTTCGGTTCTGTCGTTTTTATTCATTTTTTACCTCTTGTTCAGAATAAGCCTGAACAATTTTTCTGACCAGCGTTGAGCGGACAACATCTTCTGCTCCCAGACGGACTATGCTGATTTCCGGGATTTCACCCAGAATACTGACAGCATTTTTAAGCCCTGAGACCTGTCTTTTCGGAAGGTCAACCTGAGTTGTGTCGCCTGTGACAAAGACTTTTGAATTCTCTCCCATTCGGGTAAGGAACATCTTCATCTGCTCAGCGGTCGTATTCTGTGCCTCGTCAAGAATGACCGCACAGTTATTTAAAGTGCGTCCCCTCATATATGCGAGAGGAGCGACTTCAATAATACCATTTTCTGTAAGTTTATGCACTATTTCACGCGGCAAACAGGCATTCATAGAATCGTAAAGGGGCCTGAGATATGGATTGATTTTATCCTCAAGGGCACCCGGAAGAAACCCGAGGCTCTCCCCCGCCTCAACGACGGGCCTTGTAAGAACTATTGAATTGACTTTTTTTGAGAGGACAAGGGAAAGTGCCTCCGCCACCGCAAGAAAAGTTTTTCCACTTCCGGCAGGCCCTGTCGCAAAGACCAGCGCATTTTTACGGAATGCCTTTACCAGTTCCGCCTGATTTTTTGTTTTCGGATAGATTTTTCTTGTGGAGCCGGGAATTGAGATTGCGTATTTTCCTGCGTTAAAGCCAGACTCAAAGCCCCCGTCTGAAAGCCCTGTGTTTAGAATTGAATGTATTAAATCTGGAGAAGAATCACCTGTCTCAGAAATTTCGTCGGTAATTCTGTCGATTATGAATTTGAAGATTTCGCGGATATGCGGGTCATCCTCGGTTATGGAAATTTCGTTTCCTTTTGTAAAGACCGGCACACCGATGTGCTTTTCGATGAGTTTTAAGTTGCTGTCATTCGTGCCGCAGACCCTTGAAAGAATGTCGGTATCCTGAAGCACAATCGTATATTCAGAATTCACTTTTTTTAATTATATCACCTAATTGAAATCTTCTCAAATGATTCCTGCAAAGTGAGGGATCTGAGATATCGTGTTTTCAATTCTTTATTTTCGCTTATATCCTTTGGAAAGTTGAATTTTCTGCTGTTAAGGAAGAACTGAAGGTGTCCGTTCTGTATTCTGTAAAGAAGGGCACACAGTTCCCTGTCCTCAATACCTGTGAAAAAGCCGAGATTCTTTCCCCATTTTATGTCGGAGATGATTTCAACCGCCTCACGAAGATCCAGGAGGGAAGAAAATTTTACTTTTGAGTATGATGTATAGATTTTGCTGCGGAGTTCCGTCTGCCGGTTTCGGAGAACCACACTTCTCTCCCTGCGCTCATTCTCAACCAGGGATTTTACGGCAGAAACAAGGGCTGCAATCTGAGAAAGTTCCGTTCCGTTGCCTGCGATTTTTGTTGAAACCTGATAATAAAATCCCAGAGAAGAAGAAGGAAGATTTCCCGCCCCGAAACAGTCGCTCACATTTATTTCTTTTGAATTGAGGGATGCGAACAAATCAAGAAGCCTTCCTGAAAAAGAAAGCGACGGAAGATGAACACGGCATGAAACTTTCATTCCGCTGCCGGAATCACAAAGGTTCGAGGTAAGATACCCGACGTTGTAATCGGCCGCAAACTGAAGCGTATTCTGGAGTTCATCATCGACTTTTGCGGCAAGGCTGAACGCTCCGTCTCCGTCAAGGCCAGGCACAAAAGAAGCAAGCCTCACATGGTCAATTGTATTCACTTCACAGGAAATTTTTCCGTCAGTGCGCACGATAATTCCACTGCCGTTCTCTTTTGCGAATTTTGAATCCAGGACGCCCCGCTCTTCAAGGATTTCTGCCCCAAGAGGATCAAGTTCCTGAGAAATTACGCCCTGATATCTGTCAGGTTCAGAACAGTGAGAAAAAGAATCAAAAACAAGGGTCTGGACACGGAAAGCGTCATCATCCTTGAATTTTGACGGAAAAGGAAAATTTGCCAGATTTCTTGCAAGCCTTACGCGTGTCGAAAGCACGACATCATTCTCAGGCCCGTTTACAGCATACCAGGCATCGTTAACGACATTTGTTTCCGGCATCAGGACTCTCCGCCCGCAACCGGGGACTTTTCGAGGGCCTTAAGATAGTCGCGGTAAACTGCAGCTTTTTCGTAATCTTCGTGTTTTAAAGATTCTTCGAGCTTAGCCTGGATTACAATTCTGTCAGTGAGAACAGAGCGGAAATTTTTGAGTCGTTTTGGAAGAGTGCCTTTATAAGGCGGAAGAACACCGATTTTCGTAAAAACTTCGCTGACCTCGTTCTTAAAAATTGAGTAGCATTCAGGACAGCCGGCACGACGCGTCATTTTTATTTCAGAAACAGAAGCCCCGCAAACTGGACAGACTCTGTCATCTTTTGCTTTCTGAGTTTTGTTTCGTCCCAGAATGGAATCAAAAAGAAGGGCAAGCGAACGGCCTATCGTTTTTGAGTCCGGGGAAACGCCGTTCATCCGCGCACACTCAAAGCAGAGGTTGAGTTTTCTTTTTGTATTTTCGTTGGTCTGCTCAATAAAAAGAACAGCCTCATTTTCACCGCATAAATCGCAAATCATATTCTTCCTGAAAATTACAGTTTTTTTAAATAATGGTTTACTATATCATAAATCATTAAAATTATAAAGATGACCAGCGTAATAAAAGAATTATCTTTTCTCACCCCAAAGCCACATCAAGAACCATCATAAGTGCAAACCCCAGGGCGAAACCAATCGTACAGACATCGGTCTTTTCTTCACGGGTCGCTTCCGGAATCAATTCTTCAATAACAACATAAATCATTGCTCCGGCCGCAAACGCAAGAAGATACGGCAGGAACGGCAAAACAAAAGAAGTCAGAAGAATCGTAATTACTGCAGCCAGAGGCTCGACTGCCCCGGTAAGAGTTCCGTAGAAAAATGCCTTTGCCCTGCGGTTTCCTTCGCTTCGCAAAGGCATCGAGATAATCGCCCCTTCCGGAAAATTCTGAATCGCAATACCAATGGAAAGAGCAAGGGCCCCTGCAGAAGAAATAGCCGTACCGCCGGACAAAAAACTTGCAAAAACGACGCCGACCGCCATTCCTTCAGGAATATTATGGAGCGTAACCGCAAAAACGAGCATCATCGTGCGGCTGATTTTTCCAGAAGAAAACTTCGGTCCCTCAGGATTCTGTGCCATTGCATGAAGGTGCGGAGTGATTTTGTCGAGCAGGAACAAGAACGCTACCCCCAGGACGAAACCTGAAAGAGCAGGAAGAAACGCCAGTCGTCCGAGAGTTTCGCTCATTTCCATAGCAGGAATCAGAAGAGACCATACGGAGGCCGCGACCATAACGCCGGCAGCAAAGCCAAGCAGTGCACGAGAGAGGGAATCGTTCATCTCCCGCTTCATAAGGAAAACTGTGGCAGAACCAAGAGCCGTTCCGAGAAAAGGAATCAAAAGTCCGATAAATGTAATTTGCATAGTTAGTTATAGTTTACAGAGATATTCCGGAAAATTTCAAGCAAAAAGTGGAGTTTTTAGAGTTTCAGCCGGAAATATCGTTTTTTATGATTAAGACTTTACTTACTATAAGAACCCTCTCAAGTATTATCGAATTTCCTGAAGTATCATTACCCAATCTTAAAAAGTACAAGAGGGCTATTATGAAAAATTTATTTAAAAAAGTTTATCGCTTTATTACTGCTGTTCTTGCGTTTTTTTTAATTATTTCCTGCGGTGAAGATTCTGGTCTCGGAGCCAGCGTCGACACAGAAGCACCGGTAATCTCAATCACTTATCCGCCTGATCTTGCGATTATCCGGAAAAGTTTTGTTTTCGGCGGAAAATGGGAAGATGATAAAGGCGTCACGAGCATTGCGGTTGAAGTTTACAAATCTAATTCTTCAGATAACTCAAAGACCCTCGTTGACAGTCATGAAGCCTCTATTGAATCTGACGGAAGCTGGTCCGTTCTGTTAAATGATTATGATGAAGAGACCTATGCCTCTACAAACGGATGGCAGTATGGTGATGGTTCTTATGTCATTCAGGCAGTGGCAAAAGATTCGGCAGGTCACTCTTCCGGAACTTCCTCAAGAACTTTTTCTATCGATAATTCGGCCCCGGTCCTTGTTTTGTCACGCCCTACGACTTATGGAAGCGAGGCAACTCCAGAATCTTATGGTCAGATTGTTCAGTTCGAAGGCAGGTTTGATGATGACTGCAATAAAATCAGCAGACTGACGGTTTGTTTTTATGATACAAACGGAAACAAGCTTTACTCCAGGGATTTTACAAACATTACGAGCATGGGTGAGTCAAGCCCGCTTACGGTTGCCCGGTATTATACGGAAAGTTCAGGCGGACGGGAGGCTTACCCGGAACTCTATGAGGCTTATAAGGCAATTGCCGGATCAGAAAACCTTACGGCCTATGAAAATGGTGAAAAAATCGATGATATCCAGGTTTATTTTACCCTGACAGTGTACGACAATGCAAAAATTTACACGGACATGTCAAATTCTGACGGTGAAGGCGAAGGAAATGTTTCAGACTGCTATTACCGCGGAACTCAGGACATGCAGAATCTTGTGGCCGGAGACGGAAATGTCCCGGACTTTACCCTTGCCGATTTCGCTGATTATCTTAGCGGAATTACCTCAGACTGGGATGAATACGCTTCTGAAATTGATTCTGTTGCGAACGCAGCAAGAAGTTTTTCTACGACCGAAGAGAAAATTTCTAATCTTACGAATGATGATTCTACCGGCGGCGGAAACGTCTACCTCACCTTTGACGTAAATCCGGATAACAGCCCGACTTACACAATCGGTGGCTATGACATTGTTTCCGCTTCTGATGCGGCGGAAAATACCGACAACTATTCTACGGCCGGCTACAAAAAAGCATACAGCGGGGCTGCTTATCCTGTAAGCATTACGGTCGGCGCAGACAACAAAAATATCAGCACGGCGACTGTCTCTATTTATCGTGTTGACACAACAAAATACACTTCGCTCGTCTCCGAAGAAATGTTTACCGGAGATACAGGAAAAACTAATTATGCTGCCGGATATTTTGAGCTTATCTGGACATGGGATGCCGATGTTCTTCAGGAATTTACAGACTGGGGATATGACTGTTCTTCCGTCTATACAAGGACAAATTCTGATGCAAATGTCTCTACGCTTACGAAGCAGCTGACAATTGAATCTTTTGAAGCCGGTCACAACTATATGTTCTATGTTACCGGAGAAGATATTGCAGGAAACGGCATTGTCTATTCAAACGACTATGGCTACGGATTCTGCGGAACTACCGTCACAAGCGCTCCTGTTATTTCATGTACCAGCGGCGATAAAAATAATTCCGTCATAAAAAAGAGCAAATTTACCGGAGATAATGCAGAAAGCCTCAGCGACGTACTATATGAGAGCGGAACGGTCTCTACGGACGAAAAACTTACATCACTTTCATATTCCGTTACCCTGACTGACAACAATGATTCGTCAAACACCCTTACAAAAACTTATACGATTGAGATTTCAGAAACGGACTCTGAGCCGGAATACTCATCAGATTACACCAGCGATTATTGTTATACCACAAATGTTACTTCCACTCCGATTTATTACAGCTGGCGGTTCACAGGCTCTGCACACTCTTCTGATTTTGAAAGTCTTATCGGAAGCGGAGATTACGAAATTTCACTCATGCTTA
Source organism: Treponema sp. (assembly GCA_017395545.1). Lineage (GTDB taxonomy): Bacteria > Spirochaetota > Spirochaetia > Treponematales > Treponemataceae > Treponema_D. The sequence goes on along the minus strand of JAFPUF010000009.1, from coordinate 116,950 downwards.
CGGCTAACAACGGTACGAGTTCCAGCCTGCAGCGAACGTTTACGCTTGATACCCAGGCTCCTTCTGCAGAACTTTCGGAAATCAGCGTTGCTGTCGAAGATAAGGATTCTGATGACGCCGACTTCTACTGGGTTAATCCTTCATCTGCTTTAACTCTCACGGGTCTTATCTCTGACAACCTCTCTACACCGAAAGCCTGTACAACTTATGTAAAACTGATTCCTTTGAGCGCTGCGAATCTCGAAGTAACGGCAGATTCAGCTGCATACACTTCATCTTCTATTTCAGGCGTCAATAAGTGGAGTTTCACGGTTCCAGCAGATACAATCGCAAAGACTTATTACGGAGCAAACCTTTATGTTTACTCACAGGACGGAGCCGGAAATACAGGGGTAAGCACTGCAGTTTCTCTTGTTTTCGATACGACAGCCCCGGAAGGCGTTCACAAAATCGATTTCAAAAATAAGGACATTTATTTCCGTGTTGGAGAAACAGACAATGATTCTGACGAAGTGAGTGCAACGGAAGGTGCACAGACTTATTCAAGCGATTACGACACTGACGTCGGAGGAAAATACCAGAAAGGAAGTTATGGAAATTCTTCTACGCTCAAAATCCGCGGTTATTTTGATGAAAGCGGAAGCGGCGTAAAAATGATTTACTACAAAATATTTGATTCTGAACCGGATTCTTCGGCACTTGAAAATTTCCTTACAAACTATGCTTCAGGTTCATCTTCTTATGCCGCTGACGGCTATTTCACGCCTCTGGACAGTGACGAAGAGAAACAGGTTCTTTACAGCATAAACGGAAATTCCGACGGAACAGAAAAACGCTCTGTAATTGTGAAATCAAATTTCAAGACTACGATTTCGGGGCTCGACAGCGCAAATAACTATCTAGTTCTTCTTGCAGTGGACAATGTCGGAAACACCGCTCTTGATACCCTCGAGGCAAGCCTTCTTTCCGATGTAGATTCAGAATCTTACTCAGCTGACGGAAAAGATGTCGCAGAATGGAACTCTTCTCTTGGTGCTTTTTCCCTGAACGTGGATTCAGAAAGCCCGATTCTTGTCTGTTCTCAGAGCGGCCAGCAGTACACGAACGGTCAGGCTACCATCGAAGTGAACGGAACTTTCTCAGACTTACCGTCTTCATCTGCAAATTCAGGAGTTTCAGGCATAAAACTCAAGCTCAACGGCGAAGAAATTACGGCGTCACTTGACACTTCCTCTTCAACATGGAGTGCTTCAATCAGTTCTGAAATTCTTTCTGCTCTTTCAGACGGAGAGACTTACAACGTAAACGGAACAATTTCTGACGCTGCAGGAAATTCAAGTTCTTCTACCCTCTTTACGCTTTCTTTTGACAAGGCGGCACCGACAGTTTCCGTGACAAGTCCGTCTGTCTCTTCAAAAATAAACGGAAAAATATCTCTTTCCGGAACCGTCGCTTATGAGGGAGCGGCTCCAGTCAAACTTGAGCTTTATTATTCAACACTCACCCCTGATGGAGACATTTCTTCTTACGCAAAAATCGGAACGATCACGGATTCTTCAAAAATTTACAGCTGGTCTTTCACAGACATTGACAGTTATGAACTGACAGGAGTTGAATCTTCTCCAAAAACGGCTTCCCTTTACTTTATTCCGGTTGTCACGGACAGTGCGGGAAACACGACAGTCTACGATCTGACTTCTTCATCTTACAAATATACGAGCGGTTCAAATTATTTTGCCTACACAGTCGATATGGATTCTGACCGCCCGACCGTAAAAGTCACAAACCTTACCCTCTCAGACGGCGCTTACATCTTAAAATACGGCGACAACGCGAAAATTGAAGGTTCTGTTTCAGATGATGACGCAACCAGTGATGCCGTCGTGAGCACATTTATCGCAACGACATCTCAAATCACTTCTGTTTCAGATTTGACAAGTTCTACAAGCGGAACTACAACAACTTACCGCGTCTCTTCCGGCTCTTCATATGACATTACGACTTTCGATTCTTCGACCGGTGAATGGACTTTCACGCCATCTGACACATCTGACGGTCAGAAAACCGTTTATTTCTACATCACCGATAACGAGGAAACAGCTTTCTATACAGGAAGAACTGTCACTGTAAATGCTGTAGACTACACTTATCTTGCGCCATATTTCCAGTATAAAACTAATGATGCTACAGACAACACCTCGGCATTGTCTTACAGGAGCGACTCTACAGCGCCAAGCATTCAGAACACCCTTGTCCAGGCATATACTTCGACAAAAACTTCAAACGGAGACCAGGAATCTCCGGGAACAAGCCTCACTCTCGGCGGAATTGAAAAACAGTACGCAAAATTCATAATCACGGGCTACGATGCGAACGGAATTGATGGAATCCGACTCACATTGACTTATACGGACTCGAATGGCGCAGAACAGACCTTGAAAATCGCCTCGTCATCAGACTATGACGGATTTACTCAAAGCGGAAGCACGAGCGGCGAGACAACTATGGTCTGGACAACAGATTACATTGATCTTTCAGATGTAAAAACGGGTTCTGTCTCAGGTACAATCGAAGTTTATGATAACTCAGGACTTCTGGGCTCATCTTCACCTGTCTTTATGGTTGATAATGACGGCCCCGAAATCAATATCACAAGTCCGTCTTCAAGCGAAGAACTTACAGGAAGCATTACTTTCAGCGGAACTTCAAATGACACTGGAAACGCAGGAATTTCGGAAACCTCATGGCTCATTCCGACTGTCACACAGACATCTCTTACTGACACGGCGCTTGCTGCCCTTGACGGCTGGAACTCAGAACTTTACGGAACGTCTTCTGCAACTGTCTGGAAATTCTATCTTACTACCGACATTCTTAAAGAATATGACAGTGAAACTTACACATCTTCAATTTCTGACGGAGTTTACACTCTGCCGTTCTATTTGAAGACTGTTGACGAACTTGGAAATTACACGATTTACAGGGATTTTTCATTCCTTCATAATCCTGATGCTGACAGACCTGTTACAAGCGTAACATATCCTAATGACACAGACTATCAGACGGAATGCGAGTATGTCACTCTCGGCGGGGCTGTACGAATTTCAGGCTCTTCATACATTCCGTCCGCAACAACGACAGTCGGAAATGTTTACCTTCAGATTATCAATGGCAGCGCCAATATCGCAAACAACGGCTCTTACACAGAATCTTCTGAATATATTTCATCCCTCTCTTATGACGGTTCGAGCTGCTATACAGTTTCGGATGCGTCTGGTGCGGCGACAACACTCGGTCTTTCAGGCCTTACTTTTGCAAGCGGAGTTGACTCAAGCACATGGTGGGGCATTAAGGCAAACAACACGTCTTCATGGAACTTCACGATTAACTCGAACGGCGAAATGAACCCTGAGAGCGGAGAAATCACTTATCTTGCGTTCCGTGCCTGCGCAATCAACGCAGAAGGAAAAGTCGGAACCTGGACAGACTGGTATTACATCAATATTGACAACACGGCTCCTACACAGACTGCAAGTCTCAAACAGTACGCGACATCTCCATATTCTGCATGTACGTCAGCCACAATCGAAACTTCCGGAAATATTACTGCGGCCAGAAACTATGAAAGCGAGATGTATCTGAGAGGAAACTGGTATCTTACTGTAAAACTTCACGATGAGAGCGAGCTTTCTTCTTACAGCGTTGCAAAAGGTTCTTCAACTTTAAAAGAAGGAAGTGGATATTACGCTTCAACTCTTGTTACCGGAACTGACGGCAAAGAAAAAACACAGTATCTCTTTATACCTGTAGATACGTCAAATGCTTCTGTCAGCTACAAAGTCACTGTTTCTGATACAGAGCACTCAATTTCAAGCACTTACTCCCTGAATATCGATAACACCGCTCCGAGTGTCGATTATGTCTGCAAAGATTCTTCGACTTACAGCGCAAATACAGTTCTGAGCACAGATTCACAAAATTCTGTTGTCGATTCAAACTATGTCTACACAATCGGCGGAAAAGTAACTGAAGAGGCTTCCGGCTTTGAGCGTCTTGTATTCTACTACGTTCGTGCACAGGCCATTGACGGAAATACATACACGACTGAAACTGTCCTTGACCCTCTCATCACGACCGGAACTGATGATTCTAAGGCAGCTCTCGCAGGTCTTACGAAGAGAACTTACACACAGGGCACAGAATCCTACTACCTGTACGCATCTCCTGTCTCAGGAACGCTCGGTTCTGACGGCTACACATTCACTCCGGATACTTCATCTGATATAACAGAAAATGCACACATCCGTGAAGGCGGACTTATTGAAGCCGGCGGAATCTTAAGAAGAATTGAGTCAATCGATTCTTCTACGGGTGCTGTTACTTTTGATTCAAGTACTGCCGTTGATTCTGATACAACAGCGACGGTTTACCTCCCTTATGCACAGGTCGTTGATACAAGCGGAGAAAGCGTTTCTAATCAGACAACGAATCCATTCACTTTCAAAAGTGATGACGGCGACCTGATGCCTGAAAGCCTTGCCGGGTCAACCTCAATCGGCTACACGTGGGATGCAACAATCCACTCTTACAATATTCCGGACGGACCTGCTGCTCTTGTTGTCCTTGCATTTGATAAGGCGGGAAATGTCAGCGGAACGACATATCCGGTTATGGTGGCAAACAATGCCCCTCGCCTCGCAAAAGTATTCCTCGGAACCGACCTGAACTCAAACGGCAGCTGGACAAAGAGTGAATTCGTTGGCTACAACATTTACGATGCGAACACGACATATGGAATAAATACAACAGAAGTAAAAGAGACTCAGGAAATCTCCACAGCTTCTTACGGCAGCGCATTCAAAATCAAAGATAAGCTCGCTGTTGTCGCAGAAATTGTCGGCGGAAACGGAGAAATCACGATGGTCTGGGGAAAAGACGCTTCTTCAGATTCTGCCGTAACAGTTTCAGACGGAACTGAGGCGACAGTAAATACAGCCCTTCCAGATCTCGTTTCTGAAGATAAGATCGGTAGCGTCACATACAACAATAATACAGTATCTACATCTCTGCTCGGATTTACACTTGCAAACTGGCAGATTGCAGGTGTCTCAAACGATTCTTCAGTAGCAGAAAGCACGGACGGAAGCGGAAAAGGAGGTTCATTCACATTCTGGGACTCTACGGACGAACTCGTTCAAGGCTCGACAAGCCAGAATTGTGTACTCTATGTGAACGACTTTACGGTTGACCTCGTAGACGGAGTTAATCCTGAAACGACAATACATCCGTTCTACTGGGCAGGAACAGACGATAACTCGCTTTACGGAAATTCTTCTGCAAACGGACACATTGACCTTGCGGGTGACTTAACAAGCGCGATGAGCACACTCTATGGAAGTGACCCTAAAGTTTCAGGAAAAATTACTTTCACTGGAACAAGCTACGACGATCACGCATTGAAGAGCATTGCGTTCTCATTCACTGGCTTTAATTCAACTGGAAGCCAGACTGTCGCAACATACACGAACACAAGCGGAGAATGGACTGCTTCAGCAAATACGATTTCTGACAACGGCTATGAAGTCACTTTAACGAGCGCAGATTCTGAAACAGATGCCGGAAATTACTATGCTGACAGCGTTTACTTTTCACAGGCTGGACACCAGGTTTACTGGACAATCAGCCTTGATACGGGAAAAATTTCAAGCGTCGCCCAGAAAGACTGTATTCTCACAGTTACGACGACAGACCTTTCAGGACGAACGCACAGTGCCACTTATCAGATGGACGTAGTGCCTTACATCTCAAAAATGACGGCATACTCAGCCTACTCGAGTGACGCACAGACAAAGCGCACGAATTCGATCCGCTCACGCCTTGGAGCCGTTCCAGTTCAGAGCAGTGACACAATCGTTATCGACGGTTTTAACCTTTCAACAAGTTTCTACCGCCAGCTTGACTCAAATAAGGCGGGTGTTTCAACACTGACTGACACTCTCACTGGAACAAAAATAACTGAAAATGAAAGTTATTATATTTCGGCACCAGCATATTCAGGCTACATCATCGCAAGCACGAACAGCGTTTACTCGCTCAATAACATGAACGGAGATACAGAAAACAACTACGAGCAGACGACGAACAGCACGAACACCTACAGCGCGGAAAGCGACAGCTCGCTTGACCACTACTTTGATGACAGGTATGTGCAGGTGTGGAGAACAGACTATGTGTTTGCGGACTCTGCCCAGGCAATCAGCCCGACCATGGAAGTATTCCCAAGTGGAGGAACTTATTGGACTGCGTCAGGAACTTCTAAAACTGCCAGTGCAGGACAGGTTTATGGCTCATGGAGTAGCGATGCTGCTATGTATTACTCAGAATCTCTTGGTGGAAGCCGTGGAAATCCGCTGGGAGAAACGTCATGGAAAGACTCTCCGGACGATGCGGATATGTGCATTATTAACGGAATCCCATTCTATGTAATTCTTGATAACTGGCAGGGTAGCGGAACTCAGTGGTCTGGTAATGGATTATTTATTACTCGTGATAATAAAGCGTTTACTCAGAGTACAGTTAAAGATAATTCAACTACTACTTATACAGATTATGCAATTGATGTTCAGGGAAATGAGGATTCTAGTAGCCCTGACTCAAGTGACGGTTTGGACGAAATGATGTTCCAGTTCAGAAATCCGAAAATTGCAGGAACATATTCAGGTGGCACATACTACACTTACGCTTGTTACTTTGATAACTATGCGAAGTGCCTTAAATACGGAAAAATAACCTGGAGCGGAACGGACCCGACTGCTGTTATGCGAAACTGTAGAAACTGGACGAATGGGTACACTGTCGTTGACGGCTACGATACGACGGTCACTGGCTACAGTGACTATGCGGCAAATGTGGGAAAATACTCAGACATAGTTCTCGACACCGTAAACGGCGGAAGTGCCGCAAGCCCGATTCCTGTTATTGCATATTGTGTAACAAATGTTTCAAGCGGTGAAGTAAGTCTGCGCATTGCCCGCGGAAAGTCTACCTCGCCAAGCACAAGTGGAGCCGTTGTTACAACCGAAGGCACAACGCCGACAAGCGTAACGCGCGGATGGTACTACACTGATGTAACTTCGTCAAGCTCAAACCTTATTCCAAGCGGCGTGCAGCTCGGTAACTACGTAAGCATGGCAATCGATGCGGGCGGAAACCTGCACATTGCAACCCAGGACGCAGAAAACGGCGATTTGTACTATATCTATTTGACATACAGCTCGTCAGCAGACAGCGGATACACGGTTGCTGCATGCTGCAAGGTTGACTCTGCGAACTCTGTTGGTAAATGGAACGACATCAAGCTTGAAGCAAGCTCTGGCTCTGGCTCACTTTACGGACTTAAATGTTCGCCGGTCATCAGCTATCTGGATGCGACAAACATCGAGAACAAAAAGGCGGTAAAAACGGCGTTTGTCGCTTCAAGCACGAGCGCAACGGCGGGTGTCTGGGAACACATGACAGCTCCTGCAACATATGCCGCAAATGACGAAAAGACATCGCTTGTTCTTTCCGCACTTGATTCAGGAAGTACCAGCTGCAAACTTGGTATCGGCTATCAGTCGGCCTCCTTCGCAACCGCCTTCCTGCGTGGAGAAAAGTAATGTTTTGAAGACATTAATTATTTTCCATTTTTTCTAAAAAGTTATTGACACAAAACTCTTGTTAGGGTATTCTAACTATGAAAGTTAGCAATACCTAACTGTTTTTAGTACCTCTTTGGCGGGGCAAAGTGATTTTGACATTTTCTGCTTTGCTCCGCTTTTTTTTGTGGTGCGGGGAATGTAAAAAAATGAGTTTTGACGAGACAATCATTCATGGCGGTGCTCCTGCCCTCTGCGGAATCAAGCCCGCCTGCCTTTTTTCGATGAACGGTGAGAATTACTTTTCAGGACTGGCAAAACTCCGTTCATGGCAGGCTGATTTTTCAAAACGAAAGATTTACTTCGTTCCGCTCAAAAAAGACGCCGGAAGATTTCTCTTCTTTGTTTACGACAAAAACCTTCTGGAACGTATCTGTAAAATCCCCGAAAACCGAAATTATCTTCTTTACAAAAATTACCCCGTGCAAAAAGGATTTGCCGCAGTTCTTTCAGAGCTCTTACACAGGCTTGCAGTGAACGAAGATTTCCCTCACGAAGTCGGACTTTTCTTAGGCTACCCTCTTGAAGATGTCGTGGGCTTCGAGAGTTTTGGAGCGGAGAGATTCAAATATTCGGGATTCTGGAAAGTTTACGGCGACAAAGAAAATGCAATCCGTCAGATGAATCTTTACAAATCGTGCACCGAAACATGCATGAAACTGCTTGCGAGCGGTCTTTCAGTTCCACTTGCGGCAAAAAATTACAAAGTCAACAAAAATTTTGGAGGAATAAAATGAAAGTATCTATCGTTTACGCAAGTACGACAGGAAACACGGAGCAGCTCGCAAATGCGGCTTCGGAGGGAGCAAAGGCAGCAGGAAGAGAAGTAACACTCTCGACTGCGGACTCAGCGGATTCAGTAGAAGTTCTCGGCTCTGATTTGATTCTTTTGGGAAGCCCTGCCATGGGAGCGGAGCAGCTTGAAGACTCAATGGAGACTTTCTTCTCAGGAATCGAAGGAAGCCTTTCTGGAAAGAAAGTCGGCCTGTTCGGCTCGTACGACTGGGGCGAAGGTCAGTGGCTTTCCGACTGGAGCGACCGAGTGACTGGAGCCGGAGCAACTCTTGTGGGGGCAGTAAAAGCTCAGCTTTCGCCAGATGATGCAGCCCTTGAAGAAGTTAAAAAACTCGCTTCTGCTTAAAAAATCCCTTCCAGTGCCGAAAGCATCTCAGAAATCTTCTGACGGCTTTCGGTGCTTCCATCAAATCGCTGGGCCTCGTTAGCGAGTCTGGCAAAAAAATCCTGCATGGGCAAAAGTTTTTCCATCGGAACCTTTGAAGGAAAATATTCGATTAAAACGCTCCCTGTCACAGGATTTGTCTCGATATTCTTAACCGCATCAGACTTTGAGAGAATTGAGCGTGCCTTTTCAACTAAATCCATTTCTTTAAAAATTGGTGCTCTAAGCCGGACACGCCCCGGGAAAAAACTTGTAATCATAGAATATTCTCCATTGCCTTGACGCTGATTCCGACTGTGACCGAATTGTGAAGGATTGCCGCAAGCTGAGGGGTAATCAGACCGAATACTCCGAGAAGAAGCAGGGCTGAGTTCACTTCGATTATGAAGGCATTGTTCTGGTTGATTTTTTGAATCAATCCCTGTGCGAGGACTCGTGTTGTCGCGACATTGTTAAGGCCACCTTCGCTCAGAACTATGTCCGCCGTGTCGCTTGCGATTGACGAGCTTCCTTCGATTGCGATACCGACATCTGCCGCAGAGAGGGCTGGAGCATCGTTGATTCCGTCACCGAGCATGATTACTTTTCCGTACGCCTTTTCCTTTTCAATCAGGTTGACTTTATCTTCGGGGAGTGCCTGCGAGTACCAGCCGTCAAGACCTGCGCTCTCAGCGATTTTCTTTGCCGCTCCCTCAGTGTCGCCGGTAATCATCACGCAGCGGCGGATTCCTGTCTTTTTGAGGTTCTGTATGACTTCACGAGCTTCTGGTCGAACCGGGTCTCCGATTGCAAGAACTCCTGCAAGCTCTCCGTCATAGGAAAGATACAAAAGCGACTGGCCCCCTTTTGCGGATTCAGACTGAATCTCACGCACTTTTTCGTCAAAGGGAATCTTTTCATCATCAAAGATGAAATGTGCGCTTCCGATTCTGACTTTTTTGCCGTCCAGAGTAGAAGCGATTCCGTGAGCGACAATATATTCGACTTTCGTGTGATTCTCAGGATGGAAAAGTCGTTTTTCTTCTGCAAAAGAAACGACTGCACGCCCGAGCGGATGCGGGAAATGCTCTTCGAGGCAGGCTGCTATCTGCAAAACAAAATCCTCGCCATAATTTTTCATCGCATAGATTTTTTCGACTTTGGGGTTCGCATAGGTGAGGGTTCCTGTCTTGTCGAATATAATCGTTGTGGCTTCGGCGGCCTCTTCAAGATACTTTCCGCCCTTTACGCTGATTCCGTAGCCTGCCGCTTCTTTCATTGCGGAGAGAACTGCGATTGGGGCTGTAAGTTTCATGGCGCATGAGTAATCGACCATCAAAGTTGACATCGTTTTTGTGAGGTTTCGGGTAAAAAGCCAGGTGAGGCCGGCAAGTGCAAAATTGAGCGGAACGATTTTCTCCGCAAGGTTTTCTGACCGTCTCTGAACAGCGGCTTTCAGGTTCTGCGAGTTGTCTATCATCTGAATGATGTTCTGAACCTTTGTGTCCCGTCCGGTTGAGCGGGTTCGGATTACAAGCTCGCCCTCGCTTAAGATTGTGCCCGCAAAGACTCCGCTTCCTGCCTTTTTGTCTACAGGGAGACTTTCGCCCGTGATGCTGGCCTGATTGACCATTCCCTCGCCCTTCTCAACAGTGCCGTCGCAAGGAATCATACTTCCTTCGCGGACAATAACCAAATCATCTTTTTTGAGAGCTTCAGCTGGGATTGTTTTTTCTTCGCCGTCTTCAAGGATGTGAACAGGCTCGTCCGAAATCAGAAGTTTGTGAGCCAGGTTTCCGTAAGAGACCCGCTTTGTGACTTCCTCAATTTCTTCGCCCAAAGTAAGAAGCATTGAGATTGAGCTTGCTGTGTTCGTGTTGCCGGTGAAAGCCGTCGTGGTGAGGGCTGTGGCATCGAGCATCTGTGTGCTGAAAATCTTTCCTTCGGTAAAGCAGACTTTGAGTGCGTCCAGAACCCGTGGAAGAATGTTTGAAAAAAGCAGAATCCGTCTGAGCGGAAGCGGGAGCAGTTTTTTGGCAAAATGATTTATCATCGTGCTTATAAAAATGCTCATTATGCTTTCGGTGATTGGAATCTGAGAAACGGCTTCAAGAAGTTTTTCGTCGTCGAGATATTTTGAGCCGAGTGCCTTAAAAAGATTTTCGATTTCGGACTGAGAGATAATAGAAGAATCAAACAGAATCAGATAAGAGCCGATGTTCGTGTTCACGGAGATGTCGGTGATTCCTTCCTGAACGGCGATAAGGCTCTGTGCGAGAATTGCCTGCCGGGGGGAAATTTCGTGCAAATCGTAATGCACCCGGATTCTCCCCGGTAAGCTGTGATGAATTGTGACGGTCAAGATTTTGCCCCGTTATTAAAATTATGCCTTTGCTGCTTCGGCTTTTTTTGAGTTATTATATTTTGCCTCTGCTACGATGTCCTGAGCGTCTTCTTTTACAGACTCAGCGAAAGCACAAGCGTCATCTTTGAGCTGCAAGCCCTTTCCGACGACAGCCGCACAAGCTTTTTTGAAAGCAGGATTTTTAACAAGGGAAACAGCTGCGACACCAGCCGCAACGCCAAGACCAAAAGCTACCCATTTGTTGTTGATTATTGCCATAGAAAAAAACCTCGAAATATAACAGTGATATATAACAATGTTATAGCACAAACAGGGGTTTTTAGTCAATAAAAAAACTTGTGCAAGGGATTTTTGAAATAAAAAATACATCCATGTATTTTTTATTTCTACGAGAAAATTCTGTTCACCTAAAGGCAAACAGAATTTTCTCTCTTTGCTTATACCCTGCATCCATGCAGGGCACATATTAAAGTCCGGTTTTTTGCGCAGCAAAAAATGGCCCTTAATTCAGCTTCAGAACGCTCTGCCAGCCAGCTTCATAGAAGTCGTGGATATTCTGGGCGCAATTTATGCCTTCTTCAAAGGGGATGTCGTGAATAATCAGTTCGAAAATTGCCGCAAATTCGCCTGAGATGATGATGTGCTCAAGGGTTGGGTCGAATGCGTACGGCTTATAGCCCTGAGCTTCCATCTCCTTGTAGAAAATGTGGGTGATTTCGATTTCCTGCTCGACGAGGTTATGGACGAAATTCTCGAATTCCGTTCCCTCGCTCGCATTCAGGATAAGGCGGAAAGCATCTTTGTGATTGAAGGCGTATTCGTAAATCTTGACGACTCCCTGCTTGGAGAAAGTCGCCATATTTTTTGCCCACTCCGATTTTGGGAGAGACTTGAACTGTTCGATGAGATTTCCGAAAAGACTGGATACGGTTTGTGCATGAGGCTTTACAAGAGCCGAAAAAAGCTCTTCTTTGCTCTTATAGTAGCCGTAAAATGCCCCTGTCGTAACTCCAGCCTTTTTAACGATTTCCCGAAGAGAAGCGCCACGGAAGCCTTTTTCCAGGAACTCGGCCGTCGCAATTTCATTGATGTTTTGCAAAGTATTTTCTGCCATAGTAAAAGTATAAGGTAAGATTGCCGTTTGGGAAAGTGGGCCTGAAGAAAGTTCAAACAGCCTTTGACAAGGCTTAATCAATGTTTTGGCGAAGGCTGTTTATGTAACGGTTGCTTAGAGTGCTTCGGAACAAGCCCTATTTCTTTAAAATCAAACCGAAAATTTTACGAACGAGAGGTCCGGCCCACAGAAGCTGCCAGAATGTTGCCATCGGATAATTGAGGGCGGTTGTCTGGAGCCAGATTGAAATCATCTCTTTCTGGAATCCGCCCTTAAAAAGAATCGTTGCGGCAAGGCTCATAAGCGGGCACATCAGCCAGACAGAGCAGATTGAAATAGAAAGCACGATAAAGACCGGATTTGTCGATTTTACATCAAACTTAGAGAATGTGATTTTCTTTGCAATCGGCCCGACAATAAAGAAATCAAGGACGAAAGCGACCGGCGCCATAATCGGAAGCTCATGAAAAGCCAGCAAAAACACTGAATTGTTCATTCCGCCCGTTGCGAGTGCAATGTTGTAGCAAATCATTGCATAAACCATAACAAATACCATCAGAATGGTAAAAAGAATTTCCTGTCCCAAAGATTTTGGCATACGAAACTCCAGAATATAGATGTGATTGCATTATAACTGCGCAAAGACCTCGCGCATGAGCATAGAAAGGTGCGGGAATCCGCCTTAATAAGATTAGGCAATCTGTTGAAATGTTTACGGTATGTTAGCAGATTTTGCAAGTTTGTGTAAGTCCCTTGACAAAAATATAACGCCGTTATAATAATTGGTTAGCATAAACTAACAGGAGAATTAAAAATGACAATTTCTTTAGGAGATGTACAGACTACAGCCCTGATTCCGGTCGCAATCAAGGCAAACGAGACATTACGGAAAAATCCTCGTGTCCGTGATGAAGTTGCGGTAGAAATGATTAAAACGCTTGGAATTGACACTGCCCCACTCGACAAATTTATGTCACACGAAGGAGTAATTGCAAGAACAATAATGCTTGACCGAATGGTAAAAGATTTCATCGCAAAAAATCCTTCCGCCGTAATCGTGAACATGGGAGCAGGCTTTGATAACAGGTTTTCACGTGTGGACAACGGCTCAATCTTCTGGTTTGATCTGGACTTGCCGGATTCTATTGAACTCCGCAAAAAAGTTTTCAGTGAGCGGGAGCGGGTTTCAATGATTTCGGGAAGCGTTCTGGAAGACGATTGGTGTGCTGCCGTAAAGGAAGAAATCGCAAAAACGAACTCGAAAGTGCTTTTCCTTGCCGAAGGGCTTTTCATGTATCTTACCCTTGAAGAAATTGCAAAACTTCTTAATGTCTTGAAAACAAATTTCCCGAATGGAACTCTGATTGCCGAGCAGAATAATCCCCTCATGGTCAAAAACCAGAAATATCATGACACGGTAAAAAATACGAATGCCGTCTTTAAGAGCGGAACCTGGAGCGGTAAGGAAATCGCTGACCTGTGCGATGGGGTTCGTTTTGTGGAAGAACACAGTTTTAACGAAGAAATGAAAAAGCATTCTGTACGCGGCTGGCTTTTCGCAAAACTTCTTCCAAAGATGAACGACCGCTGGGCAGTTTTTGAGCTGTAAGGATTGACAAAATAATCTTCAGACTGTATTCTAACTTTTGTTAGTCTATTCTAACTACCCTTTACTAGCCATTTAGGGGATTTTGCAAGTTTGCTGAGGACATATGTTCCACTTCTGCAGTGTAGGTAAAGTACTTAATCAGAACTTTCCTGGAATAGCTTCAACAAGCTTGCAGTTTTTTTTTATTTTTTGGAGGTTAAAAATGTTGAACAAAATTGCAATCGCAAATGTAATCGGCCGTGAAATCATCGACTCACGCGGAAATCCTACTGTCGAAGTAGATGTAATTCTTGAAAACGGCGTACTTGGCCGTGCCGCAGTTCCTTCGGGGGCATCAACCGGTGAAAATGAAGCGCTTGAACTTCGTGACGGAGATAAATCCCGCTACGGCGGAAAGGGCGTTCTTAAAGCCGTTGAAAACGTAAACAAAGTGATTGCTCCGGCTCTCAAAGGTGACAATGTTTTTGAACAGCGCGCAATCGACATGAAGATGCTCGCACTTGACGGAACTCCAACTAAATCTAAACTGGGTGCAAACGCAATTTTGGGAGTTTCTTTGGCAACTGCTCAGGCTGCAGCAAAAGCCCTTAACATTCCGCTTTACCGTTATATCGGAGGTGCTAACGCCCATGTTCTTCCGGTTCCAATGATGAACATCATCAACGGTGGTGCTCACTCAGACGCTCCCATCGCTTTCCAGGAATTCATGATTCGTCCTGTTGGTGCAAAATCAGAAAAAGAAGCAATCCGAATGGGTGCAGAAGTTTTCCACGCACTTGCAAAATTGCTCAAAGGTCGTGGACTTTCAACTGCTGTAGGTGACGAAGGCGGATTCGCACCAAAATTCGATGGAATCAATGACGCACTCGATTCAATCGTTCAGGCAATCAAAGATGCAGGCTACAAACCGGGCGAAGACGTAAAAATCGCAATGGACTGTGCCGCTTCTGAGTTCAGCGTAGAAAAAGACGGAAAATTCTTCTACAACTACAGAGAGCTTTCAAACGGAACTCCAAAAGACCCGAACGGAAAATGCCTCTCTGATGACGAGCAGATTGCCTATCTTGAAGAGCTGATTACAAAATATCCGATTGACTCAATCGAAGACGGTCTTGACGAAAACGACTGGGAAGGCTGGAAAAAACTCACTGCCAAAATCGGTGACCGCTGCCAGCTCGTAGGAGACGACCTCTTTGTAACGAATGTAAAATTCCTCGAAAAAGGAATCAAAGAAGGAGCCGGAAACGCAATTCTCATCAAAGTTAACCAGATTGGCTCACTTACAGAAACGCTTGAAGCAATTGAGATGGCACACCGCCACGGCTATACAACAGTTACAAGCCACCGCTCAGGCGAAACCGAGGACACAACAATCGCCGACATCGCAGTCGCTACAAACTCAGGCCAGATTAAGACAGGTTCAATGAGCCGAACAGACCGCATGGCAAAATACAATCAGCTTATCCGCATTGAAGAAGAACTGGGCGATACAGCAGTCTACGGCTACAAAAAACTCAGATAGTCAAAATATTTTTTAAGTCCATGATGCCCGTGAGTGAAATCTTGCGGGCAGTTTTTTATTCATTATACGGGACTAATTCCCCGCCTGTTGTGTGCCTTATTCCCACCAGTCCTCGATTTTAAGCGAAGAATGTTCTTTTAAGGCGGAATAGTCTTCGGTGTTGTGGGTAATTAAAACCATTCCGTTGGCGATTGCGGTTGCTGCGATTTGTGAGTCATAAAATGGGGCGGTTTTCCCGGCCTTTTTGCATTTTGAGCGGATTTCGCCACATATTTTTGCTGCAAAGTCATCGTAAGGGAGAATCGGGTAACTTTCTTTTACATCGATAATACTGTCCCAGACCGCATCTTTTTTTTTGCCGTCGGGCATAAGTTCATAACCATAAACGGCTTCTTCCCAAACTGTAGAACAGATTGCACACATATCTTCATGCTCTTTTATCTGTTCAATTACATGCATATTTGGTTTGGGTTTTGAAAGTTCTGAAATAACATTTGTATCAAGCAAATAAACCGGACTCATTCTTCCTCCCATAATTTTGCCATTTTTTTCTCGTATTCTTCATCCGGAGCTTCACGCTTTGGAATTACAAGACCTTCATAAGTCGGATCTTCAAAAACATCCGCATACTTTTTTCGGGTTTCTTCCCAGCGCTCAAAAAAACTCTTCTTCTTGAATTTTTTTTCGTAATCTTCGTACTTAATAATCACTGCGACAGGCTTGTCGTGCCTGGTAAGTTCAACAGGCTCACCGTTTTCTGCTGTTTTTACGAGTGCTGAAAAATTGTTTCGTGCGTCATAAATCGTAGCTCTACACATAAGGCCTCCTTCAACTAAAGATAGTTTAGTTTATAACTGGCTATATGTCAACAAAACTAGCCATTTTATTCTTAAAATTCAGGGAAAAATGAACAAGTGCCGGGCAATCTTTGAAGGCCCCTGCCTTGACAAAAATATAACACTGTTATATATAATAAGCTGTTAGCAAACACTAACAGGAGTTTAAAATGTCAAAAAAGAAATCTCTTTTAAACTGGATTTTTACCTTTGCGGGCGAAAAAAAGGCTGCCTACTTTGCAAGTATTTTTTTTGCCGTTCTTAAAGTCACCTGCGGAATCGCCCCCTACATTCTTATTGCGAATATCGTGAGGGAGCTTCTTTCCGGCGTTCGTGACTGGAATGTTTATCTTCGTGAGTGTGGCATTATCGCTCTTTTCTGGGCAGGAAACGCTTTCTTTCACATGATTTCGACCACGCTGAGCCATGTAGCCACATTCAATGTCCTGGCTAATATCAGAAAAAGCCTGTGCGACAAACTTACCCGGGTTCCGCTTGGCTCTGTCCTTGATATGCCGTCGGGCACGCTCAAAAATATCCTGATTGAGCGGATTGACAGCATGGAAACTACCCTCGCCCACATTCTCCCCGAATGGACAAGTAACCTTCTTCTTCCGCTCGCAATGTTCGTATATCTTTTCCATATCGACTGGCGGATGGGACTTGCTTCACTTGCAACTCTCCCAGTCGGATTCATTGCATCCTGCTTTATGATGATAAACATGACCGAGCGGTTCAACAATGCGATTGAGAAGACCAAAATTCTGAACGATACGGCGGTCGAGTACATCAACGGAATCGAAGTCATCAAGGCATTCGGAAAATCAAAATCATCTTACGAAAAATTTGTCGTGGCTGCCCGCGAAGGTTCTGACTGCTATGTCGAGTGGATGCGGGACTGTATCTGGCCTTTCACGATTGCCTTTGTGATTGCGCCCTCAACGCTTCTTGCAGTTCTCCCGATTGGTGGCTTTTTCTTTTTGAACGGTTCGCTTTCGGCAGTCAATTTCATAACAATCATAATTCTTTCGATGAGCGTAATTCAGCCGCTTCTGGTCGTTTATTCTTACCACGACGACCTGGCAAAAGCGACAGTTATTTTTGGCGAAGTCGGCTCAATCATGGACATGCCGGAACTTGCCCGCCCCACAAAAGATGAAAAAAAACCCGCCGACAATTCGATTGTACTGAAAGATGTGCATTTTGGATATCACAGAAAGGGGGAAAGCCTTCCCCTCGCTCCAGCCGACAAGTCGTCTTCCGCTACCCCTTCGCCTAGGGGTTCCACCCCTAAAACCCCGGAAATTTTGCACGGAATCAGCATGACTCTTCCACAGGGCTCTTACACCGCCTTCGTAGGACCGAGCGGCAGCGGAAAGTCTACAATCGCCCGCCTTATTGCCTCTCTCTGGGATGTCGATTCCGGCTCAATTGAAATCGGCGGCGTGAACATAAAAAATCTTTCGCTTGAAGAATACAACCGCCGCGTAGCTTATGTCAGCCAGGACAATTTCTTGTTTGACTTGAGCGTGCGCGAAAATATCCGGCTTGGCCGGCGTGAAGCTAGTGATTCCGAAGTTGAAGAAATCGCCAGAAAGAGTGGCTGTTACGACTTTATCATGTCGCTTGAAAACGGCTTTGACACAATCGTTGGCGGAAGCGGCGCACATTTAAGCGGTGGAGAACGCCAGAGAATCGCAATCGCCCGTGCAATGATGAAAGACGCACCGATTGTAATTCTTGACGAAGCAACCGCCTACACCGACCCTGAAAACGAAGCAATCATTCAGGAGAGCGTTGCCCGCCTTGTAAAAGGCAAAACGCTGATTGTAATTGCGCACCGCCTTTCAACCGTAAAAGATGCCGACCAGATTTATGTCATCAAAGACGGCAAGATTGATTCTCACGGCACACATGAGGAACTTCTTGCCAAGAACGGCTTGTACAAATCAATGTGGGAAGCCCATGTCAGTGCTAAGGATGAGTAGCGAAAGGAGGATATAATGTTTGAAATTTTACGGAACTTTTTTAATTTCTGCGACAAAGAAAACCGCAACAAATTTTACGCTTCAATCGTTCTTGGAGTCGTGAATTCATTTTTTATGGCACTCAGAATTGCCGCAATCGCCGTGATGATGCAGGGATTAATCCGCACCATTACGCAGGGAGAGCCGTTTACCACCCGCACAATATGGCTTTCGTTCGGAATAATGGTTTTCAGCGTAACGGCTGGAATCATCACCAAAAAAACGATTTCCATGTGGCAGACCGAAGGCGGCTACCGCACCTGCGCAAAAAAACGCATCGAAATCGCCGAGCACCTCCGCTACATTCCGATGGGTTACTTCAACAAAAACTCGCTCGGACAAATCACAAGCGTTACCACAAACACGATGGAACTTGTGGGGGATGTGGCAACAAGAGCCGTCATGCTGGTTATGCAGGGACTTTTGGATTCAGCCCTGATTATCGTGATGATTGCTTTTTTTGACTGGAGGATTGCCCTTGTTGCTCTGGCAGGATTTCTTCTCTTCCAGTTCGTAAATGTCTTTATGAGGCTTTCAGTCCGCAGCGTTTCCGAGGACAAAAATATCGCCGACGAAAATCAGATAAGTAAAATTCTCGAATACATTCAGGGAATCGCCGAAGTCCGCGCATACAATCTCACAGGCAGCCGAAGCCGCGAACTGAACGATGTCATAAATCAGGCAAAAAAAGTCTGCCTTAAAATGGAACTACGCTGCATCCCGATTGCCGCTCTCCAGAGTATTGTCTCCAAAATGTGCGGAGTCGCAATCATGCTCGCCTCCCTCTTCTTTTTCTTACAGGGAACGATGACTCTCGAAAATTGTGTGGTAATGCTGGTCTGTTCTTTCATGCTTTTCACAGCCCTCGAAGCCGGCGGAAATTACAGCGCGCTTCTGCGCATAATCGACATCGGCGTTAAAAAAGCCCAGGCCATTTTGGATGTCCCGACCATGGATATTGAGGGGGAAAGCCACACAGATTCGGAATTGCTACGCAATTCCTTTAAAGAAAAGGAAAATATCCAAAACAGAGATTCCGTAGGAATCTCGAATCCGTGTGACAATCTTACTCTCTCTGCCCGGGATATTTCATTTGCTTACGACAAGCGAAAAATCATCGACGGCGTTTCGCTTACGATTCCGGCCCGCACCACAACTGCTATCGTGGGACCGAGCGGCGGCGGAAAGACTACGCTTTGCCATCTTCTTGCCCGCTTCTGGGATGTAGATTCAGGAAGCGTCACTCTCGGTGGCAAAAATGTGCGCGATTACGACATGGACAGCCTCATGAGCAATTTCAGCTTTGTTTTTCAGAACGTCTACCTCTTTCATGACACAATCGCAAACAATATCCGCTTTGGAGAGCCAAATGCCCCGATGGAGCGCGTGATTGAAGCAGCAAAAAAAGCGTGCTGCCACGAATTCATCTCTGCCCTTCCGGACGGCTACGACACAGTGATTGGCGAAGGCGGCGCAAGTCTTAGTGGCGGCGAAAAACAGAGAATCTCTATCGCCCGGGCAATCATGAAAGACGCTCCGATTATCATACTCGACGAAGCCACAGCAAACGTTGACCCGGAAAACGAGCGTGATTTGATGGAGGCCGTCAAAGAACTCACCCGTGAAAAAACCGTGATTATGATTGCACACCGGCTCAAAACCGTCCGCCACGCCGACCAGATTATCGTTCTCGACAAAGGCAGAATCGCTGAGCAGGGAAAGCACGACGAGCTTATGAAAATGAACGGAATCTACTCCCGCTTCATCGATTCACGCAAAAAAGCGGTCAGTTGGAAACTGTAAAAAATAAGTAGAATAACCAAAATCCCGTGCAGCAGCACGGGATTTAAGGACTCAAGGCCAGTTCCCTATCTCAACGCCTCTTTAAGGGATTCGAGATTCTTCTCCATTACACCGAGATAAGTCGTGCCTTTTTTGATTTGCTTTGCCGTTGTTGACTGAAGCGAATCGAAAGTCACGACTTTTGCTTTTTTGTTCTTGCTGTTTGAAATCACGGTTTTGGCGATTTTTCCGTTTCCGCTCTCAATCTGGCAGACGCAGTTCAAGCCAAGTTCGTTCACTTTTTCAGAGAGAAAGGCGATTGTCTTGAAACTTGCCTCGCTTTCGGCAGAGCATCCTGTGAAAGCGGCGAAATATTTGAGGTTGTAGTCATCGACCATGTAGCGGAAGGGGAAGCGGTCGCCGAAGACGAGCGTATTTTTGTTTCCTGCCTTGACCGCATCGGCGTATTTTGAATCAAGAGCATCAAGTTTTGCTGTGTAAGAAGTAAGGTTCTTTCTATATAAATTAGCATTTGCTGAATCTTTTTCGCAAAGAGCGTCACAAATTGCACCGCACAAGGTTTTTGCGAATCTCAAAGAAAGCCAGACATGCTCGTCTTTTTCTTCTTCGTGGTGATGTTCGTCGTGCTCATCATCATCATGCTCATCGTGTCCGTGCTCATGCTCCATTCCCTCTACGACTTCCTCGTTCTTAACACGCTCGCCAAGAACTTCGACAAGGTTGATAACTTTCATGCCCGGATTCTTTGCGTTTTTCAGAACTTCATCGACCCATTCGTCACTCTCACCGCCGACATAAACGAAGATGTCCGCTTCAGAGACTTTTGCGATATCCTTTACGCTCGGCTGGTAAGAATGAAGGTCAACGCCGTTGTTCAGAAGAAGCGTAAGTTCTACATTGTCAGACTTTTCGCCGATGATTTCTTTTGCCCAGTCGTACTCAGGGAAAATCGTTGTTACGACTTTGAGTTTGTTTGAATCTGCTTTTTTTGCAAAAACTGAACCGCAAGCAAAAGTAAGTAAAATTGTCATTAAAGTAAATATTTTTTTCATCTTATAACTCCTATGCGATTGCCTTTTCGTCGAGGCACTTTTCCAGCGCAGATTTGATTTCTTTCTGGTCGTAGCCTTTTCCGATAAACACAATCTGATTTTCTCTGTCTCCGAATTCTTCGTCCCAGTTTTCCTTCATGTCGGGATTGTTTGCCAGAATCTCGTTTTTCTGCTCGTCAACAAGCGCATCCACCCAGTACGAGACTTCCATCACCGAAGAATTTCGCCCTGCCTGCTCAAAAAGCTGCACATCCTGATCCGCATCACTGAACCAGATGTAGCCTTTTGCACGAATCAGCGACTTCGGATAGTTTTCGTTCACGAAATTCAGGAATTTTTTGCGGTTGAAAGGGCGTTTTTCCTCGTAAACGAATGAAGTGATTCCGTATTCATCAGTACAGCCCTTCGTTCCTTCAAGAGAATTGATTGCTTTCTGGATAGCCGAAGACGAATCAATCTGCTCAAAGTCAAAAGGCTCTTTTGTAACGATTTTTTCATTTTTTTCCTCGATTTTTTATTTAGCGTTTTAAAATCGGGGAATTTCAATTATTCAAGCGGATTTTTTCTGAGACCGGCGTTTTAAGTGCGAAAAAAACGCTGACAGCCGGAAAGGAAAAGATAAAAAGATGAATGTTCTGAGCCTGAAAGAAAAGAGACGCACCAGAATTGAGGTTCTGGAAATTTGTCCTTGCGATTTGCAAAATGGCGCAGACCTGACAGTCCTCGTCCCCATGCTCGTGCTCGACATGATGAGAAACAAAAATGACAGAAAGACAAAGTGATGCCACAAGCATTACCGCTAGCAAAAGCGAAACTTTTTCTTTCTTTCCTTTGTAAATGATTTTCATCAAGCGCTCCGTTCACAAACCGATTCAAGCATCAATTTGAGAACGAGTGTCAAATTACACTAAACCAGCACAAATGTCAATATGGGAATGAGTCGCAATTTCAAATAAAAACTTTAGATTGTCTTGACATTAAACTTTCGAACTTTATCTTTACGGCTGAATTGATTATAGTTCGCCATCAGGTGTGTAAGGTAAGCAATAATTGAATTTAAAATAATTATTTAATTGCTTGTTATTGTAAAATTTAGGGGATTCAATGTAAATAATAATAGTATCGACGGAAGTGTTACAGCAATTAAATTTATATTACCTATTTTAAAATTTTTATAGCCAAATTCTCTTACAGAGCAAGCTATTAAAAATGGTAATACTAACAAAAAGAGTCTTTTCTTCATTACACTTATTATAGTATCTTTTTCTTATAAGTCCAAGAGTTTAAGATAGTTTTCTAAATCTAATAGCTCATCTTCTGAAAAGCCGTATGTTTTTTTAAATGTAGTGGTGTGGAAAAAATATTGACTAAAACATAACACTGTTATATAACTTAATTGTTAGCAAAGCCTAACAGGAGATAAAAAAAAATGTCAGTCGAAAGATTTAATTCATTTTTCCACAGGTTCGGAAAGTTTCAGATTACCCACCGTGCGCTGTTTTTGATTCTTCTTTCCGTAATCACCGCTGTCGGATTTTTCGGGCTTACGAAGTTTGAGGGCGACACAAGTGAAGACGGCTGGTTCGATGATTCTGAAGAAGTCAAGCGTAACCAGGATTATTTTGAGAGTATTTTCGGAAGCGACGACTCGATTATGATTCTCGTCGAAAGCGAAGATGTCTTTGCTCCCGAAGTTCTTGACGCAATTCAGAGGCTTGGGGACAGGCTCGAAACGGAAGTTCCTTACGCCGATGAAATTACTTCGATTATGAACCTTTCGGTTTCCCGCGGGACTGAAGACGGCTTTGAGGTCATAAATCCCTTTGATGACGGAGTTCCCGACACATCCACAGAAGAAGGAAGGGCCCTACTTGCTGAAAAAAAAGATTTTATCCTTTCCAGACGCTCACTTTTGAACAATCTTGTAAGCGATGACTCCCGTGAAACATGGGTTCTTCTCTCGCTCAATCCCTATGACTCATCGGAGCAGGCTGCAATCGGAAAAGTTGCCTACGACATTGTTCACAGCCCGGAATTTCAGAGCGATAAATACACATTCAAGGGCACGGGAATCGCCTACACCGAATACGAAGAAGATTTTGTAACCGGCCGGGAATGTGCAATCCGAATTGGAATCGGCTTTCTGGTGATGCTTTTCTGCCTCATACTTTTCGTGCGCTCTCTCCGGGGGCTTATCGTTCCGGTCATTGCGACAGTCTGCGGTATCGTCTGTATTTTAGGATATTCCTCTCTTTTCGGAATCAAGTCAAACCTTACGATGCTCGCCCTTCCCGTTCTTCTCGGCATGGCTCTTTCGGTCGGCTATTCGATTCACTACATAAATGAGTTTCGTCTTCATTTCCGCAACACTGGCCGGCGAAAAGAAAGCGTGGTCAAGGCGGTCGAGGAAACCGGCTGGCCGATTTTGTTCACGGTCATCACCACGATGGCCTCAATGATTTCGTTTATGACAGTCGGAATCGGAGACCTCAAATGGGTCGGCGGAATCTGTTCAGCAATCGTTTTTTCGACTTACATGTATGTCATCATTTTGATTCCGATTTTTATGAGTTTTGGAAAAGATAAGGAAGGAAAAATCTCAGACGCAGATAAACACAGATACACACAGATGAATAACAAAAAAAACTCTATCGGCGCTTATCTGCGTGAATCCGCTTCAAATACAACTCCTGCCGAGCGATTTTTCGAGCATTTCGGGGAGT
Source organism: Treponema sp. (assembly GCA_017395545.1). GTDB lineage: Bacteria > Spirochaetota > Spirochaetia > Treponematales > Treponemataceae > Treponema_D. The sequence continues at coordinate 93,043 of JAFPUF010000009.1, read as the reverse complement.
GGGTCGCACACAAACGATGGGCTATTACCGCCATCAGTGCGGCTATCATCATCGCATGTGTGCCGGGATGCTTTAAGCTTGGCGTGAACATGGACTATATTCAGATGATGGGCGAAAAAATCCCTTATGTGCGGGAACTTCTTTCGATTCTGGAAGCAAAACTCGGAAGCCAGTACAACTACAATGTGATGATTGAGTTTCCAGAAGAGGACGCTTTCAAAATACCTGAGAACATGAAGAATCTTGATGTGCTCGAAGAAAAACTTTCGCATCTCAATCTCACCCGCTGGAGCGGAGACGAGCCGCGAATCACGAGCGTGACCGACATCGTAAAAGAGATTAACCTCTGCCTAAACGAAGACAACATGGATTTTTACACCGTGCCCAACGAGCAGGATTTACTTACACAGGAGCTTTTTCTGTACGAGATGAGCGGCGGTGACAATCTTTCAAAATGGCTTTCTTCCGACTACCGCACGACCTTCGTTCATGTTGATTTGAACGGCTACGACGCAAACCAGATTGTCTCGGACATCGAATGTGCAAAGGTTTCCGCAAAGGAGCTTTTCCCCGGAGCGAATGTAGGAGTCGTAGGTCAGGTCGTGAACTATGCCGCAATGAACGAAAAACTTGTCAAAGGCGAGCTAAAGTCCTTCCTTTTCAGTTTCGTGATTATCGCAGTTCTGATGATAATCGCATTCTCAAGCCTCACAACGGGCTTAATCGGAATGATTCCGAACTTGGCGCCAGTCCTCTTTATCGGTGCTTTCATGGGCTGGGGAAAAATCCCGCTCGATATGCTCACGATGACCGTAATGCCGATGATTTTAGGAATCGCCGTTGACGACACGATTCACTTCACTAACCGCACGAAACTCGAATTTGAGCGCACGGGCAGCTATCTTGAATCGCTCAAAATCACTTTCCGTGAAATCGGAAAAACGCTCGGCATGACGACATTCATCCTGTGCTCGATGTTCGCAGTCTTCTGCACAAGCCCGATGAACGCCCTCGCCCGTATTGGCCTTCTAACGATTATCGGCCTCGGCTCAGCCCTAATCGCGGACTACACGCTCACCCCGGTACTGCTGTATATAACAAAACCTTTCGGCAAGGAAAGGAAATAGGAGATTTTATTATGAAAAAAATTATTGCATTAACTTTCATCTTTCAGTTTTCAATTTTCAACTTTTTCGCTCAGTCTCTCACTGGCTACGACATTATGAAAAAAAATGACGAAGTACCACAGGCAAAAACAGCATCGTTCACGGCGACTATGACACTCACCGACAAAAAAGGCCAGACACGAGTGCGCGAAGTAATCGAAAAATCAAAGGACTTCGGTACAGTCAAAAAATCTGTTATCGTGTTCACCACCCCGAAAGATGTTTCTGGCGTCGGCTACCTTATGTTCGACTACGACGAAGAAGCTGACGGAACGAAAAAAGACACCGACAGCTGGCTCTATCTGCCCGCCGTAAAAAAAGTCCGCCGAATCTCAGGCTCCGATTCATCAGGCGACTTTATGGGAACCGACTTCACCTATGAAGACATGGGTGAGCGGGGGCTTTCAAAAGACGACTTCACTCTTCTGGGTGAAGAAGCGGTTGACGGAACTGAATGTTACAAACTCGAGGCAAAGGCTAAAGACCTCAAAGACAAAAACCCGCGCCGCATCTTCTGGATTGGAAAAGAGAATTTCATGCTCTATAAAGGCGAGTTTTACGACCGTCAGAACAACCTGCAGCGCGAGCTTTTCTGCTCAGAAATCAAAATAATCGACGGCTTCTGGACGACAGGCAAAATGCTGATGAAAAATGTACAGAAAAATCACACCACCCTGCTCGAAATGAAAAATGTCAGCTACGGCGTTTCTGTTGACGATTCGCTTCTGACAGTTTCGGCATTGGAAAAAGGAAGAGTGCGGTAAAACAAATCCGCTTGTAAATAAAAAACTCAGCTTATGAATAAATTTTTATTGCTTCCACTTTCATTTCTCACTTTTTCACTATTTTCTCAGGAAATAAAATTCTCGGGCGAGGCAGGAACTGTCTGGGCTAGAGCCCTTCGCTCTGAAAATCAGGGAGACTTTGTTCTCGGTGACACTTACCTGAACGGGAAACTCGAAGTTTTTCATGAAAAATCCTCCGTTTATGCAGAAAGCCGGGCTGGTTTTGACGAAGTCTCTGACGAAACCTATTACGACCTCAAAGAAATCTGGCTCGACTACACGACTGATTTCTGGGGATTTCGCATCGGGCGCCAGAAAAGCGCATGGGGCAAAGCCGACGGAATCGACATCACGAATGTAATCTGTCCGCCCGATTATTCTTCAAACCGCACGCTTCTCAACGACGACTACCTTGGAATTGATTCTTTACGCCTCAGTTTCACAGGAGAAAGCCTCACACTCGACGCATATTTCATCCCGTTTTTCAAGGCTTCTCCCCTTCCCGCCGAAAAATCAAAACTTATTTTCACCACAACGCTCCCGGAAAAAAATCTAAATTCCGCAGAATACGGCATAAAACTTTCGGGATACTTTTCACTGCTCGACATTTCTTTATACGGCTTCTACGGATGGGAAGACACTCCTTTTCTTTCGTATTCCCCCAAAATCGAAAACGGCACACCGGCCGGAGTTGAGATAAATGCTGACTACAGGAGAATGACCATGTTCGGTCTGGATGCCGCAGTTCCCCTTGGAGAGCTTGTCTTCCGTGCAGAAACCGCATTCTTCCCAGGCCGCAATTTTCAAAAGTCAGCCGCAAAAATTATCACAGAAAAATCAATCAATCCTTCGGGTGAGTCTGTCAAAATCACTGAAAAACACGAAAATCTACTCGCACTCGCAGGCCTTGACTGGATGCCAGACTCATGGACTTTCACAGCCCAGTATTTCTGCAATTATCTTTGTGGCAGTACAGAAAATCTCGACCGAAGCAGGACTTTTACTCACGGAGCAACTCTCAGCCTGTCGAAATCGCTTTTTTCAGAAACGCTAAAACTCTCCGCGTCGGGCGTTTTAATGCTGAACGACTTTGACAGCGTAATCGAATTTTCTGGTGAATACAGCCTTTCAGACGACATTTTTCTTGAAGCAGGCAGCTGGATTTTCAGTGAAGGAAAAGAAAAAGGCACCTACGGAGAGTACAAAAATCTCACCTCTGCCTATTTAAAAGCAAGATATGTGTTTTAAAGAAAAATAAAAAAAACATCCGGCAACACAAAAGTTTTTTTTCGTGCCACCGGATGTTTTCAATTTTCAATTTAATTATCCCAGCTCATCATCTGATCATCGATTGGCTTTCCGGGGATTGCCATCGGGAGAATCATCTCGTCGATATCAACGGCTGAGTCTACGATGCATGGCTTTTTGCTATCGAATGCCTCTTTGAAGACTTTCTCGAACTCGGCGTTGTTCTGTGCCTTGTAGTAGCCTACCCCATAAGCGTCAGCGAGTTTGCCCCAGTCAGGACCGAAGTCGAGGGTTGTGTGGCTGTAGCGTTTTTCGTAGAAGAGTTTCTGCCATACGCGGACATTTCCCAAAGTGCCGTTGTTAACGAGGACGATTACGATTGGGAGATTGTAGCGTGCGATTGTACAGAGTTCGTTACAGTTCATGCGGAAAGAGCCGTCTCCTGCGATGTGAACGACGCGTGCGGAAGGGTGTCCGACCTGGATTCCCATTGCGGCTCCTGTTCCGTAGCCCATCGTTCCCAAACCGCCTGAAGTTACGAAACGGCGTGATTTTCCGAACGGATAGAACTGAGCCGTCCACATCTGGTGCTGGCCGACCTCTGTTGTGATGTATGCGTCATCCCCTGCATATTTGTGAACTGTCTCAAGAAGGAATTTCGGGTTGATAGCGTTCGGTTTTACTTCCGAGTAGCATGCCGGGACCTCTTTTTTCCATTCATCGACTTGTTTGAGCCAGTCTTTGTGCTCCCGTTTTTCGATGAGAGGAAGCAGGCGTGTAAGGATTGACTTTACATCACCAACAAGCTGACCGCCGACAGGAATATTCTTGTTGATTTCGGCAGGGTCAATGTCGATGTGGAAGACTGTCGCATGCTCTGCGAATGTCTTTGGATTTCCGATTACACGGTCACTGAAGCGGGCGCCCAGAGCAAGGACGAGGTCGCTTTCGGTGATTGCCATGTTGCTGGCTCTCGTTCCGTGCATACCGACCATCCATGTACACAAGGGGTGGCTGGCAGGGAATACATCTCTTCCCATAAGGCTTTCTGAAACCGGAATCTGCGCTTTTTCAGCGAATTCAAGGAGTTCCTTTTCGGCGCCGCTTATTTTTACACCGCCGCCTGCATAAATTACAGGGCGTTCTGATTTATTGATGATTTCTGCGGCTTTTTTGATTTCTTCGTCTGTCGGGACCGCAACTCGTACAACTCGTGAGAAGTTCGCATTTTCTTCGATGAGTGCTTTAAGTCCGTCGTCACCTTTTGGAAGAGGCTCAAAGTCACATTCTTTTGCAGTGACATCTTTTGGAATGTCGATGAGAACAGGACCAGGACGGCCTGATTTTGCTATGATGAAAGCCTCACGGAAAGTTTTTGCAAGGTCTTTTACATCTTTTACGATGAAATTGTGCTTTGTAATTGGGAGAGTAACTCCGGTGATGTCGATTTCCTGGAATGTGTCTTTTCCGAGAAGTGGAGTTCCGACATTACAAGTGATTGCAACGATAGGAACACTGTCCATGTAAGCGGTTGCGATACCAGTTACGAGGTTCGTTGCTCCCGGACCAGAGGTAGCCATACAGACACCGACTTTTCCTGTTGTGCGGGCATAACCGTCTGCTGCGTGTGCTGCTGCCTGCTCATGTGCCGTCAAAATATGTTTGATTCTGTCTGAGTTTTTATAAAGTGCGTCATAAATGTTAAGGATGTTTCCGCCTGGATAACCGAAAACTGTATCTACGCCCTGCTCTACAAGGCATTCAATTACGATCTGAGAGCCGTTGATTTTCATAATTTCCCCAATATTTTTTTTGATAATGCAAGTATTTTAGCGGATTTTAAGATTTTATGCTATAATCCCCGAATGCGAATTCTTTTTTATTCAACCAGCTCCAATATTTACAACGGAGAGTCTGTTACAACGACCACACTTCCTTCTTTCACCACTCAATGGGACAATCTTTCAGAACAGCACAGCGAACATGAATTTTTGATTGCGACTCAGCTTCCGGCACTGTTTTTGTGCGACGTTCACCAAAACAGTATTGAGCAGTCCGAAAAAATCAAGCGTATTCTCATAAAATCAGACAAAGAAAAAGAAATCGCAGAGGAACTCTCTGAATTAAAACCTGACCTTGCAATCGCCGCAAGTTTTTATGTCACACCATACGACTGGCTTACGATAAAAGACGCCATGGTTGCGGATTTCCTGCGCAAAAAAGGAATCAGAACTATCTGCCACAACGTTGAGACTTCCGTAATCTGTTTTGACAAATGGCGGACTCACCTGTTTCTGGAAAAATCCGGCATAAACTGTGCAAAAGCTGTCTACATGCACCATGAACTCTGGATAAACGGCGGAAACAGGCACGAATTAAAAAGCAATGTCTTCCGGGATTCTGTCTTTCACGAAGTCCAGAAACTTAAATTCCCGGTGATTATAAAAGACACAACGGGACTAAGTTCTTTCGGTGCTGATGTCGTTCATAATTTTGATGAGGCAACGGGAATCTTAAAATCCAAAAAAACGACCTCTGACAGAATTATCGAAGAAATGATTCCGGGCGAACAGTTCGGCTGCGAGATTTACGGGACATATGACGAAAAAAGCGGTCACGGACAATATTCAATTTTACCGCCATTCAAATTCAGCGTGAACCAGTACGGAATCACAAGCCCCAAACAAAGCGTAAAATTCGGCCCTTTCGGCATCACTGAAGAAGAATCAGCTCAATACAAAATCCCGGAACTGAAAAAAATGCTTCAGTTTCTCGCTGCCGGAATGAAACTCAACGGAATCTCACAGGTAGACCTTGTTTTTGACGGAGAAAAATGGTTCGTGATTGAGGTAAATCCCCGCCTTTCAGGAATGAGCACGACATATGCAGCCAGCGCCGGTGTTCCTTTGTCATCTCTGATTTTTAAAGGACTTGAGATTAAAAATACAGACGGGGAAAGCCTTCCCCCCGCTTCAAACGCCAAAGCGTTTTCCGCTTCCCCTTCTCCTAGGGGCATAGCCCCTAAAACCCCGGATAGCAATCAGTTCTTTTTTGAGTTTATTCCGACACTGAACATTAAGTTTCCAATTCTGGAAAACAGGAAGCTCCTTGAACTCAAAGCACTTCCTTATGTCGCTTTTGTGAATCAGATTGAAAATCATGCGGCCCGACAGATTCGTGAACAGGGCTACTGTGAAGTGATTTTGTGCGGAAAGACAAGGGAAGAACTTCTGGGCAATTTGATTGATTTAAGGGATAACTTTAAGGATTCTTTTGAGGAAGAATTTTTCAATAAAGCGGTTAATCTGATTAAGAAATAAATTTTCAGTAGAGTCCGGAATTATCAGCCAGAACACTGCTGATATTTTCCGAACGATACTGTTACACAGAAATTCCTACGGCTTCACGAATTGCATCCGTGAGGGATTTTTTACCCTCCAGGTGCCCGTGAATACCAGGAATCTCAACAATCAGCGGATACTGACTGCCCTTCTGCCATTGAGTTACTTCATCTTCAATCATGGCAGATACATCTTCAGTAAGAATAAGAATTTTTGGACGCTCGCTTACAGGAACACTCTCAGCCCCGCCAAGTCCTGTGACCCGGCGGAAAGCATCCAGTGCCTCAGTGCGGTTGAGCGCGATGCTGCCATCAACGCCAACCAGCTTAAAGCCGAGAATAATTTCCCTTTCTGCGATGACAAAATATTCCATACAAAAATTACAGAATGATGATAAGCAATGCTACGAGGAAGCCCCAGAGACAGATACCTTCAGCAAGACCAACGAATGGAAGTGCTTTTCCTGAAAGCTCAGCGTTCTCGCTCATAGCGCCCATTGCAGCTGCACCGATTTTACCTACAGCCATACCGCCTGCGATACATGCAAGACCTACTGCAAGACCAGCAGCAATGTACTTAATCATTGAAAAATCTGCCTTCTTGGCATTTTCAACCTGAGGAGCCGGCGGATTCGGTGGAAGTGGAGCAGCCTGTGTTGTTCCCTGAGGAGCTTCAGCCTGAGCCTGTACCGCATCCTGTGCGATGCTGCCAAAAAGAGCGAATCCCGTAAGGAGAGCCGCAATCATCAAAATTTTCTTGTTCATAACAAAACCTCACTATTTATTTTCAAACGAGAACGGTTTGAATTCCCGACCCGTTTCATTGAAGAATTTAGAGAAGAACTCATAATATTGCAATCGGATAACCTGAATTGCAACAATCATTCCCTCAAGAACCACCACAATCGCATTTCCGACGAGCATTACCCCAAGATAGGCCGGTCCAGCCATCTCAGAAAGCGTCAGGATGATGAATCCCAAAACAGCGTGCGCAAGGCCAAAAGCCCCGACACGAACGAAACTGATTGAATTTGAAAGATAACTGATTAAAGTCTCCAGAAGCTCAACGATTGCCTCAATCACAGCCGCAAACAGTCCGTTTTCCAGAACAGGTTTTTCATGCTCAAGAAGCCTGTGTATAGGTTCACTGAACATCGTAAGGAAGAGCGTAATTCCGATAATGATTCCGTCGGCAAGGTCAATTGAGTGCCCGCAGGCCACAATTCTGATTACCATTACCACGACATACCAGAAGAAAACTGCACCCGAAAGTCCGTTTTTTCCGAAAAGCGCTTTCGGAACTTTGTGCATGATAAGATTGTTGATAATATTAAGTACAAGCCCCACGGAATTGATGACAAAACCGACACCAACAGTAACACCGAAGAACATGAACATCGTCTTAATCGAATGAGCACTTCCGTCAGGCATTAAATGCAGAATCGGAGAATGTGGTTCGCCAAAAAGACCGGTGACTGCCCGTGCCACAGGAGCAAGGACTTCCTCATTTCCGAAGAATTCGCCCGTTAAAAGTCCCATAATCATGCTTGAGCAGCCGATTGCCATAAAAATGGGAGCGAATTTATTCCAGCCTCCTACTTTTATGACTTTAAGTGCCATCAGTATTCCCATCAGAAGGAAGATAAAGCCCTGACCTGCATCTCCGAACATAATTCCAAAGAGCAGAGTGAAGAAAAGAGCCACGAACGGAGTCGGGTCAATCGCACCATAGACAGGAGAGCCGTAGCTGAAAATCATTCGCTCGAAAGCTCCAACCAGTTTTCCGTGCTTGAGCCGGACAGGAACCTGCTCAGTGCCGTTAATGACCGAAGGAACTTCAAAAGGGTTGTAAACACGGATTGCAATCCGCCCTTCCGTGAGTTCATCCATGTCCTTCATCATTGAATGGCAGTTTTCTGAAGGAATCCAGCCCGTAATTCTGTATACAAGGCTAGTTGATTCAAGATTATTCTGAACATCAACGATTTGAGAAGAAATAGCAAAAGAAGCAAGAAGGGAACGAAGAAGCTCCTCATGAGCCTTCGCCATATTTTTTCTTTCTTCTTCGATATAATCAACCGATTTCTGACATTCAGAAAGTCTGGTCTCAAGCCCCTGAAGAACCTCGTCCGGAACTCCCTGGAAATCGCTCGGTATCTCAAAAGGTACAAAACCAAATTTTTTAAGTTCAGTATCGAGTGAAAAGCGCGCTTTTTTGGAACTTGCCGCCATAATTTTAGATTTATCGTCTCCCAGAGGAACGATAATAGCACGGTTTCCGACAGAAATTGAAAGCTCATCGAAAACAGCCGGATCAATCTTACCGATTTTTAGCGACAAAAAAGAAAGATGGTCAAGCTCAGAGAAAGGAACCTTGAGATTTTTGAAAGATTCTGCTTCTTCTTTAGATTCGCGCACCCGCTTTAATTCATCAGCTGCGATAACCTGACGCTTTTTTAATTCTTCAACAGCAGAAAGAAATTTTTCGGCGGCAGAAAATGCATTTTCGTCACTGCACCTTGATTTTGCGACAAGAGCAGAATCAATATCATCTATATTCAAAAAGGCCCTTGCATCCTGCAATTTGACGAACAAATCACGCTCAGGATTTGCAGCCTCGCCCGCCCTTGAAGCGTCAGACACTTTAGATGAGTCACTTTTATGATTCTGAAACTGAAAATTACCCTTTTTTCCGAGGAATTCAAGAACCTGACGGATATCATTTTTCATAACCATCAGTTCAACAAGATTCATTGGTGTCGTTCTAGCCATTTACTCCTCCCTGCGAAACTACCGATGAAATTCCCGACACTTCCATTACTTTCTCACTCTCAACGCCAAGACGCAAGCCTTCAGCGACCGAACGTATGCAGTCAAGTTCGTACTGTTTTATTCTAAACCATGAAACAAGACTGGTCACACTCATCGGATCTTTGTGAAAAAATCTTTTATATGTTTTTGCAAGATAAGTTTTAAGAGACCGTTCTATCCAGACCGGGTCGATTTCCCAGATTACACCCTCTTCATGCGGATTCAAAAAACCTGCATATTTCCATTTTTTCCATTCATCGTAGGAAGAAATGTCTTTATCTGCAATTGCTACCGCCTCGCGTGCAAGAACATCAATTTTTTTTGCAGCCGCTGATTTTTCTGACATATCATCCGAATAAACAAGATGCTCCAGAATTTCTTCAGCAGTAAATTTATAATAAACTTTTAGCCGGAGAACCCACAAAATGTTCTTAAAAGAAATCTCCATTTTGTAAAGCTCAAGAAGATTCTGGCGGTCACTTCCCTTCAGAGATGAAATAGCATTCCAGAGGGCCATAATACGCTTTTTATCCTCGTCCGGACCTTTTGTCAGATTATAAGAATGTTCATATTCATAAAACGAAAGAATTTCAGAAAGAATTGGAGACGGATTTGCGAATTCAGAAAGAAGACTTTTATAAAGGTCGATAAGATTTTTTTCAGCCTTTTTCTCAATCTCTTTTGCAAGCATAACTTCCGGAACTGCTGGAACTTCCTCATCAAAAAGAAGCGTGAAAAGTTCGCGCAGTGACTGAACCTGAAAAAGTTTTATCGCATTGTCACCTGTGAAAGATTTTGAGAGAAGACCGCTCGCCTTTGCATAAACAAAACTTGAAGCCGCTGACCTGTCCAAACTTCCCATAATGCCCCCGTTATGCGAAAAGCACCGAATCAAGGAAAGAATTGAAAGCAGTGTTGTCTAATTTTGAAGATTTGATTTGATTTTTGTATGAAGATATCTCAGATTCTTTTTTAGCTTGCAGTTCTGAAATTTTCTGATTGTATGACTGTTCACAGTCATTAATGATTTTTTCGTACTGTGCCTTAAATTCTGAATCAGCCTGAGCTTTTGCCAGAGCGATTTTTTTATCAGCATCTTCCTGAGCTTTAAGAGTGAGGGCGGAAGCCTTTTGCTCCATTTCCAAAAGATGCGCAATTGTATTTACTTCCTGTTCCGCCATAATTTACCTCTGTAGTATTTCTAAAACTTAGTTTATCAAAGATTCCTCAGATTTGCAAATAAAATTATGAATTTCAGAAGCAGTTTTGTTTGCAAGAAGATTGTTTACGAAATTGGGAAGCTGCAGGACCATTGCCAGTTGTTTCAGAACCTGAATGTGACTATTTGTATCATTCTCAGCACCAATAATCATAAAAACTACATTGACAGGTGCGTTATCGAGGGCTTCATAATCAAGCCCTTCTCTGCTGATCCCAACGGCCCCAATTGTATCATGACCGTTCATAGATGTAATAAGAGCGTGAGGAAGGCCGACAGCATGCATTATCCCCGTCGACATTTTTGACTCACGCTCATTGAGCACTTTAAGTGCCTCTTGTTTATCGAAAATCGGATGATTTGAATGAATGGTTTCGACAAGTTCTTCAAAAAGTTCGTCTTTTTCAGTACTTGAAAGTTCAACAACGATTGTATCTTTCGGAAAAATCTCGCCTAAAACCACATTATCCCCCCGAATCTTACTGTGCAGCAGTTTCAGCTGCAACCGGCTCTGCATTTTCTGCAGCAGGAACTTCAGCAGATTCCGAAGCAGGAGTTGTTTCTGTGCTTTCAGATTTTGCAGAATCGTCCCACCATTTACCGTCAGATGCCTTAGGAACAGTTTCCTGAATTACAGCACCCGTTGATTCTGCAGCAGCACGCATATCAGCATCAGTAGAATCAGCTTTTGACGGCAGGAGTTTTGCAATAGCGAAAGTAATTAAAAAGAAAAGAACGACAAATACAACAGTTGCCTTTGTGAGGACAGATGCAGAATGAGAACCGAAAGCAGTTGAATTTCCTCCGCCAAGAAGGCCACCCATTCCGCTGTTATCCTGATCCTGAACGAGAACGAGGAGAACCAGAAGAACACAAATAATTACAAATGCAACAAGAAGCACGCCTTTAATAATAGAATCCATTTTTTTCTCCAAAGAGTGAATACTTAAAAATTAGTAGAAAATATCATATAGAAATGATTTATTGAAGTCAAGAGTACCTTTGGCAAAGTTAGTCTCTACGGTATTGTAATTCTCCACCCCTTCAGATATAACAAAATTTTATATTGACTTATTCTTAAAATAAGATATAATGGGAATATGTAAAAATTTTATTCAGGTAAAAAAAGTTGGATGAAAACAAAGTAAAAAGTACATTATCAGCTCACAGTATCCCGGAAGGCTTTATCAAAGTCACCGATAAGCCTGTACAGGGTCTTTCTTCTGAACAAAAAGCAGTTCTAAACCGCAAAGGAAATGTTCTGTTCAACGAAGGCAAATACGATGCTGCATGTCGAATCTTTGTCACCACAGGTTATTCTGACGGTCTTGCCCGAATTGGAGATCTTTACATGAAACAGAATCGTGCAGTTACTGCGCTAAAATACTATCTTCTGGCAAACAACAAAGGAAAGTGCGAGGCTGTTTACGAAAAACTGGCAAATGTCATCTCTATTGTAATTAAATAATTTAAAAAAGTGAGGATGTTGTAATGAGCGACGAAATGATTAAAGAAAACGTAACCGAAGAACTTTTTTTTCCAAGTGATTTTTCCGAAAACGAAGGCCAGAAAGTTCCAGCAGAAATTTCAGAACTGTCAAAAAAAGGCTATCAGCTGTTAAAAGACAATATGATTAACGAAGCAAAAGAAGCTTTCAATAAAATTCTTGAGATTGACGGAAACAACAATTATGCACTTGTCGGTCTCGGTGACAGCGAAAGAAAACAAAACCACTTCCGGGAGGCAGAAAACTTCTATCAGAAATGCCTCGACTATCACCCCACAAACAATTATGCACTCTTCGGCCTTGCAGACTGTTACAAGGCCCTCAACCAGTATCACAAAGCAATCGCAATCTGGGAACAGTATCTTATCCATGATGACAGAAATATCACCGTTTTGACACGTGTAGCCGACGCATACAGGAAAATCCGGGAATTTAAAAAATCCAAGGACCTGTATCTTTCGGTTCTCGACATGGAAGAAAACAACGCTTACGCACTGATTGGCCTTGGTCACCTTCATTACGATTTTAAAGAATACCGTGATGCGCTTTACTACTGGACAAAAATGCTCGATAAAAACGAAAATTTCGTTGACATTCGTGTCCTCACATCAATCGGTAACTGCCACCGCAAATTAAAGACTTTTGAAAAAGGCGTCACCTACTTTGAACGTGCACTGCAAAAAGAACCTAACAATTTTTACGCTCTTTTTGGTCTCGCTGACTGTTACCGCGGAATGAACCAGCAGTTCCGTTCGATTGAATACTGGAACAAAATTCTCGAAATGGATCCTGACAACAAAGTTATTCTCACACGTGCCGGTGACGCTTACCGCAATACCGGCGACTATCGTACTGCCGCTGAATATTATAACAAAGCAATGGATATCGAATTTGATGTCTACGCAGCACTTGGCCTTGCCCTGATTTGTAAAGGCGAAGGACGCTACGAAGAAGCTGCAGAACGTCTTCAGGGGCTGATTAAGGGAGATCCTCGCAATTTCAGGTTCTACATTGATTTATCAGACTGTTATGTCAAAATGAACCAGAAAGGCAAAGCGCTTGAGACTTTAAAAAATGTCTCACGCTATGGAGTACGTTCGCCTGCCATTGCAGACATGATTAACCGTCTTGAACGACAAGCCTAAAAAATATTACACTGACACCCAAAATTATGGAAAAAATCATTATCTCAGGTCTTTTACCGGATGAAATTTGCGGAGCGTTGAATTTAAAACAGGCTTTTCGCGGAAAACAAATTTTTCAGTGGATTGGAAGAGGCGCAGAATCTTTTGATGAAATGACAAATCTATCTGTAGATTTACGAAAGGAACTCAAAGAAAAAGCTGTCATTCATTCCACTTCTGTCTCAAAAGTTCTCAAAGACAGCGACGGCACAATAAAACTTCAGATTACACTTTCTGACGGACTCGCAGTTGAAACAGTTCTTCTCACAGACCGCGAAGACAGGAAAACAGCCTGCGTTTCATGCCAGGTAGGATGTGCAATGAACTGCGCATTCTGTCAGACCGGTCATTTAGGACTGGCAAGAAACCTTACTGCTGGCGAAATTGTTGAGCAGTTTCTGGCTCTTGAAAAACATGCAGGCACACTGGACAACATAGTCTTCATGGGCATGGGAGAACCTATGATGAACCTTGAGAATGTCCGCAAAGCCATTGCAATTCTCACAAATAAAGAAGGCCGTGCACTTTCTGGAAGACGAATCACACTCTCAACATCTGGAGTTATAAAAGGAATTTACGACCTTGCAGATAACGGGCCGGCAATCAGGCTTGCAGTTTCTCTGACAACAGCAGACGAAAGTCTTCGTGAAAGAATAATGCCAATCTGCCGCACAAATCCGCTTCCAAAACTACGCGAAGCAATCGACTATTTTGCAAAAAAAACAGGCAAAAGAGTCACTCTTGAGGCTGCTCTTCTTCACGACACAAACACAAGTCTTGAAAGCGCAACAAACATGATAAATTTTGCACGCGGGCTTGATGTTCATATCAATTTAATCCCCTGGAATCCGGTCGAAGGACTGGAATTTTCAGAGCCAAGTGGAAAAGAATGTAAAAATTTCGTTTACCACCTCGAAAAAGCAGGCTTAAATGTTACCCTTCGAACACGCAGGGGACGGGAAATCGGCGGAGCCTGTGGTCAGCTCGGAAAGACTCTTGCCGAGACACAAGGCGGCGGAAAAAAACTTGCCGATTAATCAGAGTTTCCCTAGAAATCCCTAAAATCCATACCCGGCTTCTTCAGTCTTTTTTGCGGGCTGGAAAATCTCTTTCATCACTTCCATTGCGTGCCTGACCGGGATAAATGTGATTCCCTTTTTGACATGCTCAGGAATATCGTCCAAATCACGCTCGTTTGCTTTCGGAATGAAAATCGTTTTGATTCCGTTACGGCGTGCGGCGACCGTTTTCTCTCGCAAACCGCCGATTGGCATTACCGCACCCGTCAAGTCAAGCTCACCTGTCATAGCGACATTCGGCTTAATCGGGCGACCTGTCAGAAGTGACATGAGCGTTGTCGCCATCGTTATTCCGGCAGAAGGACCGTCTTTCGGGGTTGCTCCTTCAGGAATATGCAGATGAATCGTGTTTCGCTCGAACCACTGCGCTTTTTTGATGTTATGCTCGATTGCGTACTGTTTGACCCAGTTCATCGCAATCTGTGCAGATTCCTTCATTACATCGCCCATCTGACCTGTGAGCTGTAATCCGCCCTTGTCGCTCGGGAATGTAATGCTTTCAATAAGAAGAGTGTCACCACCCATGCTAGTCCATGCCAGGCCAATCGCGGTTCCAGGCCTGTCAGCCTTTTTGATTTCGCTTTCGTCGAAGACAGGCTTTCCAAGGTACTTGTCAAGATCTGGAGCGTCAATCACAAAAGTCTCTTTTTTGAGGGAGCCGATTTCTTCTTCGGTGATGGATTTTGTGACCTTTCCCAAGACCTTGCTCTCAGGCAAAATTCCTGTGAGAACCTCTGTAATCAGCTTACGGTGGATTTTATCGATGCACTTCTCGTAGTGACGGACACCAGCCTCTCGGGCATATTCCTCAGCGATTCGGAGCAAGGCTTCCTTTGTGTATTTGACCTGAGTTTTTGAAAGGCCGTTCTTCACGAGATTTTTCGGAACGAGGTATTTTTTTGCAATCTCAAGCTTTTCCTGATCGATGTAGCCCGGAATCGAGATGATTTCGGCACGGTCAAGCAAAGGCTCAGGGATTTTGTCGAGAGTATTCGCCGTAAGAATGAAGAAAACATTCGAAACATCAAAAGGAAGATCAAGATATGCGTCACGGAAAGAAACATTCTGCTCAGGGTCAAGGACTTCAAGCAAAGCCGAAGCCGGGTCTCCGCCAGAATAGCTTGCTCCCATTTTGTCAACCTCATCAATCAAAAAGACCGGAGACTTTGTTTTGGCGATTTTGAGTCCCTGAAGGATTTTTCCAGGCATCGCACCGACATAAGTTCGGCGATGGCCCTTGATTTCAGCCTCATCACGCATACCGCCCACGCTAAAGCGATAAAAAGGCTTGTTCATTGCCTCGGCGATAGAGTGACCGATAGAAGTTTTTCCGACACCCGGAGGTCCCACAAGAATCATGATTGAGCCTTTGTTGTCGTTCTTGAGCTTACGGACTGCAAGATATTCCATGATTCGCTTTTTCACATCGTCAAGGCCGTAGTGGTCTCGCTCCAAAATCTTCGCAGCCTTTGCCAAGTCATAATTTTCTTTTGAGTCGTCCTTCCACGGCAAGGTGCAGATAAGCTCAAGATAGTTTCGTGAGACAAAATATTCGGAAGAGCTTGGATCCATCAGTTTGAATTTTTCAAGCTCGTTCTCAACTGTGTCTAAGATTTCGCCCTCAAACTCAAAGTCAGCGATGCGAGCCTTGAACTTCTGGTAGTCAGAGCCGTCCTCGCCCACTCCAAGCTCGTCCTGAATCATCTTCATCTCTTCACGGAGGAAGTATTCACGCTGATTCTTTTCGAAATTCTCGTTGAGTTCTGTCTGAATCTTCTTTTGGATACGAAGCAAATCCTGATCCTTTTTAATGTAGACCAAAACCTGCTCCATTCGGGCACGGACATTCGTTTCTTCGAGGACTTTCTGCTGCTCCTCCTTATCGACATTCAAAACCGAAGCCACAAAGTCCGCGATTTTTCCCGGATTGTCGATATTAACCATGTTGAGGCGCATTTCCTCAGAGAAAAGAGGATTGTTCTCGCTGATTTCCTTCATTTCGCTGATAAGGGCACGGGTAAGAGCCTTTACCTCGAATGTGTCGAATTCCTCGTCCTCAAGATACTCGACCGCAGCAACAATAGGACCCGACGCGCTAAGAGTCTTTCGGATTTTAAACCTCTTGATTGTAGAAATGAAGATGTTGACTCCACCGTCCGGGAGATTGATTTTTCGTACGATTCGGGCGACAGTTCCAACAGTGTACAAATCTTTGATTGTCGGGGCCTTGTCACCGTCTTTAGGCTCGTCGTCCTTGAGCATGACAAGACCTATGAATCCGTCACCTTCGTAAACCTTTTCGATTGTTTTTGTGTCGTCGCCGGAGTTAATCATAATCGGCGTGAAAATGCCGGGGAACATCGGCCGGCCTGCGACAGGAATGATACTCAGCTTAGGCGGTAAAAAATCCTCGATTGGAAGAATCTGGGTATCTTCGCCCAGGTCCTTGAGAGAAACTTTTCGGGTACGCTTGCCTTTTTTTTCTGGTTCTGCAGTATTTTCTTCCCTGGCTTTTTCAGAATCCGTATTCACCGGATTCTCATTTTCCGCAGTATCTTCTGATTTATCTGTATCTTCCGGATTCGGAAGCTCGTCTATATTCACATCAATATCAAAATTATCCTTCATAAAATCCTTGAACGCACCTTTTACTTCGTTTATGTCTATGTCTATGCCATTTTCAGGCTCGTCACTGCTGTTTTTCATTACATAAATATAATAAAAAAAGATTCTACCGGCAACAAAAAGTTAGGAAAGTGCTGATTTACACTTCTGCCTGTCGTCAGACAGATGACGCGATTAATCAGAGTTTCCTTAGCACAGACAATAAAAAAAAGCCCTCAGTTTTGGACTGAAGGCTTTTGATTAAGCGGCAGAAGGGAGTCGAACCCTCGTCATCAGCTTGGAAGGCTGAGATAATGAGCCGTTATATGACTGCCGCATTGATGTATAATACTTTATCAAATGGTATTTTTTTAGTCAATAGTTTTTAAAAGAATTTTCGATTTTTTTTATTTTTTTTCGATAAAATTCCTTTTCTCAAGATAGTCAAGAATCATCTCGACTATCATCTCTGGTGTTCGCGTCGCGGTATCGATTTTAAGGTCTGCGAACTCGTACTCATTGTTGTCAATCTGATAAAGTTTCATGTAGCGGGCGCTGTCCTCACGGTCACGCATTGCGGTAAAATCTTTTATCTGCTGTAAATCCCCGCCCTCACGGTTGAGGATTCTTTTTGCACGGGTATCGTCGCTTGCTATAAGATATACTTTTACATCAGCCTCTTTGAGCATCCAGATTGCAAGACGGCTTCCAAGAACGCATGATTCTTCTTTTGCCAGAGCCACCTGATGAGTATCAACAGCGACATCATAGCTGTCATCATTTTTTGCATTTTCGATGACCTGAGCGAGTGTAAGCCCCTTCTCGGCAGCGAGCTGGCGGAAAGTATAGTTAATCAGTTTGATTCCAAGCTTTTCTGCAAGCATAGTTGAGACTGTAGTGTTGCCGCAGCCCGATTTTCCGGAAATAGCGACACGAAGTTCTTTTTTAAGTTTATATTCTGACATATTTTTACTCCACATTTTTGCTCTGCTCACGGATATTCTCCAGAGCGTCTTTGGCATTGACTACCATTGCTCCCACTTCCGTGAACTGATTTTTGCTTCCGATTGTGTTTATCTCACGGTTTGCTTCCTGACAGATGAAGTCAATTCGCTTGCCAGGAACCGGATTATCGCTGAATTCCTTGCGCAAAGCTGCAAGATGGCTGTGCAGGCGGATAATTTCCTCATTGATTGTGTATCGGACCATCATAGCCGCAACCTCTGTCATGATGCGGTTCTCGTCAACATTGTCGCCAAGAAGCTCGTTGAACCTTGCAGTAATCTGTTCCTTGAACTTCTGCTCCATCTTCGGCTGCCATTCCTTAAAGAAAGCAGCACATGAATCGAGTACATCGAGTTTTGAAAGCAGGTCTTTTTTAAGATTCTCGCCTTCTCTCTTACGGTCAGAAACGAACTGCTCAAAAACCTCGTTAAATACTCCCTCGATTTTTTCCCAGTAAGAGTCTGCATCATACTCGTGAGTGATGTTCAAAACCCCTTCCTGACCAACGATAAGGCTCAGAGGCACATCCGCCGCTTTCCGGCCAAGGCTTTCTGCAATCTGAGAAATTGCTTCGGCATACATTTTTGCTGCCTGCGGGTCGGCCGTGACTTTCGCCGTGGACGCCATATCTTTTACACGAATCGTAACATCAACTTTGCCGCGAACGATTTTTTCTGAGATAATTTTTCGTACCCGGGATTCAAGCGGATTAAGGAAATACGGAAGATTTATATTCAAATCAAGGAAGCGGTTGTTCACGCTCTTGATTTCGACACTGATTTGTGTGTCATTAACGACGGATTCTTTAAATCCGTACCCTGTCATACTGTTCATAGGGCAATTATATCACAATTCTTCACTAAAGGCAAAATCTTCTGTCATAAAGTCCGGACTTACCGCCTCCATATTGAGCCTGATTTCCCAGTGAAGGTGCGGACCTGTCGCAAGTCCCGTAGCCCCGGAAAGTCCGATTAAATCGCCTTTTTCAACAATCTGCCCGACACTGACTTTCATTTCACTCATATGATAATAAAGTGAATAAAGGCCCGGAAGATGTTCAATACAGATGCTCCAGCCTGTTGAAATTCTGTTTTCTGCCATAACGACTTTTCCCCTGCCACAAGCACGAACTTCGCTCCCTGTCGGAACACCGTAATCAATTCCATAGTGGAGGCTTGTTGAAGATTTCCCGTTGCTGTAAGCAAAAACGCGCCTGTCACCAAAAAAAGACGTCCGTCTTGTTGCAGGATTGGGAGCAGCAAATCTATTGGTCTCGTACACAGAATCATAATTTTTTTCAGCAAGAATCTTATTCAGCCGTTCGATCTGATTTTTTCTTTCATCTGAAGAATTGGTTTTTATCGCAGTATTGGACTCATTCAGAGGAATTGTCTCTGAAACAAATTCTTTCTGAATAATTTTTACCGGAAGCGTAAGATTTTCCGTCTCTTTTCCAAATACAGAAAAATCAATTTTTGCCGCATAATCACCGGTCTTTGCGTAGGTTGATAAAGGAACTGCAGAAAGCAGGACAGTCTTTACAGATTTTTTTCCGTCATTTTTTTCAATTCTGTAGAACTTTGACCTTGCAACAGGTTTTTCGGTCATTTTTCCATTATCCAGAAGACGATACAGTTCAAGATTTCCGGATTCAACATCTTTTTCAGAGAGAGTTTTTATAAGTTTTTTATTTTTAGACTCAAAGTTAAGCCTGATGAAAACTGCATCACCGGGCTGAACAGCTGCCGGATAAAACGCCTTAAGGTCATAATCCTGGAAATTTACGGTTTTAGACTCCGAAAAAACAGCAAGATTAAGTCCGAAACAAAAAACAAAAAGCAAAAATATTTTTCTCATAAGAAAAGTATATCATCAGTGTGCAAATTTTAAAACCAAAAAAAGTAAAAAAGCTCCGCCATTGTATTTTTATCCTCAAAAAAATATAATCGGATTGATGACTTTTTCACATTTTACCGCAGGAAAAGATGATTCAGAACGAAGGCTCGACAGAATTTTGCGCCGTTTTTTAAATGACGAAAATTTATCCTCACTCTACAAATCTCTCAGAAAAGGCTTTATCAAGGTCAACGGAAAAAAATGCGAAGGAAATTTCAGGGTCACAGAAGGTGACGACATTCAGATTGCGGATTTTCTTCTCAAACCGGACAACGCACAAAAAAATCCAGGCGTCGAAAGCACAAGGCTCCCGCTTGAACAAATCACAGTCCTGAAAACTCCGTCACTGCTTTTTCTTAACAAACCTTACGACATACCGGTTCAGCCATCTTCATCTTCAAATGGAAATTCTTTATCAGAAATCGTTCAGGAAGAATATGAAAAAAGCCACAAGAACAATTCCCTCTCATTCAGGTCAGGCCCGCTTCACAGGCTGGACCGCAAAACAACCGGAATCATCGCCTTTTCACAGGACCTCGAAGGTGCAAGATATTTTTCTGAAGTCATAAAGAACCATACAGTGCAAAAATTCTACTTCGCAATTCTTGAAGGGAAGCTTACACAGAATCAGGTCTGGAAAGACTATATTAATAAAGAAGACGGCAATAAAAAACAAGGAACAAGTTCTGTTAACACCCCCAAAAACACGCACTTTTTCCATACAGTAAGTGTCAGTTCAGAATCAGATGAATACGGCGCTGAAAACGGGAAATTCGCACACACTGAAGTATTCCCGCTTTCTTACGGATTCTTTGAAAAAAAAGACATTACTTTCGTGCGGATTCTCATTAAAACAGGCCGCACACACCAGATTCGCTCGCAGTCACAACGGCACGGTTTCCCGCTCCTGGGTGACACGGCATACGGCGGAACAAAAATCAATTCACAAAAATACGGCCAGGATTTTTTTCTTCATGCAGGAGAACTTCATTTACCAGAGGACAATCCGCTCGGTCTGCCTCAAATAATAAAAGCTCCGCTGCCAGAAGATTTTATGAAAATGCTTGAGATTTGCGCAACTCAAAATCTCACGGAAGATATTCCTGTCTGATATTCTTTAAGGCGAGCATAAGCCTCTTTTTCTGCCTGTCATCTCCACCGGTCAGAACCTCAAGCCTCTTTCTCACATCTTTTCTTCCGGAATTTTCCTGATAAGTGCAGGTACAGGTCTGGCTTTTCCAGCCCCCGCTCTCAGCATGCTCAATCACAGCACTTACCGGCACATAGTAAAGCGGACGAATTATAGTAACAGGAAATTTGTCGTATTTCATAGCCGGTGGCATTGTTTCCAGAGTTCCCTTATTAAGCATATTCATCAGGAGGGTTTCAAGAGCATCGTCAAGATGGTGTCCGAGAGCAACATGAGTAAAGCCGTTTCTTGCCGCATATTCGTTGAGCTCTTTCCGACGCTGCATCGAACACCAGAAGCAGTTCATTTTCCGGCCCGGCTTAACCCTCTCAAGCGTATTAACATCAAGAACTTCGAGTTTTACGCCCCATTTCTCAAACAGTTCTTTTAGTTTCGGTGAAAATTCGTCTGCAAAATCCGTCTTAATGTACAGAGCCGTAAACGTAAAGTTTTCGTTACGCCTCTTCATCCGGTTAGCAAAATATTCGATAAGAAGCGTAGAATCCTTTCCGCCGCTCGCACCGACTAAAATTTTCGCACCTTCAGGAATCATTTTGTAATCATAAATTGCCTTATCTATCAGACTAAAAATCTTGGGCTGCATTTTTTATCCTCTCAAAAGTCCAGAGTGAAATTTCGTATACCGCATTCTGTGAATAAAACGCAAAGATATTTTCCTGAGCGTCTATTTCAGCTGCCAGAATAGATTTTTTATAGAAGTAAGATTTTTCGATTTCTCCATCCGCAGTGCTGTTTTTTTCTATTTTTTCAAAGAATTCAATTTTGGAAATTCTCCCCTCACCATCCTGAACCGTAAGACTTGACGCAGGATTTTTTAATTCCGGAAAATCTTCAAAATTCCCGCATATTTTTCCATGGCGCAAAGACAAGAGAGTGTGCGACACCGAAGCAAAGCCACGGGATTTCTCGTCCAGAGAATAATTATTCTCACCAGAAAAAGAAATAGCAACAGGATTTTTAATTTCCGGGAAGATTTCAGGTTCTGCCCAGTAATTCAAATCAACCGTCAGATACTGGGAAAAGTCATTTTCGGTCTCATAAGCGGTTTTTCCCGTGTCAACTCGAAAATAGATTCTGTTTTTGAGCTGGTTTTCAAGACCAAAATAAATTTTAGAGAATGTTTTCCCGTTTTTTTCAGAAAAAGTTATTAAACTTCCGCCGTCATCATCAACTCCGAGCCTTACAAAATCCTTGTATTCACCGGAAATCTTATAAATTTTTCTGAGTTTAGCAGCATTTTCAATCAGGGAATTTACGATTTTTGAATCAGCGAATGAACAAATGCCGTCATTTTCAGAAAGAAGCCAGAAATCTCCCTGCTTTTCAATGCGCACCTCGGAAACTCCAGAAACGCTCTTTTTTGTAATCAAAACAGAAGAAACATCAGAAGAAAATCCGGGATTCAAAAGAGCCGTCTCAACAGGACGCTGTGCATTTTTTTGATTCTTAGAGAAAATTACAGAAAGAATAAAAATTAAAACTGAAGCGAGAAAAATTTTTAACAATTTTTTTTCAAAAGTTTTCAAAATCTACCTTCCCTACAACCTGTTTCTTGCTCCCCGGGCAAAAGCAAACAGTACAATAAATAAAAGCGGCAGCAGACCGAAACAGACCAGAATCGTTACAAGTCTTGCAGTTTTAAAACTATCTTCATCAACAATTTTGTAAAGACTTGTCACAGGAAGATTTTTTTCCATTAAGTCCGCAATTTCAGACTCTTCCCGCAAAACAAGAAGCTCCTTCGTAAGGTAATCATAATTTCTGAAATCACCGCCGTTTTCGCCAGATATAAAACCGGTCATAAGGCTCGAAACAAAAAACTGATCGCTCACAAGTGAAATATTATCTTTTCTTGCAGCCACCACAAACTGGCAGTTTTCTTTTCCAGCCGCACCAGAAGTCTTCGGAATTAAAAAGGGATTCGTCATGAAAAGGTCATTTTCAGTTCCTGAAGGCTCTTCCGCCCAGGAAAATCCGGAAGTATACAACAAAGGTGTCACCCCGCCATACAGGGAAAGCGGGCTTGACCAGAAGACAGCTGCCCCTTTTGCCGCTTCTTTCTGATTCAAAAGCGCCACCCAGAGAGGATAATTCTCAGTCACATACTCAGCCGCCTCCCCGCTTCCGCTTGCCATCGTCAGAGGAAAGCACGAAGTGTCCATAACTAAAGAATTTTCAAAAGCGAAACCTTTACCGTTCAGATAAGAAATCAGGCCGTCCCGCTTTTTTGAGATTTTCCACTCATCTTCAATCGTAGTATGAAATGGACTTGCCGCGATAAAGGCCTTTGTGCCCTTTTCAAGAGCCGCTTCAATCAGAAAAACCTGTTCCGGAGACAAATCTTTACTTCCAAAAATACAGATTTCATCATCCGGCGAAAGATTTTTGAGCACTTCTGAAGAATTAAAATCATTCAGGACTTCAGCTTTAAATCCCCGGGAATTAAGCCACGGAAAAACATAAGCATAGCTTTCTTCGACAGAGCGCCCGTTCCCGCACAGGAGATAAACTTTCCGCTGATTCCCTGTTACAAGCGACTGAACCCTCTGAACAAGATCGTATTCAAGAGTATTTGTCGACAAGACAAACGGAATTATCTCAGACTTTTCGAGATACTGCAGCAGAACTGCAGAATAAACGGTCACAAACTCCATTTTAGTGCCACTGTTTCTCTGAATCTGCTGTCCCTGAATGCCAATCTTACCGAGCTTTTCGGGCTCCGCCTTTTCAATATTAAAAGTCACCCGGCCACTTTCCGAAGAAAAATCTGACAGGAATTCGGCAACATCGGTCGTCTGTGGATAAAGTTCTTTCATTTCGGAAGATCTGAAATAGGTGATTCTAAGATCTCCTTCAAGTCCGTCCAGAAGATTTCTGCTTGTCCCGGAAATTGAAAACTGTCTGCTTTCCGTCAAATCAATTCTGAAATAACAATTTTTCACGCTCAGCGATAGAAAAACAAAAATTCCTGCAAAAAGCAAAAGCGTAATTTTTGAAACAGTCTTTCCGATACGCTTGTATTCAAAAAAAACAGACAGAAGAATCAGAATCAAAGATACGCAAAGATAATAAAAAATGTTCCTGGAATCTAAAATTCCTTTTCCGAATGAATCAAAATGCCACGCAAAAGAAAAACCCCTGGCAAAAAAAGAAACAATTTTTCCAGTTTTCAGATATAGAGGAAGAAGATGAATAAAATTGACGACAGCTAGAATCATCGATGAAAAAAGCAGCGGAAGAGCAGTTCCAGCCGGAAAAATTTCAAAGAACAGGATAGAAAGAGCCGCCGCTGAAATCCCGTACAAAAAAATTCCAAAGTAACCAGAAATGCACTGCCCGGCATCAACATTTCCAAAAAGAGAGACACAGAAAGGAAGCACTGAAAGCAGAATAAGGGGAATACAGAAAGCCGAGAATACAGAAATCACAAGTGAAAGCAAGCGTCTGAAAGATGAAAGAGGAACAGAATCCGAAAGAATAAGCCTCCTGATTCTAAGGACCAGGAGAGGAACAGTAAGAATACAAATCAGCGGAACAGAATTAAAAAAAATGCGCAGATCCGTTGAACCAGCCCCATCCACAAAGAATTTCTGCATGAAAAAAAATCTGAACGAGACAAAAAGAACTGTAATCAGGGAAGAAACGTAAAAAAGAGGATCAACCAGATAAGTAAAAAAAGCGATTTTTAGCAGAGGACTTGTTTTTTTCATGATATTTTTAATAAACAAAAAAAACACAGGCCGGAACCTGTGTCGTTTTAGAGTTCGATTTAAAAACAATCAGAACTTTGGTCTTATGCCTGTGCTGATTTGATGAAATCGTAAGCGTCTTTTACAGTCTCGAATTCGTTAGCCTTCTCGTCTGGAATAGAAACGCCGAGTTCCTCTTCGATTGCGTAAACAAGCTCATAAGTGTCGAGGCTGTCTGCACCGAGGTCGCCACGGAAAGAAGCTTCCATTGTGACTTTGCTCTCATCGATTTCAAGTTTTTCTGCGATGAGTTTCTGAATCTTTACGAACAATTCGTCCATGTCAATTCTCCTTTTTTAAGATTTAGCAAGCCAGTTTTGGCAAGCATTGTTTAAACGCCTGACAGTTATGCAGATTAACAGTTTAACTGTCTGACCTTTAATCATTAACCGTTGACTTCCGGTGTGATTACCTGTCGGCCACGGTAGAAACCACATTTAGGACAAACATGGTGCGGCAAAACGAGGTTGCCACAGTTTCCACATTCAACAAGCTGTGGTGCTTCGAGATGCATGTTAACACCGCGTCGTCTGCGAGTGCGAGCTTTTGATGTTTTCGCTCTAGGTACTGCCATATTATAAACCTCACTATATAATTTTATGAATAACGAGATTAATACTACAACATTTACACTCTCATTGTCAATAATTATCAGTCACAAACTTTCATTTGTCAAGGAAAATGAATAATTCATCATTGTTTCCTGTATTTTTCCCTGAGTTTTTCCTCTACAATTTTCGGAACCATTCCTGAAATATCTCCTCCAAAACGGGCAAGTTCTTTTATGGAACTCGAACGAACGATTACATATCTTGCTTCTGTAGGAAGAAAAAGAGTTTCAATTTTAGAATCAAGGTTATGATTCATAAGCGAAAGGTCAAATTCATAGGCAAAATCATTTGTATTTCGTATTCCTCTGAGAAGTATGTTCGCACCGTTTTTTTCGGCATATTCAACTATTAATCTGTCCCAGAGATGAACCGTGACATTATCAAGATGTGAGGTAAGTTTTTTGAGCATTTCAAGCCGCTCTTCAGGAGAAAAGAGATAGGACTTATTCGGATTATACGCGACAACAACATCGAGTTTGTCAAACAGACGGCTGCCCCGCTCTATCAGATTAAGGTGTCCGTTTGTCGGAGGATCAAAAGTTCCAGGAAACACTGCAGAAGTCATATTAAAATAAAATTAACATATTTGACGAATTTCAACAAGTAATGTATGATTGAAACCATTATGAAAATATCAAAGACTTTCAGAAAAACAATTTTAGTAATAGCCGGATGTGCATTCACAGGATTTATTATTTCCTGCGCAAGCACAAACGTCCCAACTCCAGAACCAGCTCCTGAAGAACCAAAAATCGAGGAGCCGGCTCCAGCAGCAGAAGAGCCAAAAGCAGAAGAACCAGTTCCAGTAGCAGAAGAGCCGAAACAGGAAGAACCAGCTCCGGTTGCCGAAGAACCAGTCGTTGAACCACAGGAAGAACCAGTCGTCGAAGATAAAGATGACGAATACACCCGTTCCGTAGGTTCAGTCGCAGTCGACCGCAACACATTTGCCGACGACAAGGAAAAAGTTCTTAAAATCATTTCAGAACTCGACATCATAATGAAAAACATGGATTACAATTCATGGGTTCCATACGTCGAGTCTTCTTCAGTAGACTATTGGAAACTTCGAAAAAACCTTCAGAAATACGAAAAGCGGCTGCCTGTCAAAGGAATCAAACTCAAGGATCTGAATGACTATTTCAGGCATGTCTTCGTTCCAGCACGCAAAGGCCGCGAAGTCTCCGAAATTCGTTATATTTCTGACACTTATATCAAGGCTGTCCAGGTTCGCGAAGAACAGGAAGACCTCATCTACTACTACTTCAACAAAATCAACGGAAAATGGCTGATACACCTTCCAACTAATGAAGAGTTGAATCAAAATTAAAAAATATTCTTGATTTTTGTAGATTTATATTTTATAATCAGAAGTCAAGTGTTGATTCACTTACTTTAGGAGGATTCTAAAAAAATGAAACTTTTGAAAAAACTTTCTTGCACAGCTCTCGCTTTTTTCCTTGCTTTCTCACTTGCAGCACAGGAAAAATCAGCAGAAGAAGAATATATGAGCACTGTAGAAGATGTAGTCATCACAGAGCTCGCAAACTCAGACGAGCGTGACAACAAACTTGTCGCACTCCAGTACCTCGAAAACGCAGTCGAAGAAGGCCGGGTCTCACCAGACATGCTGGTTGCACTCGATCATCTCGCCGGAGAAGGAATCAACACACAGTCTCGTCAGGGCGGCCGCCTTATGAACAACTATCCTGATATTCGCGCAAAGGCCTGCGATCTTCTTGGAAAAGTTGCGACAGAAGAATCTAAAACAACCCTCAAGAACATCGCCCTTGCAGACAACGAGCCAATGGTAATCACAGCTGCAGTTCGCTCTCTCGGCGAAATCGGCATGAACACAAACGACGACGTAGTCAACACAATCGCATGGGCAAACAAAAAAAATGCAGTTCTCAACCCGACAAGCTCGCTCGCACTCGAGGTTCTTATAGCATACGAGAAAATCGCAGATTCTGTTGAAGATAAAGGTGCCATGATTCAGTCGGTCGGACAAATCGCAACAAACTATCATTATGTTAAGCCTGTTCGCGACAGAGCACTTGCCCTTCTCAAAACCCTCCAGTCGGGCAACAACAACAATAAAAAGAACACAAAAGACGCAAAATAAAATATTTTTAACAGATATGCATCAGACACGTTAAAAATATGAAAACAACTTAAATGGCGGAGTCATGAAGGATTCCGCCATTTTTGTCTTATTTTTTTATTGAATTTTCCTTAAAATTTTGCTAGAATAGATTTATTAAAAAAGTTTTTTTTGGGGGACTTAATGAAACCTATAATTCTTGCTTCTTCCTCTCCTCGCCGACAGGAAATCTTAAGACTTTTAAATATTCCTTTTCAGGTAAAAGTGTCAAATTTCAGCGAAGAATATCCGTCAGATATAGATTTAAGACAAGTTCCGGAATTTTTAGCAAATAAAAAAATCGAGGCCGTTGCGAAAACTTACCCTGCAGGTCATGAAATTCCATGGATTCTTGGCGCAGACACAATGATATTGCTTGATGGAAAATTATACGGAAAACCAGCCGATAACATCGAAGCCGCAAAATTTATGAAGGATTTCCAGGGTAAAACACACGAAGTAATCACAGGTCTTGCCCTATTCAACGGCGACGTCATGTTTGCAACAAGCCGCACCGTAATTACAAAAGTCACCTTCGCACCGATGACAGACGAAGAAATCGAATGGTATGTCGAAACAGGGGACTGGCACGGGGCAGCCGGCGGCTACAGAATTCAGGGGCTTGCATCCTGCTTCATCAGAAAAATCGAAGGAACGAACTCGAATGTAGTGGGCTTGCCTATCTTCGATCTTTATGATATGTTGAAAGAACAAAATTATTCGATTCTTGAATAGCTATACTGTTCAACATCATTTTTTTGTCGGACTTTATGAAAGGCTGTTGGCTGGAAATAAAGTTACGTAATTATCCGGTCTGAAAATAAACAGACACGAGAACTAGAGACGGTGGAATTCATAAAAAAAAATGAATTTCCGGTGAAGGAGAAACTCAATGGCAGTAGTAACCATGAAGAGTTTGCTTGAATCTGGCGTACATTTCGGTCACCAGGTCAAAAGATGGGATCCACGCATGAAGAAGTACATCTTCGCAGAGCGCAATGGTATCCATATTATCGACTTGCAGAAAACAATCGCTGCAATCAAAGACAGCTACGAAGCAGTTCGCAAAGTAGTCGCATCAAACAAATCAGTTCTTTTCGTTGGAACTAAAAAACAGGCACAGCAGGCAATTGCTAAAGAAGCAGAGCGCTGTGGCATGTATTATGTAAACAACCGCTGGCTTGGTGGTATGCTTACAAACTTCTCTACAATCAAAAAATCACTTCTTCGACTCAAGAAAATCGAAAAAATGGAAGTCGACGGAACTTTCGACAATCTTACAAAAAAAGAAGTCGCTAACCTCCAGAAAGAAAAGGCAAAACTCGAGAAAAACCTCGGTGGTATCAAAGACATGAAGGAACTTCCAGGAATCATCTTCATCATCGATACTCACAAAGAACAGATTGCAGTCGCTGAAGCTCACCGCATGGGCATTCCTGTTGTTGCAGTTGTTGACACAAACTGTAACCCAGAGGGAATCACATATCCAATCCCTGGAAACGATGACGCTATCCGCGCTATTTCTCTTTTCACTTCAATCATTGCTAACGCAGTTGTCGAAGCTAACAACGAAGAAGGACTCAAAATCATCGAAACTCTTGGTGACGAGGACGATGTTGTCACAGATGCTTCTACAAAGAAAGATGATGAAGAAATCGTTGACTACTCTAACTACACTCCTACAGAAGAAGACATCAAAAAGGATGATGTTGAGGAAGACGACGATGACATCACTGATGTCGATGAATCAAAAATCAAATAACTGGAGTTAAAAAGATGGCATTCACTGCTGCTGATATAAAAACTTTGCGCGAAAACACAGGCGCAGGTATGTTGGAGTGCAAAAAGGCACTCACAGAGGCAAACGGCAATCTTGCTGAAGCAGAAAAAATCCTCAAAGAAAAAGGTCTTGCTGCTATGGAGAAACGTTCTGACCGTGCTACTGGCGAAGGTCGTATCGTAATCAAGCAGGAAGGAAACAAAGTAGCAATGGCAGAGGTCACTTGTGAAACTGACTTCGTTGCTAACAACGAGGACTTTGTTAAAGTTGCAGAAAAAGCAGCTGAAATCACACTCAAAACCGGAAGCAATGAAATCACTGGCGAGCACAAAGCTCTCATCGACGGAATTGCAATTAAATTCCGCGAAAACATGGCTATACGCCGTGTCGCTTATGTCGAACTGGCTGACAATGTCGCTCTCGGAACTTATGTTCATGGTGACAACAAAACAGGTGCAATTGTTACAGTCGAAGGCTCAAATGCTGACGAAGTTAAAACTTTTGCAAAAGACTGCTGTCTTCACCTTGCAGCTTTCACACCGGCATACAACAAGAAAGAAGATGTTCCGGAAAGCTACATCAATGAGCAGAAAGAAATCTTCCAGGCTCAGATGGCTGGTGATGAAAAAATGGCTTCAAAGCCAGAGAATGTTAAGGCTGGCATTTTGCAGGGCAAAATCAACAAACACCTTGCTGAAATCTGTTTCGTTGATCAGACATTCGTAAAAGACGACAAAGCAACTGTCGGAAAGAAACTTGAGGAAATCTCTAAGAAAGTTGGTGCAAAACTTGCATTCGGTAAGATTATTCTCTTTGTTCTCGGAAAATAATTCTTTTTAAGAACGGTCAGCAATCTGACCGTTCTTTGTACTTTAAACTAAAAACGGAGGAAAATATGGCATTTGATGCAAAGTCTAAAATGGACAAAACTATTGAAGGTCTCAAAAATGAGATGAATACAATTCGAACAGGACGCGCTTCAGCTTCACTTTTTGACAAAGTTCGCGTTGATTACTATGGAGCAAAATCACCACTTTCTCAGGTTGCTCAAATCTCAATTCCAGAGGCACGCTCTGTAGTTATTTCCCCGTTTGATAAATCTTTGATTACAGAAATTGAAAAGGCAATTCTCGTCGCTGACCTGGGACTTAACCCGTCAAACGACGGAAAAGTTATCCGAATCGCCATCCCTGCCCTCACCGCTGACCGCCGAAAAGAACTCTGCAAGCAGGCAAAAGCTTGTGGCGAAAATTACAAGACAACAATCAGAAACATTCGCCGCGACGGAAACGATGACCTTAAAAAGCAGCAGAAAGCAGGTGAAATTACAGAAGACCAGCTCAAAAAAGAGACTGACGATCTTCAGAAACTCACCGACAAATATATCGCAGAAATTCAGACAATCTGCGACGCCAAAGAAAAGGAAATCATGGCATAAATGACTGCCGAAGAAATTATTGCCCGCGGAGTTCCTGAACATGTTGCAATCATCATGGA
Source organism: Treponema sp. (assembly GCA_017395545.1). GTDB lineage: Bacteria > Spirochaetota > Spirochaetia > Treponematales > Treponemataceae > Treponema_D. The sequence goes on along the minus strand of JAFPUF010000009.1, from coordinate 62,209 downwards.
TGGAAACGGCCGCTGGGCAAAAAAACGAGGATTACCAAGAACTGCTGGTCACAAAGAAGGCTTGACAAGTGCTAAAAAAATTGTAGCCTCGGCAGCAAACCTCGGAATCAAATATGTGACTCTTTACACTTTCTCTACTGAAAACTGGAAGCGCGCTCAGGAAGAAGTCGGTTATTTAATGGGACTTATAAAAGGACATTTGCGCGCAGAATTTGATTTTTACAAAAAGAACGGTATTAAAATCGAACATATCGGCGATCTTGAAGGTTTACCACAGGATGTACGCAACGAAATTCTAAACGCTAAAAAAGATACAGAACATTTTACAGGAACGACATGCGTTCTTGCCATTAACTACGGAAGCCGCAATGAAATTGTACGCGGTGTAAAAAAATTGATTTCAAACGGTATAAATGCCGAAAATATAACTGAGGACACTATCACAAATTCGCTTGATATTCCATCTTTGCCCCCAGTGGATCTCATGATTCGAACTGGTGGCGAAGAAAGATTAAGCAATTTTCTTTTATGGCAGTGTGCTTATGCCGAGTTTATCTTTACAGATACACTCTGGCCTGATTATAATGAAAAAGAATTCTTTACTGATATTGAAAAATTTCAGCAGAGAAACAGACGGTTCGGAGCAGTTCCGAATCAATAATGAGGAATTCAATGAATAAAGTTTTAGCGAGGCTGCTTGTTTTTTTTGTGGGCTTGCCTTTAGTTATTTGTCTCGTTTATTTCAATCAGTTTAATCATATTGCTTTTCATATGCTGGCTTTTGCAGCTTCTTTGTTCGGAGCCAGGGAACTTTACACGCTTTTGTCTGCAAAATTCTCTCTTCAATGCCGGCCTCTTGTTCTTATAACGGCCGTAATTCCTGTTTTTGTCTGTGCTGTTTCATCGGTGTTAGAAAAGCCTTTTGAATTTATCGATTATTCTTTTGTATTTTCTATTCTTATATGCATGGCATTTGAAGTTTTAACGGCAAAAACTTTTGAAAATTCTGTTTCACACCTTCTTACATCATCTTTTATCATTTTTTACACTGGCTATCTCACAAGTTTTGTATCAAGACTTACAACACATGCTCACTCCAGAGAAATACTTGCTTTTTTCTTTTTACTGGTCTGTATGTGCGACTCTGTTGCCTGGTTTTTCGGTGTTTCCTTCGGAAAGAACAACAAGGGCTTTATAAAAGCAAGTCCGAACAAATCCGTAGCAGGTTTTATAGGCGGTTTTGCAGGAACAATGCTCACAGGAAGCGTGGCTCACTATCTTTTTCCAGAAGTTTTCACAGGCTCACTTGCAAAAATTCTGATTCTTTCATTCTTTATTGCTTTTGTAGCTATAATCGGAGATTTAATTGAGAGCGTAATCAAGCGCTCAGTCGGAATAAAAGATTCAGGAACGCTTATTCCTGGTCGTGGCGGAGTTTTGGATTCAATTGACAGCATTTTGTTTGTCGCTCCGGTTTATTATTTTGGAATCAACTTTTTATTCTAAATGAAAAAAATCTTAGTTCTTGGCTGTACCGGCTCTATCGGAACGAGTACGCTTGATATTTTACGAAATCAGAAAGACCGCTTTGTCTGCGCGGGAATCACGGCGAATTCAAAAAAAGACGAACTTGAGCGGCTTGGAAAAGAATTCAACTGCCCTACTTCTCTCACAAAAACAGATGGAATCGACGGAATCAAAAATCTTATCGAAAAGGCTCAGCCTGACATCGTTGTGAACGGAATCGCAGGAAGTGCAGGTTTGAGGCCGAGCATGGCTGTTCTGGAAGCCGGAGTTGATTTGGCTCTTGCCAACAAAGAGACTGTCGTAATGTCAGGTCCCCTTATGTTCGAGGCGGCAAAAAAAAGCGGTTCACGAATTCTTCCGGTTGACTCTGAACACTCAGCGATTTTCACTCTCGTCAATCAGTGCAAAAAAGAAAATATCGACAAAATCGTGATTACGGCGAGCGGAGGCCCGTTCCGCACATTCCCACGAGAAAAACTTGCGAATGTGACTGTGGCAGACGCATTAAAGCACCCGACCTGGGATATGGGCGTTAAAATCACGATTGACTCAGCGACTTTGGGAAACAAAGGTCTTGAAGTCATTGAGGCAGTCCGTCTTTTTGATGTAAAAGCAAGTAAGGTTCAGGTTGTCGTTCATCCGCAGAGCGTGATTCATTCTCTCGTGCGTACAAAGGACGGAATCGTTTACGGGCAGTTTTCGGAACCAGACATGAAGCACCCGATTCTTCAGGCACTGGACTGGCCGGAAATTCTCCCTTCTATTATGAAGCCTTTTGATTTGACAGATACCCTTGACGGAAAGAGAACGCTCACTTTTGAAAAACCACGCATGGACGACTTCCCGATGCTCGGGCTGGCGTTTGAATCCGCTGAAAAAGGCGGCTCTTACCCTATCGTGTTCAATGCTGCGAACGAAATCGCGGTTCAGGCTTTCATCGACGGAAAAATCGGCTTTTTGGAGATTGCACAGCTTGTCGGAAAAGTCCTCCACGGCTCAGACTGGTCGCACAATCCACGGGATTTGGAAGATGTGTTCGAGGCAGACAGGCAGTCGCGTGAGATATCAGAAAAATTCCTCACGGAGCGCACAGAGACCACAGAGTAAATAATCTCCGTGTACACCTAAGCTCTGTGAGAAACTTAAATTTTATTATGACTATAATAATCGGAATTATTCTTTTAGGTTTTCTCGTTTTTATTCATGAACTGGGCCATTTTCTTGCTTCTAAGGCTTCTGGAGTTTCGGTCGAGGCATTCTCAATCGGAATGGGGCCTGTCCTTCTTCATAAGGAATGGCGTGGAACAGACTGGAGGCTTTCGCTCCTTCCTTTCGGCGGATACTGTGCGATGAAGGGCGAGAAAGATTTTGAAGAAAGCTGTAATTCAAATGTCGTTCTTGAGAAAGATTCTTTTTACGGCGTAAAGGCTGTTTTCCGTGCAATCATCGGATTCGCAGGTCCTTTCGCAAATTTTTTGTTCTCGGTTTTTGCATTTTTTGTTATTGCTCTCACGGGCTATACTTATTACTCTGCCACAAACCAGATTCGTCTTGCAACGGAAGATTACCCTGAGCTTCATTCAGCGGCGGCGGATGCGGGAATTTTGAGCGGCGATAAAATCATCAGAATCAATCAAAAAGAAATTACGGATTTTTCGGAGCTTTACGAAGAAGTCGCAGTTCACCCGGACGAGGATATTCTTGTTCTTGTTGACCGCAACGGCGAGCAGATTGAATTTACAGTTCACACGGACATGAACAAGTCTACCGGCGAAGGCAAAATCGGAGTTATGAGTGATCCTTCTTCAGTCGCAAAAAAAGAGGCAAAAAGATATTCGTTCTTCCCGGCTATTGGTCAGGGCTTTTCCGAGACTTTCAAAATGATTTATCTTTCTTTCAAGGGAATCGCCACACTTTTTAAGGGCGTGAATGTGAGCGAGAGCCTTGCGGGACCAGCCAGAATCACATCTATGATGGGAGAGACTGCAAAATCGGGATTTTCTTCGGGATTTCGGAACGGAATCGTATCAGTTCTTCAGTTTATGGCATTAATCAGTATTTCGCTTTTCATTATGAACCTTCTTCCGGTCCCGATTCTGGACGGATTTCTGGTTATTACATCGATTATTGAGGCAATTTTCGGCGTGCGTGTTTCCCCAAAAGTACGAAATGCCGTTCAGTATGTCGGAATTGCAATAATCGCAGGACTTTTCATGCTTGCGATGAGCGGAGATTTTCATTACTTTGCGAAGATACTCGGTAAAAAGTAAAAACAGACCATCATAAAAGATTTTTTAAATCTTATCGACAATTACTTCCACTTGTATTATAATTTTAATAATAATTAAATTGAGGTCTTATGGAAGAACTTAGGTCTACTGAAATACTTGATAAAGAAATTGAAGCTGATGCACGCAAGAAAGCTGAAAAAATTCTCTCACGTGCAGAAGAAGACAGCAAAACAATTCTGTCTGACGTTGAACGCCGTGTAACTGAGGCTAAGAATCAGAAAGAATCTTATTATTCTTCAAAATATACCCAGGCAGAAAAATCTGTTTCGGAAGCATTACCGCTTGAAAAAGGGCGTTTCCTTGTTTCTTTTTACAGCGATTCAGTCTCAAAGGCTTTCAATGAATACCTTGAAAATCTTGGGGAAGAAAAAAGACTTTCACTTATCGAAAAGCGACTTAAAAACTTGCCTGAAGAGTGTCTCCAGAAAAAAATAAATGCAGCCGTATTTGGTTTTAAACTCAGCACAGCAAAGAAAATGCTGGAAAAAAATCTTAAAAATATTGGCAAAGTCGAAGAAATCTCGTTTGAAATGTCCGGAGAAGAAGAGACTTTTGGAAACACATTCCACGAAGGCGTGATTCTTTCTTCTGACGACGGATTCATCAAAATTCGGGCTACAGTTGACCAGACTGTCCGTGAAATCAAAGACAAATACAGTATGGAACTTGCAGTAAAACTGTTCGGCGGGAGGCTGCCAGAATGAGCGAAATAAAAGGAAGAATCACAAGAATCTCCGGCCCGATTGTTTACGCCGAAGGGCTGGAAGGCTGCGGTCTTTATGATGTAGTCGATGTCGGAAACAAAAAAATCATCGGTGAAATTATCCGTCAGAACGAAGGAAAGGCAACAATTCAGGTTTATGAAGACGACACTGGCATGAAAGTCGGTGAAGAAGTCATCTGTAACGGCCGTCCTCTTTCTCTGAGGCTTGGACCTGGCCTTGTTGGAACAATTTACGACGGAATTCAGCGACCTCTTAAAAACATGTTCGAGAAGTCAGGAGCATTCCTTATTCCTGGTGAGCGAACTGAACCAATCGACACAGAAAAAAAATGGAAGATGACTGTCGCCGAGGGCGTTTCTGAAGGAATGACGATTTCTTGTGGCATGGTCTTGGGCTATGTTCAGGAAACACAGTCAATCCGCCACAAAATCATGGTACCGCCAACGGTAAAAGGAAAAACTCTCAAAACTTTCAAGGGTGAGGGCGAATATACTGTTGATGATGTAATCGCCACCACAGATTTAGACGAGGAAATCAAGCTTTCTCACTACTGGCCCCTCCGAAATCCGCGCCCATACGCACAAAAACTTGAGGTTTCTCAGCCTCTGGTAACTGGCCAGCGTGTAATCGATGTCTTTTTCCCGCTCAGTAAGGGCGGAACGGCAGCTATTCCTGGCGGTTTCGGAACAGGTAAAACTATGACACAGCACGCTATCGCAAAATGGTGTGATGCTGACTTAATCGTATACATTGGATGTGGTGAGCGTGGCAACGAAATGACCGATGTTCTCACAGAATTCCCGACATTGATAGACCCTCGCACTGGTCGCTCGCTCATGGAACGAACGATTTTGATTGCGAACACTTCAAACATGCCTGTTGCGGCTCGTGAAGTTTCTCTTTATTCGGGAATCACGCTCGCAGAGTATTATCGTGACATGGGAATGCATGTCGCTATCATGGCAGACTCAACTTCCCGCTGGGCTGAGGCTTTGCGAGAGCTTTCCGGCCGAATGGAAGAAATGCCTGCAGAAGAGGGCTTCCCGGCTTATCTTCCGACCCGCCTGGCAGAATTCTACGAAAGAGCAGGACGAGTAAACACTCTTTGCGGTGAAGAAGGTTCTGTTTCTGTAATCGGTGCGGTCTCTCCTCCGGGTGGTGACTTCTCGGAGCCTGTAACACAGCATACAAAGCGATTTATCCGCTGTTTCTGGGCACTCAACCGGGAGCTTGCAAACGCACGACATTATCCTGCTATCGGCTGGATTGAAAGCTATTCTGAATATGCTGAGGAAATCCGTGAATGGTGGGACAAACTCGACCCTGCCTGGGCTGAGGTTCGTCTGAGCGCACTTGAACTTTTGAAGGACGAACAGAGACTTCAGCAGATTGTCCGTTTGATTGGACCTGACGCTCTCCCGGACGAAAAACGAATTGTCCTCACTGTTGCCGACATGATTAAAAACGGCTTCTTACAGCAGAGCGCCTTCGATGCGGTCGATGTTTATTCTGTTCCTGAAAAGCAGATTGCAATCCTCATGCTGATGATGACCTACTACAAGCGTGCGCTCGCAGTAATCAAAGCAGGTGCGCCTCTTCCAACAGTCACGTCTCTTCCGATCAAGGACGAAATCGTACGCCTGAAGTCATCAGTGCCGAACGACAAACTTGAAATGATAAAGGAAGTCGAAGGCCGTCTTGACGAGCAGATGGGAAACCTTGAACGCCAGTACAAACGCTAACTTCTGATGCGTAAATTCCAAGTCGTAAGCCCTTATCAGCCTTCGGGCGATCAGGGCGAAGCAATCGAAAAACTCAGCTCTGGTTTTCTCAAAGGCGACCGTTATCAGACTCTCAAGGGCGTTACCGGCTCTGGAAAAACTTTTACGATGGCAAAAATCATCGAAAAGGTTCAGAGGCCCACGCTTATAATCAGCCATAACAAGACCCTTTCCGCACAGCTTTACCGTGAGTTCAAGTCTTTTTTTCCGAACAATGCGGTTGAGTATTTTGTCTCATATTACGACTACTATCAGCCGGAAGCCTATGTTCCTGCGCGCGATTTGTATATCGAAAAAGATGCCGATGTAAACGACGAGATTGATAAGCTCCGTCTTGCCGCCACTTATTCTCTGATGGAACGGCGTGATGTTATCGTCGTGGCTACCGTGAGCTGCATTTACGGCCTGGGTATGCCTGACTTATACAAGGACATGCGCGTTCACATCGAAAAGGGCGAGATTCTTGATTTGCGAAAGTTTGAACGGGATTTGGCTTCGATTCAGTATCAGCGCAACGACATGGTTCTCGACAGGGGAAATTTCCGTGTCCGGGGAGATGTAATCGAGGTTTATCCGCCTTACATGGAGACCAATACTGCCTACCGCATTGAGCTTGATTTTGATGAGATTTCAAGCATAAAAAGATTCAATGTCCTGAACCGTGCGACCGAAGAAGAGCTTGATGAGCTTCAGCTTTACCCGGCAAAACACTTCGTCGTTCCGCATGATGCGCTCTTAGCCGCAACCGAGAGAATAGAAAAAGAACTTGAAGAGCGGGTCGAGACTTTACAGGCGGCAGGAAAAATGCTTGAAGCCGAAAGACTCAAAACCCGCACGACTTACGATATCGAGATGATGAAGGAAATGGGCTACTGCTCAGGAATCGAAAACTATTCAGGCCCGATTTCCGGCCGAAAGACCGGCGAGCCACCAGCAACCCTTCTTCACTACTTCCCGGACGATTTTTTGTGTCTTATTGATGAGGCTCATGTCACGGTTCCGCAGATTGGTGCGATGTATGAGGGCGACCGAAGCCGTAAGCAGAATCTTGTTGACTTTGGTTTCCGCCTGCCAAGTGCGCTTGATAACCGTCCGCTTAAATCCGACGAATTCTGGAAGAAGATAAATCAGGTGATTTATGTCACCGCAACTCCCCGCCCGGATGAAATCAAGCAGAGTTCTCAGGTCGTTGAGCAGATTATCCGTCCGACAGGTCTTCTTGACCCGATTATCGACATCCGCCCGAGCGAAGGTCAGATGGAAGACATTTACAAAGAAGTCAAGGCACGAATCGAAAAGGGCGAGCGAAGCCTGATTCTTACTCTGACCAAAAAGATGGCGGAAGATTTGACGGACTATCTTCTGGGGCTAAACCTCAAAGTAAAATACATTCACTCCGAAATCGACACTTTTGAGCGAGTCGAAATCTTGAAGTCTCTCCGAACCGGTGAAATCGATGTTTTGATTGGTATCAACCTTTTGCGAGAAGGTATCGATTTGCCGGAAGTCAGTTTTATCGCAATTCTTGATGCAGACAAAATCGGATTCTTGCGCTCAACGACAAGTTTGATTCAGATTGTAGGCCGGGCTGCCCGAAACGAAAACGGCATGGTCGTAATGTACGCCGACAACATCACGTCTGCAATCAAGGAGACCGTAGCCGAAACCAAACGCCGCCGTGAAATCCAGCAGAAATACAACGAAGAGCACGGAATCACGCCACACACAGTCTCAAAGGCAGTTCAGGACATTCTCGTTCGCCAGCAAGCCGATGCCGAAGAAGAAGCCGAAATCGAGCTTGGCGTTCTCAAAAAGAGTGCGAACCTCTTCGACCCGAAGCAGCGTAAAAAGCTGATTGAAGCACTCAAAAAACAGATGAGTGACTTTGCGGACAGGCTGGAGTACGAGCAGGCTGCGGCGGTTAGAGATCAGATTCTTGAAATTGAGCGGACATATGGAAAATAACAATTTAATTTCTGATTATATTATTCAGGCAGAGCATCTCACAAAAAAATTTACACTCGATGCAGGATTTTTTGCAAAAAACGACAGGTTTGTATACGCTGTAAACGATGTCTCATTCGGAATCGAGCGTGGAAAGACTTATGGTCTTGTCGGCGAAAGCGGATGCGGTAAAACAACAACGGCAAGGATGCTGGTACGGATGTACAAGGCAGACGACGGAAAAGTCTTGTACAGGGCGCTTCCAGGAAAACCTCAGAATATACTTTTGTACAGTCGTAAAGAATTGCGTCAATACCGCGAAAAAATCAAATATGTCTTCCAGGATCCGTCACGTTCTCTAAACCCGAGAATGACGATATTCAATATTCTCACTGCAAGTTATAAATATTCTTCAATCTGGCCAGGGAAAAAAACGGCTTATGAAGAAGCAGCGGGCATAATGGAAGAAGCAGGACTCGACCCTCTTGATCTTGAAAAACATCCTTCAGAATTTTCAGGCGGTCAGCGGCAGAGAATCTCAATCGCACGCGCCCTCATAATGAAGCCCCAGGTCATGTTCTGCGATGAGGTTGTAAGCGCACTTGACGTTTCGGTCCAGAGTCAGATTCTTAACCTTCTGCAGGAAATCCGTGAAAAACGGGGCCTTTCATTTCTTTTTATCGCTCATGATCTGCGAGTCTCATGCTATTTCTGTGATACTATCGGAGTTATGTACAGAGGTCTTCTCGTTGAAGAAGCTCCAGCTTCAGACCTTTACAAAACGGCAGCACATCCGTATACAAAACTTCTTTTCGCAGGAAACAATGATTCTTCAGGAAATATAAATCATGGAGAAGTCAAAACAACTCTTGAATCGCTGCACGGCTGTCCGTTTGCACACCGGTGCCCGCAAGCAACCGGAAAATGCAGTTCTCAGATACCAGAATGGAAAGAAATTTCGTCAGGACATAAAGTAAGATGCTGGCTCGAATAGAGAAAGAATAGAAATTCCACAAAAACATAAAATATGATATAATCCATGCCGTATGAAAACAAATTACAAAAAAACAGTTCTTCTCTTCGCTTTTTTACTTTTCACTTTTAATTTTTCACTTTTTTCCCAGGCTCATATTTCAACACAGTCACACTCTGGAAAAGTTTCAAATGTCGCTTCACTTTCAAATTCAGATTCAGTTTTTTCAGCGGGAAACGACGGTTTTTTAATAAAATGGACTTCTGACGGAATGGGCGAACACTACCAGATTTCAGATTTGCCAATAAAAATGATTGCCAGAAGCCCGAACGGTAATGAAATTGCGGTTTATGAAAGCGACGGCGCCTCTCTAAACCGTGTCTCTGTATGGAACTGGAAAACCTTCACACGAAAATACGCATTCCGCTTTACCGACTCCCTCACAAGCCTTTCATATTCTGCAAAAGGCACTTACATCATCTGCGGCACAGCAAGCGTAAGCGGAGCTTTTTTTCTGAATGCATCTTCAGGAACAATTCTCAAAAATAAAATCAAAGCAAACACAGGTGTCGTAAACTACATTCAGACTTCAGATACCGAAAATTCTGCGATAATGTATTCTCCAAAAGGAAAACTCACTTATTACAACCTCAAAAACGGAGAAGAAAAGCAGTCTTTCAGCACCGAGTACGACCTTCAGCAATTCTGTATGTTCAATAACAGCCGTTTCGGCGCCGGAGTACGAAATTCTGTTATTTATGTAGTTCTCGCAATCGGAAATACAATCGGATCTTTCAACGCTGCAAATCCGGTTCTCATCGGTTCAAATGAGTCAAAAGATTTATTTTACATCACAAGCGAAAACAGACAGTTCAAAGTCTATAAAATCGCAAATGACAGAAACAAAGCTGTTATTGCACCTGAATTACAGAGAACCTTCTCTGGCCTTAAAACAGGTGAGCAGATTGTATGCGCAACAATCGCCGGAGAAGAAATCTGGGCAGGAACAAATCTTGGGAATCTCTACAAATTCGACTATGCACCGTCTGAGCGGGTAGACGTCCAGATGGCACTTACAGACAAAATGTACGACAAAATCTATGATGTCGCTGCAGTCGGCGAAGATTTTTACTTTCTTACGCCTTCATCAATTTTCAAATCTTCCTACGATTCTTCGAACATCGACAAAAAAGCTAACAATTCAGGCTACACAAACATCATTCCGTACGGCGAGAACATAATTCTCTGGTCAAAAGACTCAAAGAAATCCGTAGTTTTGCTGGAACTCGCAAACGGAAGGGCGACACAGCTTTTTTCTCCGGAAGGAACCGTTCAAACCCTCAAACTTTACGAAAATTCACTGATTGATGTCGAGTCAAATTCTTCTGTAAATCTTTTTGATATATCTTCTCTCAAAAAAAAGGAACTTTACAAGGGAACAAGCATTCAGGACGCAATTCTCTTCAACGAAAATGACCTCTATGTAGCAAAATCAAGCGGTTCTTCACCGAACGTACCGCTTTTATATGTAAACGTAAACACTCAGGAGACGGTACCTCTCAAACTGACAGGAAATGTCGCCTACTCCCTCACCTACGATCATGAGAAAAAATCTGGCGAATTCTACGGAATCAGAATTTATGTCAACTCAAACACAAAAAAACTTACTACATCAATTTTCGCCTACAGGCCGCAGAGCAAAACGTCCCGGGACCTTCTTTCAATATCAGATGAAGACAGCGAGGCATTCGCACTTCTCTCAAACAACATACTCTACACAAATATTGGTAAAACGCAGGCTCGCTCTTACAACATCTCTACAAGACGGGATTTCTTATACAGGAGAAGCGCCTCAATGCCGATAAAAATAGCGAAGAATCAGAGCAAAGTCGTTGTTTTGAACAGGGACGGCTCAATAAGCTGGTATAATCCGAACCTGAACACGCCTCTTGCTGACTGGTATCTCACGACAGACGGAAACTGGTTTGAATTTTAGAGAATTTGGAGAATTTATCCGTTTTTTTCTTTAAAAATTAAAGATTTTGCGTTAAACTAGAAATAATGAAGAAATTTTTTATAAAATCCTTCATATTGGTATTTGTTCTCGTTTCAGCGTTTTCCCTCCCCTGGGTTGAAGACGCTTTTGTACTTGTCGAAACTGAGAATCCAAAAAAAATCCGTCAGGCAATCGAAACAGACTATTCCCTCAAAGACTTCACGCGCTACAAAGAAAAAGAAAACCTTTTAATGGCGGCGCTTAAATATTCGCGCGCAAACGAAGTCATTGACCTTCTTCTTCATGAAGCAAAAATCTCCCCGGATTCAAAAACAAAAGACGGCATAACAGCCCTTATGTACGCCTGCCAGTACGAAACCGATATCGATGCCATAAAAAATGTCCTCATAACTAACGCAAGAAAAGACTCTAAAAAAGCTAAAAGAATACTCACAAAAGACAACAACGGTCTCAACTGCTTTGATTATGCACGCAAAAATGAAACAATCAGCACGGATGTACTTGAACTTCTGAGCATGTACGCCCAGGAACCTGAGCCTCAGGTAGCCGCAGTCCCCGAACCGGAAACAGCCCCCGAAGAGGAAGAACCGCCTCAAGAACCAGAATCAGAAAATTACACGATAGCACAGGAAACTCCTGAAGAAACTAAAGAATCAGAAGTTCTTCAGATTGCGGAAGTTCCGCAAGAGCCGGAACATGAGGCAGCCCCCGCCCCGGATAAAAACAAGCTGGTTGATTTAAGCGCACTAAACGCACCGCAGGTAGTTCCTGAAAGCATTTATCTCTACGACTATGCTGACGATAAATATTCAAAACTTGAGATTCCCGCATCTCTAATCGCAGCTGAAGAAGCGGCTAAACACTTCATTACAGAAGCAAACAAGCGTGATTCAGAAGGCCGAACCAAACTAATGCTGGCAGCAAAAAAAGGTGATATTCCGCTCATTCTTGATCTGCTTTATTCAGGAGCGCAAATCAACGCAAAAGATGATGAAGGCTGGACAGCCCTTATGTATGCAGCACGCTTCCAGAGTAATCCGGATGTAACGAAACTTCTGCTTGTCAAGGGAGCAGAACGAACTTCAAAAAACAAATACGGACTCACAGCCCTTACGCTCGCAAGCGGATACTCTGAAAATGCCGGAGTCGTTTCTGCCCTTCTCGAATCTTACAATGCAAATTCTGACGAAGCGCGAGCAGCCTTCGCTTACGGTATCTCAAACTACAATAAACCTGAAGTTCTGCAGGCCTTTCTTGACAAACGTGTGCCTTTGAATATTCCTTACGAAGGAAAAACACCGCTTATGCTGGCCTGCCAGACCAACAGCAATACAGAAATAATTGAATGGCTTCTCAAAAACGGAGCCTCTAAATATCAGCAGGAAGCGGCGACCGGAAAAACAGCTTTCGACTATGCAAAAGAAAACAAAAAACTGCCGCATAATGTCGCATACTGGTCACTTAATCCGAACTCATAGGAACTTAAATGAGAATCACAGGTGGAAAATTAAAAGGACGCGTTATAAAATGCCCTGACGGAATTATCAGACCGGCAATGGACAGAATGCGAGAATCGGTTTTCGCAATTCTTGGCGATCTGGACGGAAAATCATGGCTTGATTTATTCTCAGGAAGCGGAACTATTGCTATTGAAGCTGTTTCACGGGGCTCTAAGGAAGTACAGCTCTGTGAAAAAGATAAAATCAAAGTAAAGCAGGTTCTAGAAAATGTCTCAATTACAGAAAAAGAACTTGGAGTCAAAATCGGCTGTCACTTTATGGCTGTCGAGCTTTTCGTAAAAAGATGCAAAGATACTTTCGACTACATTTTTCTCGACCCGCCCTTCCCCTATAAATACCGTCTGGATCTTCTTAAAACGATTGAAAGCAGGAATCTTCTAAAAGAAGGCGGACTTGTAATGATTCACTTTCCGGAAGAAGATGCTCTGCCCGAAAAAATCGGAAAACTCTCCCTAAAAGACAAGAGGATTTACGGCCGCTCTATCGTTCATTTTTACGAAGTTAAGGCAGAATAATAAATCTTTGACCGTTAATTTTTCTTTCCGCGCTTTTTCGGAACTATCAGTGAATAGGTGATGTTTTTTTCGACGGTTTTTCCGGCCCCAAGTTCGACATTCCAGCAGAGAGAAGCCGTGAAAGAATTGCCGGAGATTGTAGGCGTGTCGCTTGAGGTAGAAGGCCGCTTAAAGTAAACGAGCATACATACAATGTCACATGGATCGTTAGGATCGTAGACAAACGAAATATCGTTTGAAGTGTCGGTCACAAGGACTGGATCCGTAATTTTCTTTGCAGACTTTGGAGAATCCTTGACTTCGATTTCGCTTTTCTCTCCATTTGAAATTGCGTCTACCTTGTAAGAGTTCGACTTTACAGAAGAAAAATCTGTCTGTGCATAGTTAGATTCAACAACAAAAACGCCTTTAATGTCGAACGGACTCTCATTTTTTAGAATATAATTTATCGTAAGGCTGTCAGAATAAGCGATGTATTTTTTGATAAGAGTGACTTTGGCCTGAATCGGAGAAAAAAGCCCGGAGCCTGAGAGTTTGATTTCGTGACGGTGTGCATCAAAATCTTCCTGCTTGAAAACAACCTGAGAAAAGATACCGCTGCCACTGGGATTTCCTTTTTTATACTCAGAGAATTCATCGTATGTAAAAAGATGATCGATGAAAAGCCCGCGGTGATATTTGTCGTCAACCTTGTCAAACTGCTTGATTCTTCTTGGGGAATCGGCATAGTTTCCGGTGTTGCGGATTATATCAAGTTCTGAAATCTGCGCGCCGTGAAGAGAAATACAGGCATTAAACTGATTCATGGAACAGATATATTCATTGAAACCGTCACCATTATAGTCGTAGCTGGACACACTCTGCTTGAATTTTTCACCCTGTGATTCACGGACGAGTTTTTCAGCTTCTGTAAGGCTTCTGTAAGCATGCTGTCTGAGGGCATTATTCGCAAAAACGCCGTCAGGATCACAGATATACCCTTCACCGTTCTGTGCTATCCAGAGTTTTTCCCTTGCTATCTTTCGTCTTGCTTTGTCCCCCTTACATTGATTTATGAGAAGGGAGATGTAAAGCATTCTGTCGTAAAGAGCCTTGTTCTGAGGATAGGTAAGAAGAAAGTCAAAAATTGTAGGCTGAACTGAAGACGAGCCGGTAACCTCTTCGTAAGGTTTTTTGGCCCATTTAGCAACATCACTCTGAATGCCAGCCGGAATGTAAGAAGGAATTCTGGTTTCTTCGCGATGAAGATATTCAGCCGGAAGCGTGATTTTAATTGAGTCCGAGAAGTTTTCTTTTGCAGCCGTAAAAAGTTTTGACAGCCATTTAGAATCGTGAAGGCGTGCAAACTGATTCTCATCAATTTTTATAGTGACGATTCTTTCTGAAGTGAGTGAATTATAGGAATCATCTTTTGTGAGGTAATTTATCGTATCAAAAAGATTCCGAAGATATTCCTTTGGCTCAATAAGAGTATTCGGGATAAATTCACGGCTTACGGCAAGTACATTCACGCTTTTTCCCTGTTCACTGACAAGAAGCGGAAGATAACACTGGCGTTCTTTAGGAATCAGTGATGAGTCAAGGAAAATATATTCCATTCCGCAGGACTGAAAACAGGGAACAAGGGAGTTATCCCAGATTGAGTTGAAAATCGTCATACCCCGGGGACGTTTTCCGACACAGCGCCGGAGTTCTGAAGTCATTAAATCAATCTGCCCGGTTCTGTCAGGCGGAAAAAGCAGCGGGAAAATCGGATTGTAAAAACCACCGCCTAAAAATTCAGTTTGTTTTTGACCGATGAGTTTTGATAAAAGCTGGGTAAATTCTGTATGCTCGCGAGAAATCCAGGAAAAAAGCTGTCCTGAAAATGAAATAGAAAACTTTCGATCGGACTGTTCACACAGAAAGGATGCTATGTTTTTGTAGACGGCCTGATATTTTTTTTCAAATTCGGGCTTTTGAGAGAGAATAGAGGTTGTTCCTGTCACATAAAAACAGATATTTAAAGTTTTCATAGGACTAATAAAATGTTATTGTCCCCTCATTCCCACAGAGATTATCTTATAACAAATTCCCCAGAATTTAAAGCCCTTTGAACTGTCTTTTTCTGATTTTTTTGCATCGTTTTTAGTACCCGCATCTACAAGAGAAATCAGTTTTTCAGGACAGTAATCGATGCATTTTCCACAGCCATTACAGTCCTGTCCGACAACGGCACGGTTATTAATGATTTTAATAGCTTCCTGAGGGCAGACTTTTACACAATCTCCGAAACCAATGCAAATTTTAGGATTTTTATATTCTGAAGTATATGCGGAATGAAAAAGCCAGCAGTTTTTTTCTCCAAGATAATTAAGACGCTTTTCTGACGGAATATTTTCTTCTGATTTTTCTACGACTGCAACTTTTGAATAATCAGGATCAGGCAGATTGTCATTCGTATCATCGGCAAAACGAAGTTCGGAGGCAAGCTGTGCCGAAATTCCGTCGTATTTTAATTTTAGAGCCGGAAGGAAAAAGCAGAACAAATAAAAAAGAAGTGCTGTAATGAGAAGAAGCATCAGAAAAAGAAAAACCATTGATAAAATCATTTTGCACCTCCATCAAGATAAAGATTGAACCAGGAAACATTGAAACCCCCGGCCGCAATCATAATAACGGAAAGACAAAGAAGAAGTACACAGTATGTTTTAATGCCCCCCTCTTTTGAGTAAAATCCAATTCTTTCTTTTACACAATGATAAATAATTACCATCGAATAGAAAGAAAGTATGCTCACGCATGAAATCAGAACCGCAAAACCAATCGAAATGCCCTCGTTAAGCCCGAGAAATACAGAAAGCAGGGGAATCGAAAAATCGACTGGAGATTCTCTTACACCAATGCCAATAAAAATTTCGGTCAGCGTCGTAGAAAGTACAAAAACCAGGGTTGCAATAAAAGGAAAGAGTTCTGAAAGCTGTACTGGAATCAAAAGCCAGTGAACAAGAAGATATGTGACCGCTGTAGTTGTCCCTGCAGCAAGAAGTGATTTAAAACAGGTTAGGCTTGAAGTTGAGAAAGAATCTGCATGAGAAATTGTTTTGTTAAGTCCGATTCCGTAGTAAAGAACAGCAGAGGCCGAAAGAAAATAATAAACAATGCAAGAAAAAATGCTCATATTCCAGTCCTTTATTTTTTATTTGAATCCGGGGATAAAGAAGCAATCCTTATTTTTCGGGAAACGAAAATATAAAGAGCGAGAATTGCAACTACCATCCACAAAGCTCCGGGAATTGTCGCAAGAAGTACACTGGCTCCCGCAGATTCTGAATTATACGGCAGATGAAGTACGGCTATTTTTTTCCACTGGGGGAAAGTAATTGTTCCATATCCAAAAATATCGCGGATCAGAAAGAAAACAAGTGTAAACGCCGTCATAAAAGACGATTTTTTCATATTTGAAACAAGATGATTTTTGACTCCGTGCTCATAATCAAGAAAGAAAAACTCTATAATGACCGATGCAAGGGCCGGGAGGAAAATACAGAAGCCAAGAGTAAGGGCCGCAACAGGACAGAAAATTGCGAGGAGCTGCTTATAAAAGACTCCGAGTGCAATAATCATGAGGGAAAGAATTGCATTACGCATACTGGCAAGCTGCATTCTGTGAATAGCATGGAAAAAGAGAGTTACAAGCGCCATCTGCAGGTTGAATAAAATCATAAGAATGACGGCAAACGCAAAACGTCCCGGGACAGGTATCAGAAAAGCAAGGTTTGCCGCAATATAATAATAAATTTTTTCGGATTCTTTTATATTACTCATATTCCTTTTCCTTTAATTTACTTCAGTCTTTGCGATTATTTGTGGAATCATTTTTTCCCAGTAATTCATGATATTGCTCATGGATTGTAACTTGATTGTATCAACAGCTTTTCCATTATCAAGAGCATAGCCGGCAAATTTTACTTCAGATATTTTATTTTTTTCCGTGTAAATGAAAACTGCCGGAACAGGCCCCAGAATCGAAGGCATCCGGACGATAATTCCGTAATACTTTTCACTGCTTTTCGCATTCTTTTTTAAGAGTGAATAAACTGCCGAGCTGGTTGAGAGATTGGAATTAACAGGAAGATTTTTACCTACCGTATACTGTGATTCTTCATACTTATCAAGTACAGTCTGCATTTCAATTGCAAGGCCGTTTTTCCATGATGTGCGTGAGAGAAGCGTCATCGTCACAAGAATAACGGTCATTCCAATTATAATTCCAAAGAAAATTGAGAACATCTGGAGGATTTTTTTTGTTTTTTCGTCTATGTTAATTTTATTGAAAAAGTTGATTTTATCGATAAAGGCATGAAAATCAGGCATTGTTTCCCTCCCTTACGGATTTTACGGAATTCATAAGGCTTGAATTAGTATATTCCCTTAAAAAATGATTCTCGACATTCTGTATAAAAAGAGAAAGGACATTTACAATAAGAATTATGAAAGCAAATCCTGAAGGAGAAAGGCCCGCTCCAAGAATAAAGAATGCAAGAATTCCGGCAATAAATGCATAGCACCACTTTCCTCTGTTAGTATATGGTGTGGTTCCGTGCCATGAAAGCAGGAAAAACGCACAGAAAAGGGTTCCGCTCGAAAGAAGCGCAAGGATAATGTCACCGCTGAACAGGAATCCGTCGTAAAAAACTGGAGCAAAAATCTTTACGAGAGAAGCATAGACGGCCATAAAAACGGCGGGAATAATCGGACTTAAGACTTCTGTTGAAAGCAGGACAATTGAAGATACGATTGTAAGAAGATTAAACCGGAAAGCAGGAATTGTGCTGTGAGAATCCCAGAAAAGCGATACATAACCTTCAGGAATTGAAACACCTAAGAATGAAAAAATTCGCCGGTTAAGCCAGTTTGTAACAGCAAGGTCAAATCCGCTTTTGGGGAAAGTACCGTTTTGAATCAGGGTTAATGCAGGATTTTTTGACTGCAAATTTGAAATTGAAACCGAAACTTCCGGAAAGAACTTCATTCCGATAAGCCAGGCCGCCACAACGGTAATTGCAATCGGATTTATCCAGGAATTTCCGAAACCTCCGAAAATATGATTATTAACGAGAAGAACGAAAAAACTTATGAAAAATACGGCGACAGGAGGAAAACTCTGGGGCAGAAGAAGACCGATAAAAAGCCCTCTGATAAGACTTGAAAGAATTTGAAACGGTTCCCCGTAGTTTTTTCTGTGGGTCATATAATCTGCCGCAAATGACGCCAGGACAGAAGAGAAAATCACAATTAAGGCTGAAAAACTTTTTGTTACAGACAAAAGTACAAGCTGAAGCAGAAGCAAAAATGAAAGTATACAGGCCTCTGTCCAGACCGAAGGTTTTAAATAAGAGAAAGGTCTTAAAAATACTGATTCAAAATTTTCAGATTTCATCGTTATCCTCATTTATTTCTTTTAAAAGTGCGATTGTCTGACTTAACGGAAGACGGGCCGGACAGACTGAGTTACACAGGGAACATTCTGAACATAAAATGGCCGTCTGGATTGAAACTTTATCGGTTTCGTTAAGGGTATCGACATTCTCAAGGTTCGCAATTCTGTAAAGATTTCCCGGCCAGAGCGAAACCGGACAGATTTTACGGCAGTTACCGCACCTGATACAATTCTGGGTATGCGGAACAGAAACCTCGTTTTTTGGAAGGAATTCTACAGATTTTAAAGTACGCGTAACAGGAATGTCGAGTGAACTCACATTCATTCCGAGCAAAGTTCCGTTTACAATAATTTTGAAAAGTTTTCGCTTGAAGCCGCCGCACATTTCTACGATGTCACGCAAAGAAGTTCCGAGACGTACATTGAGCATGGCAGCAAAATTAAGGCAGTCACCTGTAACATGAACAAAAGTTGAAACAACAGGCTTTCCGAGAACTACGGCATTATAAGCATTAAGGGCTGTCAGGCTGTCAACAAACAAATCTTTTTTTCCGAGTTTTGAAAATTCACTGTCTTTTGGAAATATTTTTCGTGCAGCCTGTGAAATATCGTGCATGGTTCCTGCCGGATATTTTTTAGACTCAATTTCGAGGGAATAAATTGAAAATTCTTCAGAAGAATCAGCATCATCTTTATTTACAAGAAAAGGCTTTATGTCAATTTTCTCAGAAGCACTGTAGGCCGCAATGATTTTTTTTACACCGAATGCACGTGCCAGGATTTTAACGCCTTCAATAATCTGGGGCAGAAAGTTTTTTGAAAGAAAACCTTCAGTAAGAATGCTTGGGTCACTGTCAAAAAGCCTCAGGACAACGGCAGAACTCTTTGGAGTACGGATTTTTTTTATTTCTGAATAAACCGGAATATTTTTTGAAAAAGTATTTACAACGCCGTTTTCACGAAGGAGGAATTCTATGGTCGAACTCTCATAATTCTTCCAGTCCTGTTCCGGTATTTTTTTACCGAGATATGAAAAACTTCCGTCAAGCTTAATGATGGCACACAGCCCCTGCTTTCCGTTCGAATACTGCCGCTGCTCAATTTTCTGAACAATTCCAGGAACAGAAGAATGAACGAAAACATTTCTGTTTCTGGCGATTACCTCACCTTCTTTTACCCGGTCTCCTTCCTTGACCAGGATTTCAGAATCAGAAGAAAAAACGTCGTCCTCAAAAAGAGGAATAACCGGAAATTCCGGTAAAAATGCGCTGACAGAGCGCTTGAGAAAATTTTTGTCGACGGAAATAAAATTAGATGCTGAGACCATATCGTTTTCTTCCCAAAATATAATATATTCCCAAGGCTAACGGAAAAGCAATGAAAACCAAAAGCAAAACTGAACCGAATTTTTCAGTTGATGATGAGCGTGCGGACTTTGCGTATCCGAATGAAGCGTTTTTTCCCTGTTTTAAAAGCATTTTCTCAAGTGCCGGGTATTCAAGGGCTTCAATTGATTTGTATGCGCTCTCGCGGAATTCAGTGTTAAAGACATAGGCAGTGCTTGTAACGGGAACGATTTTTGAGCCGTCCTCGACATAATCCGTAATTGCGACGGACTCCCCTTCCTTCGGAATTTCATTAAAATTAACGGCTTCCCCGATTTTTTTATATGGAAAAGTAACGGTATTCCAGCTCCAGTACACAAAATCTTTTAGATTTACAAGTTCAGAATTTGAACTTGTAACAGGAGACGGTAGTGAAGGCATTGCATCGTTATCCGAAAAAGAAGAAACATTTCCGGCAATATTAAAAACAATAAAAATCAAAATAACAGCGGCCAGAAGAAAAGAAAGGAGACGAATTCCAAGACGGCCGAAAACAGGCATCATTCTTGCACTTGAAATCATAACCGGTCTGAATGAAAATTCCGTGGTATTTTTTTCCTCGATGTAGTCACAGTAATTTTTGTAGGAAAGGACAGAAAGAACCGTTCCCGCAAGTGAAATACAATAAAAAAGAGAATTTAAAGGGGATGAAAAAAGCAGAATCAAAACCGGAATAAGCGAGAAAACCAGAATATAGGGTGAATTAAGCGTAACTTTCAGAAAATCCTTACGGAGCCAAAGTCTGTGAAAAAGAAAAAAGGCGAACAGAAAGAGACATGAAGCTGCAGAAATTGTGTAAAGTGGCCTTGAAAAAGGCAGAATGATGAAAAATACTGAACCTGCGCAGAATAAAGCCTTTTTTTTAGAAAAATAAAGCAGAACTAAGAAAAAAGCAGAAGTTATAAGGGGCGCAATCCACGGGAACGAACTTTTTCCGTCGGTACCGGCAGATGTTCCCTGAAAAGCGGAAAGTTCGCGTATCGAATGCTCAAGAGACGAGTAAAATTCTTCTGGAATGTAAAAAACTGCTGCCCTGTGGGTCTTGTCCATAAAAAAATCATTTCGCCTTGAGATGTAAGAGTCTGAGTTTTGAAACTGAACAGGAGAAAGCGGAGATAAAAGCGGAACATGCTGTAAACCATACGAAACGATGTTATCGCATCCGTTTTTTTCGAGAATTGTCAGAATATCACTCTCGCTCAAAGCCTCGGTATAGACATAGAGCATTCTGTAGCCTTTCCAGAACTGACTCACGGGAACTGTTCTGAAAGAAAAAAGAATCGCCAGAAAGAAAAGAGATAAAAACAGCGGAAATATTTTTTTAACACCAAGATTCATTTTACCCCACCCGTCAAAACCTTATAAAACGCAGAAAGCTATTCCAATGAAAAAGCCGAGCAGACTTCCGACAAAGGCTTCCATAGGAGAATGACCGTTAACTTCTTTTAGTTTTTTGAAGTCCTCGAAGAGCCCCTTTTCTTTCAGGATTTCACCGATTTCGTTAAGGCGACGCGCCTGTCTTCCGTTGGCACGTCTTACACCGACAGCGTCGCGGATTGTAACAAGATAGAAAACAGCAGAAAGAATGAAGATATCGGAATCAACTCCGGCACGATAGCCGATTGTAGTACAAAGGCAGGCTGTTATCGAAGAGTGACTGGAAGGCATGCTCCCGGTGCGCCAGAAAAGCAGCTCAAAAAGTTCCTGAAAAGAGTGTACTTTGCCGGAGAAAAGCTTGATGAGAGTTTTGATAAATTGCGCACAAAGCCAGCTGGAAACACAGGCCAGAAGAAGGGGGCTTCCAAGAAGGCTCTGAAGTCGCAAACCAACATTCGATAACATAGAAATATTTTAACAGTTTATGGTTGTTTAGTCTACATTTCTCTCTTTTTTGCAGTAGACCTCAAACGTGTCGCCAAGACCGAAGAAATGGCTTGCACCGCTGAACAGTGCAAATTTGAGTCCTGTTGTTTTATGTCCCTTTAGATTCGGGAAGCGCTCAGGATGATGACCTGTCGATACGATTTTACAGACTTTAAAACCATATTTTTTCAGAATCGAAGCAGCCCGTCCAGGCTCCCAGAGTGTAAAATGATCTGTCGGAGAGTTCTGGAAGAAAGACTGCGTATTAAAGTGTCCGGACACTCCGCTTGCAGACGGAGTTGAGAATGCAAAGATTCCGCCCTTTTTGAGGATTTTAGAGACACCTTTCAGAACGCTGTCCAGATCCTGGAAATGTTCGATTACATACCACATGGTGACAGCATCAAAATTCTTGACACCGAATTCTTCAACCGGATCAAATTCCGGGAATTTTGCGATAGCAGCCGGATAATGAAGGGTATTCTGAACATAATCAACAGCTTCTTTTGAGATATCTGTTCCGAAGACCTGCCAGCCGGCATCATTTGCCGCATCAAGATATGGTCCGAATGCACATCCTATGTCGAGGACTGCCGGAGTGACCGCCTTGTGGCTGGAGCGGTAAAGCATATCCACAACGCTTGTCCGCCTTACGCACTGTTTTTTTATGTTCTTGAAGTCGTCGAGATATGTCTTTCCGTACTGTTTTTTGTAATCTTCGAAAAAATATGACGAATTGTAATTTTTTTCGGTTGCGTGAGTCCAGCTCATGTAAAGCATTCCGCAGGATTTGCATCGCCGGAATGTATGTAATGTCGTTCGTGCGACAATCGGATTATCAACCGCAGATTCCTCGTCACGGCAGACCGGGCATGAAAAACGCTTTCCGTTCGCAAGCATTTTCACGAACTCACCGAGAGATTTTTTTCCGGCTCCGTCTTTTGCAAAAGGAGAATCAGGATAAAGGGATTTGACATCTTTCAGAAGCGAATTAGCATTTCCTGCATTAATCTGACTCTGAGAAAGGCAGGCGAATCCGTATTTCTGTGCCAGATTCACATGAAGGCTTGTCGTTCCAAGCAGGATAACCCCGCAGCCTGCAGCAACAGCCTCAAAAGCGGTGAATCCGTAATGTGTCACCACAACATCATAGCCCGAAAGTTTTTCCTTGAGGTTATGAACAGGCTGAATGAATTTAATCCTTTTCCGCAGTTCTTCATCGGTTACACGAAGGGCTGATTCTTCCGGATTCTGAACGATAGCAGTGATTTTTTTCCCGAGGGTGGCGAATGCAATGGAAGACGGGACAACGAGATCAGCAGGGTCTTCTCCACCGACGGTTACGAGAATTGACTTAATTTCATCGATATTTTCAGGACGCTTTTCATTTCGTTTATGCTCCGGAAGCGAGACGAAAGAAGGATCCGAAATATTTGCAGGCCGCTCAAGTCCATACGAAGGAATTATGTCCAGAAGACAGTCACACAAATCTGCATTGAGCGACCCTTCGTCAATAGCAACGACAGGGGCCGATTTTGAAAGATTAAGAGCAAGTTCCCGGTCAAGCGTAAATGCATCAGTTACGATGAGCTCATATTCTTTTTTTTCGGGAAGCCGTGTCACAATCTGATTGTCGTGCAGTCCGTTCTTTTTTGCGTCAGCAATTAATTCTTCTTTTTCTTCAAGACCGGCATCTTCGGGAATATAGACATTCGCACCTGTCTCAAGCGCGATTTTAAGGCAGCGGCGCAAATGCCCGGTTCCCTTTCCTTTTTTGACGCATGGAACTGTGAGAATTGTCCTGTAAAGTTCAGGATTTTCAAGAGCAGAAAGAATTTCTTCAGTCGTATAAGGCTCTTTTACGGGCTTTTTTTCGCTCACTTTATCACCGGAAATGATTTTTACGACGGATTCCGCCCTTCTATAGTCTACTTCAGTATCAATTGTCGTACGAAGGTTCGGAAAGTTCCACTGCTGCGGGGCAGGAATAAAAAGACTCTTAAATCTTTCAGGGTGATTGTAAAGAGCTGGTCCTACATGCTCATGGTCATAAGCAAGATTTGTGAATGCCCTGGCTTTTAGAAGTGATGCCGCCTTAAACATCTCAATTCCGCTTCCGTGAGGCAGCCCTGTGTATGTGATGTAATCAAAATTTTCGGTTTTAGAACGGTTTTCAAATTCATCAACCAGAGACTGTGCCGCCTCATAGAACAAAAACGGATTGTCGCAGGTGGCGCGCAAAACCACATCAGCCTTTGTTTCTTCGATCAGGCTACAATAACGGGCAAGGACATCTTCAAGGCTTCCTTTGAAAATCTTAAAACCATTGCGCTCGCACACAGGAGCAAGTTCGTCATAAGAAGCCTCGTCCGTAGCGACATAATAATCATCGGCTTTGACCTTTTTCATTGAGGCCAGAGTCCAGTCAAGGACGGTTTTACCACCGAGAGGAAGAAGCGCCTTTTTCGGAAGGCGGCTTGATGAAAGTCTGCATTGTGCTGCTATAATTGTCATTTTAAAAATCCGTTACTTTTTTATCGGTAAATTTCGTGCTGTTTGTTATGAGTTCTTCTTAGAAGCCTTTCTGCCTTCTTTTTTCTCAAGGAGTTTGTCACGCTGTTCAATCAACTGCCTGTTAATCAGGGCGATTCTTTCGTACAGCTCGAAATATGAGACTGCACTTCTCGTGGCAGTGCTCATGTTTTCTTCCGGGGAAAGAATTTTTTCTTTGAAGCGGGCGTTAATCGCAATCATCTCGGAATGTTTTTTCATCGATTCAAGAGAAGACTGATATGCTTCGTTTATTTCGCTCGTCCATCCAGTGATATCAGGTTTTGCAAGTGTCTTTATTTTGTGAATCGTGACGATTTCCCAGATTTTCTTTCCGAAGAATTCTTCGAGTGCATTACGGAACGGACGGTCTTTCTGGAACAAAAGTTTTGCCGTAAGTTTTCTGCCATCTTTCTCATCAATATTGAACTCACAAAGCGAGTCTTCTGAAATGAAAGGCTTTGCGGCTTCAGAAGCAAAAAAGCCCTTCACTTCTTCACCCGTACATTTGAAAGTATATTCATACACATTTCCCCACAAGCCCGTGCTCAGAGACTCACGCCGGCGCTGGTTTGTAACCGGGAAAATGTACGCTTTTTGAATCTGGATAGATTCAGGGAGATGGCGGTTCAAAGCCTCGATGAAGTCCTTTTCGCTCGTATCCTCGTAAAGAACGGTTGACGCAATCTCAGCATCAGAAGAGATTCCGAGCGACAAGGTTGATGCAAATTCAAGGCGTGGAAGCGGATTGAAGCCCGTCGTGTAGATGACAGGAAGATTGCATTTTAAAAAAGCCCGGTTAAAGAATTCTACCTGCGAGAGATGAGAGATGTATTCTCCGCCGTTTTTCTTTGTGAATTCGAAAATCACACGGTACATGACAGGGATATTCCACTCAGGATAAACAGTCTTGTTCTGATTCTGACTGTCTTTCTGTACAGCGTCAGGCTTATTGTCGATATTGACGCTTGCCTTGTCGTTACAGACACCGCACCTGTGGTCGCAGTTCGGGGCACATTTCGCCGTCAGTTCTTCTTTTTCGTGCTTTTCCCATTCTTTTTTATAGAAATTTTTAGCAACTCCGAGAGAAACATTATCCCACGGCAATACCTCGTCCTTATCTCGCTCCCGGAGAATCGATTCTTTTACATCATAACCGGCTTCGTTAAACGCTTCTTCCCAGTATTTCTGGTTTTCTTTGAGGTGATTCTCCCATGCGTCAAGCCGGGCACCCTTTTTATACGCCGAAAGAATGACCTTCCCTGCCCGCTTGTCGCCCCTTGAAAGAAGTCCTTCGAGATAGGAAGTGTTAATATCATGGGTTCCGACATGGAATTTTCCCCTCGGAAGATGCTCTCGGATATAAGAAAGTTTTCTGTCGCTTTCTTCTGGCGAAATCTGACGCACCCACTGGTAGGCTGTGTGTGGCTTTGGAATAAAAGTTCCGACATTGACATTACACTGAATGCGTGTTTTGTTCTGTAAGTCTATCAAAAAGTCAACGATTGCCTTTTCTTCTGTAAGCTCTTCTGTCTCAGGGAAAGGAAGACCGACCATAAAATAGAATTTTGCCTTGTTCCAGCCTCGTTTTTTTGCGTCAAGGATGACATCGACAAGGTGCTGGGCATAAACCTCTTTGTTGAGACGGAGCTGCCATGCTTCTTCAGGGGTCTCGACGGCAAAAGTAAGGCCGGATTTACGAACCTCAGACAATTTTTCAAGCAGAGGAAGAGAAAAACTGTTCACTTTTAGCGATGGAAGCTGGAAAGAGACATTCTGACTTTTGTATTTTGCGTTCAAATCATCAAGAAGATTCTCGATGTCAGGATAATCTGCGCTCGAAAGCGATGTTAAAGAAATTTCACGATAGCCCGCCATATTAACGAGCTTATCGACATCATCAAAAATCAGCTGTTTTTCCTTCGCACGCTGAGGACGGTAATAAACTCCAGCATGACAGAAACGGCATCCGTTCGGGCAACCACGCATAATCTCGACGACTCCATGATCCTGAACAGGCTTTACATTCGGAAGCGGCATAAATGATTCAACAGAAGGCACTTTTCCAAAATCAGCCCAGACAGCCCGGCGGGCAACGCTGTGACCTGTCGTCTCCTCGCTCATATTTTCTGTCCAGACGCTTGGATGATTCGCAAAATGAGCAAGAATCTCGCTACGGGTCGTACCATTTTTTTTAAGTTCGGCACATTCTTCGATAAGGTCGAACATTCCGCCCTCAGCCTCACCTATGAAAACAGCGTCAAAAAAGTCTGAGAAAGGAGCCGGATTCGTAGAGCCACAGCCACCCGCAATCACAATAGGGTCATTCTCTCCCCTGTCCTTTTTTAAAAGAGGGACCCGCCCCAAATCCAGAATCGAAAGTGCGCCTGTGATTCCAAGCTCGTAGCCGATTGAAAAACCAATCATGTCGAGTTCATTCAATGGCATTCCGGTCTCAAGCGTGTACAAAGGAGCGTCGAATTTTTTGAGCAAATCTTCAAAGTCAGTCTCGACCGCAAAAACCCGCTCACAGCGGACATTTTCTTTTTTGTTGAGGCCGTTATAGATGATTTTTATAGCCTGATTCGCCATTCCGATTGTGTAGACATCAGGAAAAGCGACACAGAAATTAAAAAGGCTGTCGTTTTCTGCGTGATTTTTTACAATCTGCCCGAATTCTCCTCCGGTATAAGCCGACGGATTCTGAACCGAGCATAGAGAATTTCCAAAAAGTTCAATAGGATTAATTAATTTCATAAATTTTACTGGGGTAGTTTATGAAATTATTATTTTTTCTGCAACACGATTACAGTCAAATCATCGGAGGAATCAGCATTCCCTGTAAAGCCTCGTGCGGTTTTTCGAAAAATCAAATTTTTTTTAAATTCTGTTAAATTATTGCACCATTTTGAGAAATTCTTCTTCGTTGATGATTGGAATGCCGAATTTTGACGCTTTCTGATTCTTGCTTGAGCCGCTTGTGGTGTCGTTTGTTACGAGGTAGCTCAAATCTTTTGTTACGCTTGATTTACAGCTTCCGCCCGCTTTTTTGACCATAGCCTCTGCGTCAGCCCTTTTCATCGTTTTAAGCTCGCCTGTGAAGCAGAATGTTTTTCCTGTAAGTGCTCCACCGCCAATTTCTTCAAGCTGAATCGTGCCCGACTGTGTGAGCGAGAGCATTTCTTCTTTATTCTCAGCCAGGCCCTCTGCAAAAATCTTTGCGGTGATTTCGGCAAATCCGTAAACGCCCGCAATCTCTTCTTCGGTAGCCGACAGAAGCTTTTCGAGCGAGTTGAAGCCTGCATCAATCAGCTTTTGAACCATGGTCTCACCGATTCCTTCGATGTCGAAACCGCCGATAAAAACAGCAAGGCTCATTTTTCTGTGAGACTGAATGCTCTCATAGACTTTTTTTGCGCCGAGAGAATCTTTCTGGCTTTCGATTGACTCCTCGTTCAAGAAATAAGGAACAAGCTTTTCCGCTGTAAGCTTATAAATGTCAGAAATCGAAGTGACTTCCTTGTTTTTGAAAAGTTCACGGAGTAAAGTGTCGCCAAAGTCACGGATTTCAACCACGCTAACCCATTTCTGAAGCTGATGAAGAACCCTCTTCTCGCAATTTTTGTTGGGGCAGTAAAGACGGCTTCCCTCGTCGCAAAGCACGCTTCCGCAAACAGCGCACTTTTTTGGGAAAACAATCGCACTCGTGACCTGTCCTTCTTCTTCGTTGAGAACGCTTTCGATTTTCGGGATAATTTCGCCCCGCTTTACGACGACGACACGGCTTCCGATTTTGACTCCGAGCGCCCTCATTGTGTCGGGATTTGCGAGGCTTGCACGCTGAACAGTCGTTCCGTTGAGCTGAACCTCATCAAAAATGGCGACTGGTGTGTATGTCGCTCCCGATTCGCTCCACTCAACCTCACGCAGAGTGGTCACGGCTTCTTCAAGAGAGAATTTAAAGGCAATCTGCCTGTCCGGGCGGGCACGGCTTGCGTCGGCAAGGTCAATCCGTCTTTCTTTTATAACAAGCCCGTCGATGTCATAGTCCAGAGTTTTACGGATTTCCATGACTTCGGCACGGTATTCAATCACTTCGTCAGGATTTTTACAGATTCTCAAAGGAGATGTGTTAAAACCGCAGGATTTGAGCCAGTTGATTTTTTCTTCTTCGTCACCAAAAGGGCTATTTCCTTCGGTGGCAAGGGCATCGTAAGTCATAAGGCAGAGATTTTCGCTTCCGCTTCCGTCCTTGCGCTTCATAAGACCGTTTGCGGCGTTACGGCAGTTTGCTTTGTCAGCGTAGAATTTTTCGTGCACCGTATGGGTCATAATGACTTCGCCACGAATTGCCCCTGTAAAGTCGATTTTGTTGTTATCTGAGTCGTAGAGAGCGATTTTCACACCCTGCATTTTTCTGGCGTTTGCGGTGATGTCGTCACCGATTGTTCCGTCGCCCCGGGTGACAGCCCGAACAAGCTCGCCTTTTGAATACTGAAGTTCCAGAGAAGCTCCGTCAAGCTTGTACTCGACAAGATATTCGTCGTAAGCATGAGTTTTCGCCCACGCAAGGAACTGCTCCGGGTTCGCAGCCTTTTCCTGACTTCCCATAGGCATTATATGGCGTATTTTCGCAAAGTTTCCTGAGTCCGCCCCGACCCGCTGTAAGACAGGATTTGAGGGGTCAAGGGCTTTGAGTTCATCCCAGAGCTTGTCAAACTCAGCATCGGAAATTTCACCCTCGCCGTTGTAGTAAGAGTCCTGATATTTTTTTATCAAAGTTTCAAGTTCTGAAATGCGGGCATTTTCAAATAAATCCATAGCGTCACCTGTTTTCCAGGGAAGAATCATCACTTCCCTTAATTCAGGAGAGTTTAACATATTTCTAAAAATTTTTATACAATTGACAGATCACCTTATGCTGCAAAAATGAAAAATCCCTTGCAATTAAAAACAGAAGTCTGTAAAATTCAGCAGAAACCGATTTCGGAGGCAAAAAAATGCGCTGTCCTTATTGCGGAAGCCTTGATGACAAAGTAATAGAATCCCGGACAATGGCAAACGGTGAAACAATCCGCCGCAGACGCGAATGTGTCAGCTGTGAAATGAGATTCACGAGTTATGAAAGAATCGAAGAAAAGCCGTTTATGGTCGTAAAAAGAGACGGCAGGCGTCAACCCTTTGACAGGGCAAAAATCGAAAAAGGAATTGAGCGGGCTCTTGAAAAGCGACCTGTTTCATCTAACACAAAAGAAAATATCATCAACGATATTGAAGATGCCGCAATCATGAAAGGAAGAAGCAGCCGCGAAATTTCAACCGCAGACCTCGGAGAAATCATTCTCGAGAGGCTGCATGACGTTGATAAAGTTGCCTACATCCGCTTTGCCTCAGTTTACAGGAATTTTGAGAACCTCGATGAGTTCATCATCGAGGTCAAAAAGCTCAAAAAGTCAAAGAGTTAAGGATTTTCTGAACGGCCCGCACGGCTTTTCCCCTGTGCGAGATTCTATTTTTTTCTTCAGCACTTATTTCTGCAACAGTTTTTCCGTATTCCGGAAGGAAAACAATCGGGTCGTATCCGAAACCTCCGCTGCCAGCCTGGTCATCGATGGATTTTATAAGTTCGCCCTCAAAGGTCTCATTGGCAACAAAAAATCTGTCGGGATTAAGAAGAAGCACCATTGCGCAGGTATAATGGCATTTCCGGTTCTGAGAGCCGGTTGAGTTCAGCTGCTCTATCAAAAGCCGGTTCTGCTCTTCCTGTGAAATTTTTGAGCCGTCAGGTTTTCCGTGCATAAAATCAGGTCCTGCATAGCGGGATGTATAGATTCCGGGTTCTCCGCCAAGGGCCTCAACGCACAAACCGGAATCGTCGGCAATTACAGGCTCGTGAACAAGATTCCAGAGCTCGCGAGCTTTTATAAGGCTGTTTTCGAAAAATGTCTTTCCGTCTTCAATAGCATTAAATTGAAGGCCGTCATCAGAAGGAATTCTGATTTCGTATTCAGGAAGAATTTCCTGCATCTCTTTTCGTTTATGCTCATTTCCGGAAGCCAGGTACAATTTCTTTTTCATATTTTCCTCAAAATAAAATTTTCTGAATAATCATAACGGATAGACTTTTTCAAGTCTACAACGCAAAGTAAAGAATAATCGCATCACATGTCCGGCACCAGTCAGACATGTTATTCACTACGCCCCTCATTCTTCTGATTCATTTTCTCCTGGAGGATTTTCTGAATTTCTGAAAGACCTTTTTCATTTCTTGCTTTATTTATATAGAACGAGACCATCCTGGGCTTTATGCCGATTACTTTTGCCACATCCGCATTCGACGGACAGTTTTTTCGCTCAAGCAGTTCCTGATTTATTTCTCCCCATCTTCTTGTTCTTGTATCATATTTAGTGCGAAGCTGCTCTTTTTTTACTTCGCTTGTCGCTGGTGCAAGCATCTCCTGAAGATATTTTCTGTGAAAGTAATACGCATTGTTTCTTTTTGTGACGATTTTAAGGCTGTTATCCTCCCTGCGGGTCATCGCTTTTTTCATATTGAAGATTTCTTCGTAAAGCGACTCCATTCCGACATCCGTAAAATCACTCACGGCACACACAGTATCATCATCCACATCCCGGCATGCCTTCAGCGTCAGAATCAGGGTTGTCAGTTCTGCTATTTTTCTGTGTCTGTCCCCGCATTTTTCTTCGGGCTTATTTATGACGTCGGATATTTTTATCAGTTTTTCTTCACACCTCTCAGTATTTTCATACTCATCAAGAAATGGCGCAAAGCTTTCTGCATATTTATGATAATCTTCCTCTGTTTTTGCCATCAGAATACTGTCAATGGTTTTTCTTTTTGTTTCATTATCCATCTGAGTTCTTAGAAAGGGCATTTTATAATTTGAGATTTTTACGAACAGAAACTGCGTGAACGTGAATCTACCGGGTTCAAAATCGAAAAAAAGTTTTGAGAATTTCGGCCTTATTTCAAGCAGAAAGTCACTTTTCTGATCTTCTGAAAAATAATACAGTCCGTATTTATACGGATGTGTATAGACCTCTCCCCAGACGATATTCACGCCTTCTTCAATTGACATCTTGTCTTCCTTAATTTTTTGTGGCAGTTCGTCGATATTTACCTGGCACATAATTCCTCCTGATTTGTATTCCTTAAAATGCAGTTTCCGTGCCAGTTCTTTCGAATTGAAAATAGTCCGGTAAAAACGCAGAAAGAACAACAATCTACGACGAAACACGCCAGTTTCCAACGAAGCCGCCCCGGAATTCTCCAGCAAATAACAATTATTTACAGCGAAACCCGTCAGAAAGTCCGGAAGAAGGCCTCAAAATAAATTTGCAAGATATGAAACTCGGGCTTACAATATAAACAATATCAAGTTTCAACATTCTAAAAAGAGTGTGTGGAGGAAATATGAAACGAGTTATATCTGTAGTTGCTGGTCTTGCAATGGTATTCGCTTTTGCATCTTGTAACAAAAAAGCCGCAAACACGACGCAGGCTTCTTCCGGCGGAGAATTCGATGCTCTCATCGAAGCTGCAAAAGCCGAAGGTTCCCTCACAGTTTACGGTTCATGCGAGGAAGAATATCTTTCTGCCGCAGTAAAAAAATTCGAAGCATTGTACGGAATCCAGACAAAGTATCAGCGTCTTTCTACATCCGAAGTTTTCACTAAAATTTCAGAAGAAAACGGAAATCCTTCAGCAGATGTCTGGTTCGGCGGTACAACAGACCCTTACAACGAGGCTGTAGCCAAAGGTCTTCTTGAGTCATACGACGCTAAGAACGCAAAGAACCTCATCAGCACGGACTACAAGGACGCAACAAACTGCTGGTACGGCATCTACAAGGGAATCCTCGGTTTCATGGTTGATCAGGAAGAACTTAAAAACCGCGGTCTCGAAGCTCCAAAATCATGGGACGACCTTCTCAAACCAGAATACAAGGGCCTTATCATGCTCTCAAACCCGAACACAGCGGGAACAGCTAAACTCGTAATCAACACAATGATTCAGATGAAAGGCCATGATGCTGCAATGGAATACTTCAAGGCTCTCGACAAGAACATCGCACAGTACACAAAATCTGGCTCAGGCCCATCAAAGATGGTCGGTCCTCATGAGTGTGTAATCGGCGTAGGTTTTCTCCACGACGGTATCTACCAGATTCTCAAAGGATACGACAACATCGGTCTCATCGTTCCTTCTGACGGAACTTCATTCGAGGTCGGAGCTACAGCAATCTTCAAGGGAGCTAAGCACCCGAACGCAGCAAAACTCTGGATTGAGTACGCTCTTTCCCCGGACTGCGTAGACCAGGCAAAGGACGCAGGCTCATACCAGTTCCTCGTTCTGAGCAATGCCACACAGCCAAAAGAAGCCGCACAGTTCGGCCTTGATATGAACAACACAATCAAGTACGACTTCGAGGACGCAAAGAAGAACAGCGCAAAATATGTCGAGGACTTCTTTAAAGCACTCGAAAGCGCAGCAGACGACAGGTTCAAGACGAAATAACTGAACAAGGGGCACAATTAGTGCCCCGTTTTCTGTTTTACAAGAACATATAAGGAAAATATATGGAATATAAAAATCAAGGGCGGGCGCTGGACAGGAAGAAGTTTTTTGCAGATCCGGTTCTTATCAGCATGATTGGTCTTCTTCTTGTCTTCCTTGCGCTCTTTATTCTTTATCCGCTTCTCATGGTTCTTTTGGACAGTCTCGTCTCGGACGGAAAGGTCACGATTGGAGTATTCAAACGAATCCTGAGCATGTCCCGCTTCAGGACGGCCTTCACCAACACCCTGACGCTGGGTTTCATCACAGGCATTATTTCCACGGCTGTAGGTCTTTTGTTCGCCTATGTCGAGGTATATGTAAAATTAAAGACAAAGGTTCTCACGGGGCTTTTCAGGCTGGTCTCAATGCTGCCTATCGTTTCCCCGCCTTTCGTTCTTTCCCTTTCGATGATTATGCTTTTCGGACGAAGCGGAATCATCACCCGAACATTGCTTCATATCAATGACTCGAATGTTTACGGCTTAAAAGGAATCGCAATCGTCCAGATTCTCACATTCTTCCCGGTCTGCTATCTCATGCTCACGGGTCTTTTAAAGAACATCGACCCTTCCCTGGAGGAAGCTGCCCGTGATATGGGTGCGAGCCGCTGGAAGGTCTTTTCGAGCGTCACATTCCCGCTTCTTCTTCCGGGACTTGGAAACGCTTTTCTGGTCACATTCATCGAATCTGTAGCTGACTTCGCAAACCATATGCTCATCGGAGGAAACTACGACACCCTGGCCACCACAATCTACCTGCAGGTAACAGGAGCCTACGATGCAACAGGTGCCGCCGCCATGTCGGTCGTCCTTTTGTCGCTCACCGTAGTCCTCTTCCTGATTCAGAAATACTATCTAGAAAAAAAGACAGCCGCCACCCTCACAGGAAAGGCAAGCCGTGCGCGAATGTTGATTACCGACACCAGCGTACGCATTCCGCTCTCAGTCCTTTGTGGTGCCGCAAGCATTTTCGTTCTTCTTCTATATATTATGGTTCCGTTCGGTGCCCTCTTCAAACTCTGGGGAAGGAATTACGCCCTCACTTTCAAGTGGTTCGACTATATGCTCCGAACGAGCGGAATCAAGGCTTTCAAGGACTCTTTTGTCCTGTCCCTGATTGCCGCTCCGCTCACAGCCCTTCTCTCGATGGTCATCTCTTATCTGGTCGTCAAAAAGAAGTTCAAGTCAAAGGGCTTCATCGAATTCGTCTCGATGCTCGCAATGGCGGTTCCGGGAACAGTTCTTGGTATCGGCTATATACGGGGATACGCAAACGGACTCTTCCGCACGGGCGTTATGTCCAGCCTCTACGGAACGGGTCTCATTCTTATCATCGTCTTTATCGTGCGCTCGCTGCCAACAGGAACCCGAAGCGGAATCTCTGCCCTGCGACAGATCGACAAATCAATCGAAGAAAGCGCCTACGATATGGGTGCCGGAAGTGCAAGGGTCTTTATGACGGTCACCCTGCCTCTAATCCGGGACTCCTTCTTCTCGGGTCTTGTAACGGCTTTTGTCCGCTCAATCACGGCAATTTCGGCAATCATCCTGCTTGTCACGCCGGATTATCTTCTCATCACCTGCCAGATTAACGAGCAGGCCGAAAAAGGAAGCTACGGTATCGCCTGTGCCTACGCAACGGTGCTCATTCTCATAACTTACGGGGCGGTTCTTCTGATGAAACTTGGAATCCGCTTCTTCGGAACGAGCAGAAAAATAAAAGAATGAGTTTTTAGGGGGCTACCCTCGACATCCATGTCGTAACGACAACTCTTCGAGTTGTCGCGGATTTTTTTGTCTTTTTAAGAACGCGCCCTCCATGGCGCGCTATAGTGTACAATTAATTTGCTTTTGAGGGTCGGGCTTTGCGTGGTTCCGCTATCGCTTCATTGCCTACGGCAACGCTACGCGCCACTCCAATCCCTAGCCCATGAAAGCAAAACAAGGAAGGTGGGTTTCCGCACTCGCTCAAAACCTGTCTCACAGGTTTTGCCCCCGCTTGCGGGGTCGCTCCCTACCTAGCCCACGGCCTAAATCTGTGCAAATCTGTGGATAAACTTGGAGGAAAAAATTATGAATGAAAAAAAAGGCGTTCGCCTTGACCATATATCTAAAATCTATCAGGATCCGAAGACAGGCAAGGACTTTTACGCCGTAAAAGACACAACCCTCGACATCAAGCCGGGAACCTTCGTCACTTTGCTGGGTCCTTCCGGCTGTGGAAAGACAACGACATTACGTATGATTGCGGGATTCGAAAGCCCGGACGAAGGCGAAATCTATCTTGGAGGCGAGGCAATCAACGCTCTTCCGCCTAACAAGCGAGACACGGCTATGGTTTTCCAGAGCTACGCCCTTTTACCACACTACAATGTCTTTGACAATGTTGCTTACGGTCTCAAAATCCGAAAGCTTCCAAAAGAAGTGATTCACGAAAAAGTCATGAATATCCTGAAGCTCGTCGAAATGGAGGGAATGGAAGGCCGCATGACAAACCAGCTTTCAGGAGGTCAGCAGCAGCGAGTAGCCCTTGCACGAGCGCTCGTAATGGAGCCGGGAGTCCTTCTTTTTGACGAACCTCTCTCAAACCTGGACGCAAAGCTCCGTGTCACCATGCGCACCGAAATCCGAAAGATTCAGCAGAAAGTTGGAATCACGGCGATCTATGTCACCCACGACCAGAGCGAGGCCATGAGTATTTCAGACCAGATTATCATCATGAGCAAGGGAAAAGTCGAGCAAATCGGCACCCCGCGCGAAATCTACTACCGCCCGAAGAACAAGTTCGTAGCAGACTTCATCGGTGAGGCAAACTTTCTCGACGCAAAAGTAGACGAGACCAGCGGAGAGACCGCAAAAATCACAGTAGCGGGAAGTCAGATTGAAGTTCTCAACTACGCAAATATTCCGGCAGGTTCAGATTGCTCTCTCGTTCTCAGACCAGAGAATGTCACACTCTCCGACACAGGAATTCTTAACGGAACCGTAACATTCAGCACCTTCATGGGAAGCTATCAGTACTATCAGGTGGATGTCGGCGGAAAGAATGTCAACATCACCGACTACAACCCGCTCGGCCGAAAAGTCTACGAGGCAGGTGAAAAAGCCTCGCTCAACTTCGACACAAAGGGAGTATACATTTTGTAAACGGAAAACGGAAAGTTGAAAGACGAACCAAAAAAAGGGATGACTTTTTGAAGTGTTTAATGAAGTACACTTCAGTTGTCATCCCTTTTCTGCAATCCTTAAAAATTCTCTTAGCATCTTCTAACGCTCATCACAAGCACCATTCCCCGCTTCGATTTATAATTTTTTGAAAAATTAATGAAACGGGGGCATTTTTATGAAAAAGACAATTTTTTTAATCATCACACTGGTCTTTATTTTTACAGCCTGCGACAACCAGATTTCAACCAGTGAATCAGAATCTTCAGGTTCCACAACTTCAACTTCAGGAAACGGCGCAAACACCGGGAAAACTTCAGGAACTTCTACATCTTCATCCGGAACAACGACAACGGCTTCATCAGGCACAAGCGAAACATTCACCGTCACTGATTCTGCAAACATCTTCGAGGTTTCTTCATCAACAGCCAGCGTCACGCTCGAAGGACTTACAAGCGGACAAACAATCTACCTCACAAAAACAAATCCTACCGACACGGCAATCTCTTCTTCTTACACACGCTATATCACGGGCGGGACAGGCATTTCCCTTTCTTCAGGCGATACAAGCTCAACCACTTCTTCTTCAGGTTCTTCTTCGGGAACTTCCTCATCCGGCGGAAAAACAGGTCCCCGTCACTGCGTCTCGCTCTCTTTAAATCAGAATCTTCCTCAAATCGAAGAGTCATATTCCCGCTCTCTAAGTTCTTCAATCACAAAAGTAACTCCGACGGTCTATACAGAAAGTGATGTCGGAACTGCGACCCGCTCAATCTACATCGATCAGGATGAAGACATCTCGACTTTTGCGGCCGAAACTGCAACCCTCCGTGCCCTCGGCGAATACTGCTATGTCTGGGTCGTAAGCGACAACTGGACTTCATCATCTGCGAGCGGTGAAAAAATCAATTCTGAAATCGCAGAAAAAATCGCATCAAATTTTGACTCAATGTACTTAAAAATCCGCAATGTTTTCGGAGAAGAATCAAACTATCTTTCATCAAACACAAGTCTTTCCTCACAAATCGCAATGAGCGACTACTCAGAGACCGGCGAAATCGTGAACATCGTGATTTATGACATCGGAAAAGACTACTCGAACGGCACGAACTCAGGAAGCGTCGTCGGATATTTCTATGCCAAGGACTATTTCTATCTCTCAAATCCAAGCTCAGTCTACAAATACTCAAACAAAGGAAAATATTTCTATGTGGATGCCTACTATGCCGTCGCCTACACAAGCACGGTATACTCTACCCTCGCCCATGAATTCCAGCACATGATTGACTTCGGAGTAAAATCAATGGAAAACGGTCTCCAGACAGGAACCGCCTACAACGAAATGAAATCAATGCTCTGCGAGGACATAATGTACTCAACATTGTGCGAACTTGACTCAGATTTCAGCGAAGACGACTCCCCGGTCTCACGACTTCCGCTCTTCAACCGCCACTATTATGATGTCGGCCTTGAATACAAAGAAAGCAGCCCGGAAGTCTATTACTCTTACTCAAACAACTACGCATTCGGCGCATGGCTCTTAAGAAATAACGGAGGAATTTCACTTCTGCACGAAATCGCAACAAACGCATACACTGATGAAAAAGCAATTACAAAAGCACTGTCTTCCACAGGCTCAGAAGCCGCTTCAATGGAGGAACTGCTTAAAAATTATACGGCAGCATGCGTTTTGAGCAGCGATGATTATGGCTTTAAGGCAGGTCCTTCAAGTTCAGAACTCAACCTGAACGGCTACAGCTATTCTCTGGAACAGATTGATTTGTGGAACCTTGCTTCAGCTCTCCCTGAAACTTATTCTGAATGCAAGAATTCGACCACTTACTATAAATTTGACGGTCCGCTTCTCTATGGTTACAGCTCTCAGGTAACTCTCCGGCCTTACGGAATCACCCTTCAGAAAGCCGGAACTGCGACAGACAGCACCGTAACGCTTAATTTCAATACCAGCGGAATTTCTACAAGCCAGAAAGTTTATATCATTGTTGAGTAAAATATTTTTCGATACCTTCGCACAGCGCATCTGCCCTGCTTTTGAGTCCTTCGGTGGAAGTGTCTGTGTGCTGGTTTCCAAGCTCAATGTCCACAGTCGGAATCGTGCTGAAAGAAGTCTGGGTAAGGTCAGTCTCAAATTTTCCGTTCTTAAAGATTTTTAAGCCTGCTTTCTCGAGAGATGTTATGAGGCAGCCTCCCAGCCGCTCACTTTCTTTCCAGTGATTTTTCACGGTCGGAAGTATTTTCAGTTCTTCAGGAATCGAGCAGTAAAAACAGCCTTTGTCTTCTTTCTGACCGTCCTGATCAAAATGAACGGCAATATGAATGTCCGCAGAATTATTCGAAATCACTGTACGGGCGACATTATCCAGCTGAACATCAGAAGTCTCGCGAATCATCAGAACGTCATATCCTTTTTTTAACAGACGGTTTTTCAGAAAGCGGGCGCACCGCAAAGTCACGTCGGCTTCTTTTTTTCCGTCAGAAAAAGTCATTCCCACGCTCACGGCGATTGACTCGACGGCCCCCTTCGCATTTGTCCCGCCTGTAACTTTCGGGGTTTTATCGGGATGAGAGAACGTCTTTTCTTTGTCGCCGCCCCGCGTTCCGTGACCCGCGTTTACGGCAACGGTTATGTTTTTCCGGTTTGATGCAGCCTTGTACAGAACCGCTTTTCCGGAATTGATTTTTGAAAAATCAGAAAACTTCCATTTCAGGTTGAGGCCGATTCTGTCATCCGCAAATTTTCCGTCATTTTCCAGAAGTTTTGCGTTCGTAAGGTTTTCCGCCCAGCTGATTCCGGTTTTTCTGAGTTCATCCACAGTATTTATGCTCACGGAATTCGCATTTATTTTTGTGAGCGTATATTCTTCAGAAGAATCTGCAGATTTTTCTTTTTTATAATACGAACCGAGCGCACTGAGGACATAATTTTTTCCGTTTACAGTGCCCAGATACATAAAAACGTGCCCCGGAAATCCGAGAAAAGTTCCAGGCTCAAGGGAAGAAAGGGCGGCTTTTTTCGAATCAAGCGATTTTTTGTTAAAATCAAGCGTTTTTCCTGCCATTGAAAGCTGAGCACGGCTGTTTCTCGGAAAGTTAAAACCGAAACAACGGAAAATATCCTTGAGATATTCCGAGCAGTCCCGCATCAAAGCCATTCCGCCCCAGCCGTATCTGTTCCCGAGCATTTTAAAAGCCAGGTTCAGCACGTTCTCACTGGTATAAGGGAGAAGTCCCGGAGAACAGACTCCTGCAGGAATGGCAGCATAGTTTTCTCCCAGAGTGCCGTCCTCGTTTTTACATGGAATCTCGACCAGATACGAAGAGAACGGCTCCCGCTCAGAGAAAATGTCTGAAAACCTCTCGTCGTTCCAGTCAGCCGTAAAAAGAAACGTGCCCAGAAACAAATCTTTTGAAGAAGAAAAATTTTTTTTATCAAGGGAAACTGCATAATCATCATGGAGGGTATACCTGTCCTCAGTTATGACGACAAAACTTTTCTGATTTTTTTCCGGATAGTCAAAACGCCTTTCAAATTCCTCGTCAGAACAGAAGGCAATGTCTGAAGAAGGCACCCAGCCAGCACAGAAAGAAGTTTTCACATAAAAATAAGACTTGTCCCGGCTTTCCCAGAGAACAAGCACCGGCTCATTCATGAGGATTCCGGAATTTGAGAGAATGTCGTCGTACCAGTAATTTTCGTCATCAGAATAAAAATCTTCGTTCGGCAGAAGACGGATATTGCTCCTTCTCACGCAGACCGCTTTTCTGACAGGGAAATCTTTTTTTGCAGAAAGAGGTGCAACATTCATTGACTCGTTGAACTTTTTCCAGTCTTTTTTTGTCAGGGGAACGGTTTTCTCACCTTTTTTACTGGTAATCTTCTTGTACCAGGGATTTTTTTCTGAATATTTTGCCATATCCTGCTTTATCTCAGAGGATGTCATCACGGAATCGCTTTTTCTGAGGTCGCATGATATGTAATAAGTATCCGAGCCCGGGAAAAGAATTTTTTCGTTTGCACGGTTGAAGGCTGCAATCTCAGAAAGAGTCATTTTCACTTTCTGAGTTTTTTTTGAGCGTGAAAGCCAGAATCCCGCAGAAAGCATCTCAGGCCTTACATCAGGGGCAAGCCGCACGATTTCAGTGTCGTCCGTTTCAGTCAAAGGAGCATTTTCGGAAGGAGAAGAAGCACAGCCGTAAAAAAACAGGGAACAAGCGACAAGGAATAAAATGCAGACCGGGAGTGAGTTTTTCATTAAAGTGCTTTCTCCGGGGCGCACAAAAATTCTGCCGTCTCCTTGAGGTTTTTAAAAATTTTCCAGGCTTTTTCTTTCATTTCGTCATCCGGAGCAATCATGTCAGGCACCATGATGCATTTTATTCCTGCGGCTGTCGCAGAACGCACACCATTCGGGCTGTCCTCGATTGCCACGCATTCTTCAGGGGAAAGTTTTAAGGATTCTGCCGCCTTTAAGTAGATTTCCGGATCAGGCTTTGAATGAGCGACCATGTCACCTGTCGTTATCGTCTCAAAATAATCGTGGATTCCGGCCTGCTCAAGCTGAGGATGGACTTTTACAGCCCTTGTCGAACTTGCAACTGAAAGCCTGAAGCCCGCATTTTTGAGCGATTCAAGGCACTCGGAGACGAAAGGCATTTTTTTCAGACCTTCTTCGTGCCAGACCTCATCAAAAAGTTCTCCTGCCCGCTCCCGGAACTCGCCCGCCTCTTTTTCGGAAGGAAGATAATTCTGTAAAAGCCGTTTCGTATCAGCCCTGCTCCGCCCTACGCACTGCATAAAAATTTCGTCTATATTCTGAACATTATATTCTTTTGCCGCCCTTCTCCAGCAGATTTTACAAAGTGATTCAGTATCAAGCAGAATGCCGTCCATGTCAAAAATAACAGCCTTAATTTCTTTCATAGGCAGGATTATATCAGAAATTTTAAGAATATGGAAACGAATCTTACTTTTTAATATAATTGTGAGTCTAAAATGAAAATCAAACCTGCACTTTCATGGATTTTTTTCGTCTCAAGGCGTTTTGCAAAAGTTGACCGCAAAGGCGCATCACGAGCCACAACAACGCTCGCTACCCTCGGAATCTGTTTCGGCGTCATGACATTGATTACGGTCATAAGCGTAATGAACGGCTTTCAGCACAGCTTCATCGATGTAATAATGGAAATCTCTTCGTATCATATCCGTGTGGAGGGGGAAGGCGATGTTTTGTTTTCCGATATTTCTGAATCACAGTCCATCCGCTCGGTCACACCGTTTTATGAAGCCCAGTCGCTTGTAACCGGCACTTCAGGCCGTGAAGCTGCCGCAATGATAAAGGCAGTTCCTGCCACAGTACGTGAGGATGACTCTTTCTTTAAAAAATATGTAAATATGATTTCAGGAAGCTTTGACCTTACTGACGACGAGTTCACAGAAAACAAAATCGTAATCGGCTCAGACCTTGCCAGAAAAACCGGAGCAAGAACCGGAAGCCGAATTAATCTCTACGCGCTTTCCGGCGGAAGTGACGTTGATTTATTCTCAGGCGACAGAATCTTCACAGTCACAGGAATCTTTCACACAGGCTATGCCGACATCAATTCAACCTTCGCTTTCATCAGTCTTGAGAATGGTCAGAAATATTTCGGAAAAGACGCGAAGCTCATTTACGGAATCAAGCTTTTCAACGAGAACGACTGCGACCGTGAAATCCAGAAGATTCAAAAAACTTATCCTTCACTTAAGTGCGAGTCCTGGAAAAGCTACAACCGTTCTTTCTTCGGGGCACTTCAGGTCGAAAAAAACATGCTGATGTTCCTCGTCTTTCTGATTTTCGTCGTCGTCGCAATCAATATTTTCAACGGAATGAGGCGAATGGTTTATGAAAGACGTGAGGAAATATCAGTTCTGAGCGCATTCGGCGGCAAAAAAAAGGAAATTCAGTCAATCTTCGTCATGCAGGGCTTCTTAACCGGCTTCCTTGGAGCCGTTCCAGGCATGCTTCTCGGACTTTTCCTCACCCTGAACATCGACACAGTTTTTATGGTTCTCTCAAAAATCTCATACTATTTCACGCTGCTTTCCGTCATGATTACGAATCCGGCAAATGCGGATTTTGTTACGGAGAACCCGATGTTCCTTTTATATGCAAGCATTCCCCCGAAAATTTTTGCGGGAGAAGTCATAATGATAACTTTGTTCGGAATCTGCTCCTCACTCCTCGCTTCTTTTGTTGCGAGCCGCGGAGTTTTAAAACTGACAGTCGTTGAGGTAATGAGAGATGAGTGACATAATCGTAAACATAAAAAATCTTGAAAAGACTTACAAATCTGAGGGCGAAAACCTCACGATTCTCAAAAATCTGAATCTCGAAATTGAGGCCGGCAAAAAAATCACAATTGTCGGCGAAAGCGGAAGCGGAAAAAGTACATTCCTCAACATAATCGGAGGGCTCGACAACGCTACAGACGGCTCCATAAAATGCAGGGAATACGATCTTTTCAATCTCACAGAAAAAAAACTCTCGGAATACCGCACGCACTTTCTGGGGCTTATTTTTCAGTTCCACTATCTTTTAAAAGATTTTACCGCACTGGAAAACACATATCTTCCGGCCCTTATGGCAGGCGTTCCTAAAAAAACCGCCATGGAACGGGCAAAAACCCTTCTTTGTGATGTAGGCCTCGAAAAGCGTCTCAATCACCTTCCGGGAAAGCTTTCGGGCGGAGAGCGTCAGAGAGTCGCCGTAGCGCGCTCCCTCATAAATGACCCGCAGCTTATTCTTGCAGATGAACCGACAGGAAACCTTGACCCGGAAAACGCCGGGAAGATTGGCGAACTGCTTTTTTCAATGGCATCAAACTACAAAAAAACTCTGATTCTGGTTACTCACGACATAAATCTTGCAAAAAAAGGCGACCTGTGCTACTCGATAAAGAAAGGCGCTCTCGAACTTCATGATTTTATAGAGAAGGCTTAAAAAAATGACACTGGAATCATCACTTCTTTTTGCTTCAAGGCTTCTCTTCCCAAGAACCGGAAAAAAATCAAACGCAAGGAAATCACTTTTCGGCGCCCTTGTCTGCATCGGAATAAGCCTTGTTCCGCTTGTCGTTGTCCTCACAGTCTCAAACGGAATGATAAAAGGAATCACCGACAGAATGATAGGTCTTTCGTCCTCACACATTCAGCTGGTTCTCTACCCTTCATCAGAATATTCACAGTCAGCCGTCAGTCTCAAAAATCTGTCTGAAAGCATAAAAATGTACGACGACAACGTAAAAAATGTATTTCCCGAGCTTCAGGGAATCGGACTTGTCTCCTCAAAAGAAGGCCGTTTCGGCGCTTCAATCCGTGCCGTCGAAAACGATATTTTTGAAAAAAACGAGTCTTTTAAAAACCTTTTTGAGGTTCTGGACGGCACCACAGACCTTTCTTCAAAAAACACCTGCGTTCTCGGAAAAAAACTTTCGGAAAATCTCGGCGTAAAAGCGGGCTCCACGATAAGGCTCATCACGACGAAAGAAAACGCCTCCGGAAAAACGCTCCCCAAAATAACGAGCCTAAAAGTGAGCGGGATTGTCTCCTCTGGCTATCAGGAGCTTGACGCTCTCTGGCTTTTCGTCTCGCTTGAATCCGGTTTCACCCTCATCTCATCGTCGTCCGCTTCCGCTGTCCTTGGAATTGAGACGAACGACGCTTTTTCAGTGGACCTTGAGAAAACTTACAGAACCCTCTCGCCCCTTTTGTCTTCCTCTGGCAGGCTTTACCGCTGGAACGACCTAAACACCGCACAGTACGAAAATTTCGCCTCAACTCAGATTATGCTCATATTCATCATGTTTTTGATTGTTCTTGTTGCATCCGTAAATATCTCAAGTGCACTTGTAATGCTCGTAATCGAACGAAAAAAAGAAATAGCGATTTTAAAGAGTCTCGGTGCCAGTCAGAAAGGAATTGCCCTCGCTTTTATCGTAACCGGAGGCGTAACGGGCTTTTT
This sequence comes from Treponema sp., assembly GCA_017395545.1. Lineage (GTDB taxonomy): Bacteria > Spirochaetota > Spirochaetia > Treponematales > Treponemataceae > Treponema_D. The sequence goes on along the minus strand of JAFPUF010000009.1, from coordinate 17,930 downwards.
CGGTCTTCTTTTCGGTCTTCCGGCAGGTCTTCTTGCTTCCGTACATTTCAGCAGCCTTATGACAGCGATTGAAGCAGTCGTAAACTTTTTCTTTAAGATTTTTTATTATGTGACAGACGGAAACCTTTCAAACTACGTTACGGTTCATCTTCTGGACGAAGCATTTTATCTTCAGAACATACCGGTTATAATTCCCGCAAAAGAAATTGCATTGATTGCAGCAGGCACGATTGTTCTTTCACTTTTAGTAAGCGTTCTGCCCGCCATAAAAGCAGGCAAAGAAAAGCCGATTGAAACTCTCAGAAAGATTTAAATCTCAGAATTTTTCTCGTATTTGTTTCAATCAGTTTCTCACACTCTTCATGAGATATTTTTTTCACTTCTGCTATGTCACAAATCACCCGTTTTATAAGAAGCGGAGAATTATCAGTTTGTGGTATTTTATGCATTCCGCAGAGCCAGGGTTCCCCAGTCGGATTGTCAGTCTCAGAAAGCAGCAGTTCATCCGGAGTTATTGAAAGCAATTTCTGAATATGCGAAGAATAGCGCACCTCACAGCCGAAAGTTTCATAATACCCGCGGTCAAGATATGTCTTAAAAATTTCTTCACTTCCGTCATACCAGTGAATCACGGGCTTTACATCCGGAAACTCTTTTAAGATGTCAGCAATTTGTTTTTCAGCGCCTTTTGTATGAATCACCGCCACTTTTTTATATCTGTTCGCATGATCAAGACATGAAAGAAAGATTTTTTCCTGTTTTTTGTGCGGGATTTTCTTTTCCCAGAAAAAATCCAGTCCGATTTCAGCGATTATATCTGATTTTTGAAGGTAAGGTTCAAGAACGGAAGCGATTTCGCCCTCACTGTCAGGCAGAAAATCGCAATATGAAGGATGGACGCCGAAAGCCGGAATTATCAGATTTCTGACTTCCGGCTTTCTGGCAATCTCTATATTTTTCTCAAAAGAGTCAAAATCACAGCTTGCCGCCACCGTAAGAATTCTATGGCCGGCAATAATGTCTATCGCCCTGACAAGCTCTGATTCTGAATATTGATCAATGTGCGTGTGAAAATCAACAAGCATTAGATTTTCGGAGTCTTTGCAAGGCTTGCTGCAATCTCAGCGTCTGTCGGAATATAGTCGCTCATCGTTCCGTCGTTGAAAGCCTTGTAAGCGTACATATCGAAGTATCCGGTTCCAGTAAGACCGAAGAGAATTGTCTTTTCCTCGCCGGTTTCCTTGCATTTGAGAGCCTCGTCGATCGCAACGCGGATTGCGTGGCTGCTTTCCGGAGCCGGAAGGATTCCTTCAACGCGGGCAAATTCCTGGGCAGCGGCAAATACTGAAGTCTGTTCAACAGAGCGTGCTTCAATCAATTTGTCATCGTAAAGCTGAGAAAGGATTGAGCTCATTCCGTGGTAGCGGAGTCCTCCCGCATGGTTCGGTGACGGCATGAACTCGCTTCCGAGCGTGTACATTTTTGCAAGCGGACATACATGGCCCGTGTCGCAGAAGTCGTAGACATAACTTCCGCGAGTGAGTGAAGGACAGCTTGCAGGCTCAACTGCGATGAACTCATAGTCAGCTTCTCCGCGGAGCTTTCGTCCCATGAATGGAGAAATGAGTCCGCCAAGGTTTGAACCGCCGCCTGCACAGCCGATGATTACATCCGGTTTGATTCCGTATTTATCCATTGCGGTCATTGTTTCAAGACCGATTACAGTCTGGTGAAGGAGAACCTGATTCAGGACGCTTCCGAGAACATAGCGGTAGCCTTCCTGTTTTGTTGCAGCCTCGACAGCTTCAGAAATTGCGCATCCAAGGCTTCCGCCGGTTCCCGGGAATTCTGCGAGGATTTTGCGTCCTACTTCAGTTGTGTCGCTCGGAGAAGGAGTGATTTTTGCTCCGTAAGTGCGGATTACTTCACGTCGGAACGGCTTCTGCTCGTAAGAAACTTTTACCATGTAAACCTGGCAGTCAAGGTCAAAGTAAGAACATGCCATTGAAAGGGCTGTTCCCCACTGTCCTGCTCCGGTCTCGGTTGTTACGCCCTTTAAGCCCTGTGCCTTTGCATAGTAAGCCTGTGCGATTGCGGAATTGAGCTTGTGGCTTCCGCTCGTGTTGTTTCCTTCGAATTTGTAGTAGATTTTTGCAGGAGTACCGAGTTTTTTCTCGAGGCAGTAAGCGCGAACAAGAGGAGCCGGACGGTACATCTTGTAGAATTCACGGATTTCTTTTGGAATCGGAATATAAGCGTCGGTATCGTTGAGCTCCTGTTTTACAAGCTCATCGCAGAATACATGTGAAAGTTCTTCCGCAGTACATGGTTTTCCTGTTCCAGGATTAAGAAGAGGAGCCGGCTTGTTTTTCATATCGGCACGGACATTGTACCATGAGGTTGGAAGCTCGTTCTCAGAAAGATAGATTTTGTAAGGAATTTTGTCAGACATTTAATTTCTCCAGTTAATTTTTTAATTTGAAGATTCTATTTATAGAAACATTTTTCATTATAAATCTACACTAATAAAGGAATGATGTCAAGAAAGAAAAAAAAGCGTTACAATTCTTCGAGTGTTTTATGCTGGAAATAAAGCGCCATTGCTATTGCCTTTGCCGCAGTGAGAAGAAGGTCCATGTCGCTCCGCTGCCATATTCTGAAAGTGAGGGTTGTGTCGGCCCTGAGATAACCGTAAAATCTTCCTGCGTAAGAGATTTCTGCATAGCACGAAGCTAAAATCTGCTGCTCTTCAAGAATTTTGAACAGCGTATCCTGATTCGCTTTTGAGAGCTGTGCAGTCTCATTCACATAAAACATACCGGTCTGAGGATTGATATTGAGTGAAATGAGGGAATTATCAACAAAAGAAAATTTTCTTGCCTTTGAAAGGGAATAAATCTCAGAAAAAAGGATTTCGCTTTTTCCCTGAACTGCAACATGGTCAATCATAAGATTGGTGGTGAAAAAATTCAGAAGGCATGGTATCGACTGGCTGAGCTGGTCAGACCTGGAAAGAATTTCAAAAATCGTGTTGTGATGCTGCATTGAATTTGCAGAAGGAGCATCACTTGAAAGAACCTTTATATCCCTGTGTTTTTCATCAAGATAGATGATAAAGCAGTTTCTGCCCTTCTGCTTGCCCCGGTAAAGTGCCTTATCGGCTTTCGCAAAGATTTCGTCGTATGTGCTGCCGTCTTTCGGTGAGCGTGAAAGGCCGACCGTAATCGTTATGAATATTGAAGGATACTCAGAAGGGGAAAATTCCTCGAATTTTGCATGAAGATCGTGACAGACAGCCCAGACTGCATCGTATTCAACGATGTCCGGCATTACGACCATAAACTCATCTCCGCCGAAACGCCCGACAAATCCAATTCCGTCAAAAAGTGACTTAATCTGCTCTGCGATTGATTTGATTACGCAGTCACCGGCCTTGTGACCGTAACCGTCGTTAACGTTCTTAAAATTGTCACCGTCAATCAGGAAAACTGAAAAGGGATGCTTCTCAGCCAGAAGCGATTTTGCAAGCTCTTCTATAGCAGACCGTTCATAAACTCCTGTGAGGGAATCAAACTTCGGCTCAATTTTAGAAGTCAAGGATGAATTCATAAAGATTATTTTATAGTTTTTCAGAAAAATTAAAAGTGCCCCAAACTTTTTTTTTGCACTCCGCTTTTCTGTCAGCCACTCTTCTCACCTCAAATGCCGCCCGAAAAGCCTGCTTCTTCAATAATTTTACAAGCCTCTTGAAACCTTTCTTCCACATCCATGACCTGGGGAAGCCAGTGGATTTTTATGCCTTTTTTCTCCATGCAGCGGAACCAGGTTTCCTGCCGTTTTGCAAACTGACCTATTGCAAGCTGAAGAAGGTCTTTCATCTCTTCTTTTGACTTGTATTTTCCCTGAAGATAATCGCTTACGAAACGGTATTCAAGACCGAGGGCTTCAAGTCGGCTCCATTCAGCTCCGTTTTCGCTTTTGTTTGCGTGAAGCCTCTCAACTTCTTCGATTAAGCCTTCTTCCATGCGGTCGGAAAGTCGTTTTGCAATCCGGCTTCGAACGAGAGTGCGGTCAAGGGTCGTTCCGATTACGAGCGGTTCCAGGTGCGGGCGGGAAGCACGGAGTTTTTCCCGGGCAAGGCGGCACTCTTCTGAAATATTGAAGCGGTTTATGAGGATTGATTTTATCATCCGCTCTTTGTCACCGAATTCTGAAGTGTTGTGGAGTTTTTCTTTTTCGTTTATGAGAATCTGCTTGAGTTCTTCTTCGGTCTTAGTTTCAAGCTCTGCCCTCTCACCAGGCTTTTCTGTGAAAGGAATCATGTCATACTCGTGAAGAATTGAATCAACATACATGCCTGTTCCGCCGACGCAAATCGGGAGTTTCCCACGGGAAGTTATGTCCTTGAAGGCTGAATAAAAATCTTCCTGAAAGTCAAAAAGATTATACTCCCGGTTGAGGTCGCACACATCAATAAGATGATACGGAATTTGCTTTCCGTTTAGTGTGTAGTCGGCTAAGTCTTTTCCAGAGCCTATATCGAGCCCCTTGTAAACCTGACGAGAATCTGCGCTGATAATCTCGCCGTTGAAACAGTCGGCGAGACGGACACCGATGGCGGTTTTTCCCACGGCGGTTGGGCCGATTACGAAAATACAGTTATATGACATTATGAAGTCCTCTTAAAAACAGATTCTTAGAAACTAAATATCCAAAAGAAGTCGTATATTTTCAGCACACTCTGACATAGTATCAGAATTAAGTTCAGAGACTTTTTCAAGCAGACGAGATTTATCAATCACAGTAATCTGAGGAGTAACAGCCACGGAGTCCTTTGAAAGACCGGTTTCAGAAGCAGGAAGCTGCATATTTCCCGGAAAATCCGCAAGTCTGAGATTTGAAGTCAAAGGAATTACAATCGTCGTATGCATCTCTGTCTGATTAAAAGAATCACTTTGAACTATGATTGAAGGACGGCGGAAAGCAGGCTCGCTACCAAACGGGATTCCGAAATCTACCCACCAGATTTCACCACGAATCATTCTTTGTCAACTCCCTTATTGCTTCTATACCAGCGTTGCGAACTGGCTCAAATTCATCAAATGCATCAGGATTTGCTTTCATAAAAGCATTTATCTTCTCAGAGATTGAAGGATTTCTTTTTTTTGCGTTATAAATCGAGTATAAATAGCCTACATAATGGACTACTTCCTGCTGGGCTTCATAAGGCAATGCACTTATCTGTTTTTCCAAAATTGCGAATGGCATAACTTGCAGCCTCCTTCACCTAAAATATACCACAGCCACCCGCATTTTTCAACAATGCAAAAAAAAGCAGCTCCCCATTTCGGAAAGCTGTCTGTAAAATCGCTTACACTTGCCTTAGTTGAAAGCCCGGATACAACAAACATAGAGAGTGGAGTTGCTCTTGCTATTGTTAGTGCCGAACTTAGGCCTCCGCACAAGTCGCTTGCCGTGTCAACAGTCAATACTTTAATATTTAACTTAACAGCTTAAAATTTTAGAAGCTGGAAAAATAATTTTGTAAACTATCAACAAACTTGCCGATATGTATCCCATCCACAAAAGAATGATGAACCTGTATTGAAATCGGAATAATATAAAACAGAAGAGTTTATTTCCTTATTCCTCAAAATCGAAAACGGGCATATCCTCAGGAAGAAAAATCAAGAATTTTTGGTACTTTTCAATCCATTCTCCGCCTTCGTGATTGAGAGTCCTGTATTTTACAGGGGCGGAAATATTTTCTAAAAGACTGAGGAATGAAATGTTTTCTAAGTTTTCTCACAGGCTCGTAAAACAAAACAGGAGCATTGCGGCTTTTTTTCGCAATGCCCCCTGTCGCTCATTCTGCATAATCAGCGGCTTTGTCTGAATTTTTTTCAATTATTGTGTTTTTCCATTCCCTGCACCAAGCATAGACGGACTCTCCAAAGTCTACAGTGCCGTCGGCGTTCTGGACAAACTCAATCGGAATGGTTCTGTTCTTTTCGGTATAGGGAAGCCCTGTGTCGTCGTATTTCGTTACATCTGTTGAATATGACAATTCCGTGAGGTATGCGATGTTCAACGACTTGCCAACATATTTTCCGTCTGTGAAAGAAAAACTCTTTTCGCTAGTCTTTCCGCTCTGCCCTCTTACATAGTAACTGTATGAGTTCCCTTTGTTGTTCACTGTCAAAAACGCTCCAGAATACGCATTCTCACTGCCATAAATCGGACAGAGACCTATGTCTATTTGGCTCCAGCTTCCATCTTTGTTCCAATATGTGTGGAAAGTCGCAGCCGGTTTTGGCTTTTTTGTTTTATTTTCTGAATAATAACCGCATCCCTCTACAGGATGCTGCTCCTTCGACAGATTGCCGTCGCTGTCTGTAGTAATGGTGCTCAGCAAATATCCGTCAGCCTTAGATGTCTTAAATTCTGTCGGAACTGTATTCCTGATGACCTCCGGTGAAAAATCCTCCAAGACTTTGCTGAATGTCTTTTTATTTCCCTTTGCGTCCGAAAAGGATTTTATGTAACTTGAATTCCATTGCACCTTTATGGTTCCAACAGATTTTTCAACATCCTCACTCGCTAAAACCAAAAATGTATCCGAGTAATAAAGATGCTCGTCATCAGACTTCGAGTTGAAAGTAAAAAAATCAGTTTCACGGAAGCCCTCTGGAATTGTTTCTGGGACAACGGAATCGTAGGCTTTTTGATATTTTTTCTTTTGTCCTTGTGGAACAGAAACTTTTCCCGCGACGCGAATAAGCAATACATTGTTGCCAAAAACGTCCTGGGCATATTTTTTCGCTCTTTCGTTTGCGACAAGACTGGCATCGATAATATTGTCAGTAGCAGCTCTTGATGTACTGTCTGAAACCGTGTTGCTTATGACTGTATAGTCAAGGCCCGAAATCTTTAGCGTCGAACCAACGACGAAAGAGGTTTCATTCGCCTCTGACGATTCCTTTTCGCCGTCATTGCTGTCATCATCGCTAGAACAAGCAGCAAAACCAAAGGCAAATACCGCACAAGCGGCAAGAGCCATCATTTTGAAATGCTTCATTTTGCATTTCCTCCTTTTGATTAGAATTTTCTTTTCAATAAAAAGATTTTTCTTATTATATCACTTTTTCCGCTCAATTTTAAGTGCGTCGGCCTTGAAAGAAAAAAGATATTCAAGAGAAAAAGCTGATTTTTTGTAAATTTTCCGTCCTAAAAATTCTGCCTACACAACCCGGCACACCGCGCATTTTAGGTACTCTGATTTCGGATAGCCGAGCAAAACAGGATGGTCGGGGCCTGCACCGAATTTTGCGAGAACCTGAACGCGTTTTTTTGAGTCTTCGGCGGCTTTCATCACCATACCGTAGAAATGCTCAGAGTCGAAGAAATATGAGCATGAGCATGTTACGAGAATTCCGTTCGGATTAAGAAGACGCATTGCCCGCAGGTTGATTTCTTTGTAGCCGCCGTAAGCTTTTTCTATATTTTTGGCAGTTTTGGTAAATGCCGGAGGATCAAGAACGATTAAGTCGAACTTTTCACCGTTCTTTTCGTATTCTTTGAGAAGATCGAACACATCGGCACATACAGCCTTCATTTTGCTTCCGGCTTTGTTCAGTTCTATGTTTTTGTTAACAAGCTCCACGGCTTCAGGCGAAATGTCAACAGAAATGACTTCTTTCGCACCGCCCTTCACCGCATTAAGGCCGAACGCTCCTGTGTGTGTGAATGTATCGAGGACACGCTTTCCTTCGCAAAGGCCAGCAACATACCGGCGGTTATCTTTCTGGTCAAGGAAGTACCCTGTTTTCTGACCGTTCGCAAGATCTACTTCAATCAAAACATCGTTCTCACGGATTACGATTTTTTCTTCTCGGACTTCGCCTTCCCAGCAGCAGCGGAGAGAAAGACCTTCCTTTTCACGGCCGGGAGCATCGCTCTTCTCGTAGATTCCGTACGGCTTGATGATTTTTCTGAGTGCATGCAGAATCTCTTTTCTGAAAACTTCGCAGCTCAATGTGGAGAACTGAATCACAAGATAAACATTTTTGTTCACGTCAAAGTATCGCTCAACGATAAGACCGGGGATAAAATCAGCCTCACCGTAAACAAGGCGGTATGAGTCTTTAATATTGTAATGAAGTTTTCGCAAATCATAAGCCGCCTGAATCTTTTCATTATAAAAAGCTTGAGAATCTGCCATTATCTGGTCGGCGTGCTCTCTTCCAATCATACGAACTGTGATTTTCGACTTTTTGTTGATGACACCACTTCCCAGAAAGGCTCCTGCGTTTGCAAAAACCTCGACTACGCTTCCGTCCAGGACTTCGCACTCAGAAAGGGAAGTCTGTTTTGGCCCGCCCTCAGTGTCATATTTTACGTGGGAAATCTCGTTGTCAAAAACCCATGGAAAGCCCTGTTTTAGCTCGGCTTCTTCTTTTTTATTTAAAAATACTCTTGGATACATAATTCACCTCTTTTGACAGGAAGCATTAATCAGCACTTCCCTAAAACAAAAGGGGAAACGCAACCTTTTTATAAAAGGTTTCTTTTCCCCTTTCTATCCCTTTTTTTTCCAAAAATCTAAGAAATCTACTCTTCATCAGAAGAATTTTCAGAGTCTTTAATTTCTCCGTTCTTTTCTTCCTCAAGTTTTTTCTCAGCTTCTTCCAGACGGTTAAGTTTATTCACCATATCAAAACCGTCTTTTATGCTCATATCCTCTACGAATGTGAGACGTGGAAATTTATAAATCGAAAGTTTTTTTGCGATTGAAGACTGAATAAAGCCTGCGGCACTGTTCAGTCCCTCAACGCCTTTTTTAACCTGCGACTCGTTCATAAAGCTCGAGACATAGACCTTTGCATAAGCAAGATCCCGCGCAACCTCAACACGGTTTATCGAAAGGAAAGTCGAAACACGCGGGTCTTTTACTTTCTGGAGCATTATCAGCCTGGAGATTTCCTCACGGATCTGCTCACCAAGCTTTAACATTCTGAATTCACCCATTTTTGGCCTCCGGCTTATTCAGCATCAGAATCAGAATTCTCTGCTTTAGCGGCAGCGGCTTCTTTTTCTTTTGCGATTGAATCTCCGAGTTTTCGGGCAATCTCAACATATTCAAAGACTTCGAGAATATCGCCTTCCTGAATGTCCTGCCAGTTCTCAAGACCGACACCACACTCAAATCCGTAGGTAACTTCTTTTGCATCGTCCTTGAAGCGTTTGAGGGATGTGATTTTTCCCGTAAACTTGACGATTCCGTCGCGGATGAGGTTTACGCTGCTCGTTCGTTTGACGACACCTTCAGTGACATAACAACCGGCGATAACGCCGACTTTCGGAACACGGAATGTATTGCGAACTTCGAGCTGACCTGTAACTTCTTCTTTTGTATCAGGTTTGAGCATGCCTTCCATTGCAAGAGTGATTTCTTCGACACACTTGTAGATGACATTGTATTTTCTGATATCGACCTTTTCCTGATCTGCAAGCAGTTTTGCTTTTGGAGTCGGGCGGACATTGAATCCGATGAGGATTGCGTTTCCGTCGGCAGCGGCCAGAGTAACATCTGACTCGTTGATTGCACCTGCAGAAGAATGGATGACATTGAGGCGGATTTCAGGAGTTGAGAGTTTTTCAAGGCTTGTTTTGAGAGCCTCGGCACTACCCTGAAGGTCAGCCTTGATGATAACTTTAAGCTCGTTGATTTCGTTTGCCTGAATTGTTGAAGCAAAGTTATCAAGATTAATTTTCTTGACAGCCTTAGCAGCCTCAAAGCGTTTGAGTTCCTGTCGTTTTGCAGAAATTGCGCGTGCGTCTTTCTCGCTTTCAGTGACCTGAATCGGGTCTCCTGCGTTCGGCATGTCGTCAAGGCCAAGAACCTCAACCGGCATACTCGGAAAAGCTTCCGTAACTTTTTCTCCGCGGTCGTTGAACATGGCTCGTACTCGTCCTGAGTAGATACCTGCGACGAACGGATCACCGATTTTAAGGGTACCGCTCTGAACGACGACTGAAGCGACAACGCCTCGTCCCTGATCAATGCGTGACTCGATGACTTTTCCTTCTGCACGGGTATCGTACTGAGCCTTGAGCTCAAGAACCTCTGCCTGAAGAAGGATTGCGTCGAGAAGGTCGTCAATTCCCTGACCTTTGAGAGCAGAAATTCTTACATACTGAGTGTCACCACCCCATTCCTCAGGAGTAAGCCCCTGATTTGAGAGCTGTGTCATTACATTCTCAGGATTTGCATCCGGTTTATCAATTTTGTTTACAGCGACGATGATAGGAACTTTTGCGTCCTTTGCGTGGCTCAAAGCCTCAAGAGTCTGAGGCATAACGCCGTCATCAGCCGCAACGACGAGAACTACGATATCGGTAATCTGTGCACCACGGGCACGCATCATTGTGAACGCTTCGTGTCCAGGAGTATCGAGGAATGTGATAGTTCCCTTTTCTGTATGAACCTGATAAGCACCGATTTTCTGAGTGATACCGCCGGCCTCACCAGCGACAACATTCGTTTTTCGGATTGCGTCGAGAGTTTTCGTTTTACCGTGGTCGACATGACCCATGACAGTAACGATCGGAGGTCGTACACGGAGATTTTCTTCTTCGCCGACATCATGCTCGATGACAGTCTCATCGTAAAGAGATACGAGATGTACCTCACAATCGTATTCAGCGGCAAGAAGAGTTGCCGTATCACTGTCGATTGACTGGTTGATTGTGACCATCATGCCCATTCCCATGAGTTTTGAGATGATGTCACCGGCCTTGAGGTTCATCTTGCGCGCAAGATCAGAAACCGAGATACTTTCCATGATGTCGATTGACTTTGGAACTACGCTCGCCTGAGTCTGCTGCTTCTTCTTGTAGAGTTCTTCCTCGTCAAAAAGCTCTTCTTTATCTTTTCGCTGTCCGTAGACCTGTTTTTTGCCTTTAAACTGTTTTTTTCCAGCCTGCGGGAGAGGCATTGGAGCCGGAGCAAAACCTCCGCCCATCGGACGACCGCCGCCAAAGCCCGGTCGGTTTCCACCGAAGCCCGGACGATTTCCGCCCTGACCACCAAATCCCGGTCTGTTTCCGCCAAAGCCTGGTCGTCCCTGACCGCCCTGACCATTCTGGCCAAAGCCGCCACGGTTGAATCCGCCCTGAGGCCTGTTTCCGCCCTGCCCGTTAAAGCCGCCGCGGTTAAAGCCTCCCTGCCGGTTATTGTCGCGCTCACGGTTCTGATAGCCTTCGCGTGCCTGAGCACCAGTAAAGCCGCCTGAACGCTGACCGTTCTGGCCATAGCCGCCACGGTTGTTGTAACCGCCCTGACCGTTATTGTATCCGCCGCGGTTGTATCCGCCCTGACGGTTTCCGGAAAGATTTCCAGCCTTTACGTTCGGGCGGGCAGAATTAAGCTCGAAAGTTTTCTGAGGTTTCGGAGTTTCGCCCTGAGATTTTGTTTTCTCATTTTCAGACGAAGGTTTTGCGGAAGAAGGAACCGGCTTTTTAACGACAACATGTACGCCGTTTCTGGCTTTTTCTTCCTGAGTTGAGTCCTGTTTGCCTTCGCCGTTCCCCTGCGCCGGGTTCTTCTTTTTAATGACAATCTTCTTTTTTGCCGGTTGAGAAGAATCCGATTTTGCGTTTTCCGCAGTTGTTTCCGGCTTCTTTTCTTTTTTTCTTAAAACAAATGCCTGTTTTTTCTCTTCTTCTTCCGCCATATTACCTCTAATTATTCCTCGTCCTCTTCAAATTCGAATTCAACGCCGCACGACGGACATTTTGTCATATCAAGCGTGATTTTTGCGCCGCATTCAGGACAGAAGTATTCTTCTTCCTCTTCGGCAGCAGTTTCTTCGGTTGTATTTTCAGTCTCAGATTCAGCACCTTCATCTTCGACAAATTCAACATTTTCATGGATAATCTTGTTGACTTCTGCGAGGTCGTCAGCAGTAACGCCTTCGATTTCTCCAATCTGGTCATTTTCGTATGCATCAATGAATTTTTCGATGTCATCGAAACCATTTTCTGCAAGTTTAGCAGCGACTTCCTGGTTAACGCCCGGAAGATCTGCAACGACAGAGATTTCATCCGGCTCGACAGCTGCATTGTTGCTGAAGAGCTCAGCAGCCTTTCTTGTGACCATTTCGCTAAGATCAAGTTTTGCAGCCTGTTCTTCTGTATTGACGTCGATAGTCCAGTCACACAGACGGTTTGCAAGGCGTACGTTCTGACCGTTTTTACCGATAGCAACCGAGAACTGCTCGTCGTTTACAATTGCGAGGGCTGTTTTCTTCTCGTCGTCAAGAATTACGACACGGTTAACTTCTGCCGGTGAAAGTGCATTTTTGATGAATACTGCAGGATCATCGGAATAGCGCAGAACGTCGATTTTTTCGCCGTAAAGCTCACGGATAACGTTCTGGATTCGCATACCTTTTGGTCCGACACAAGAGCCGACCGGATCGATATCCTCTTTAGAAGTAGAAACTGCGATTTTTGTGCGGTAGCCTGCATCGCGGACAATCTTTTTAATTTCGACAGTTTTGTCCTGAATCTCTGGAACTTCAAGTTCAAGAATTGACTGAACGAATTTTGGATCCGTACGGCTGAGTACAAGCTGAAGTCCTGAAGAAATTCGCTTTAAGTCTACGACATAAGCCTTGATGCGGTCATTTTTCTGATAAATCTCACGAGGAGACTGATATTTTTTAGGAAGAACACCCTCTACTTTGCCGAGATCGACATAGATATTGCCGTTGTACTCACGCTGGAAATAACCGATGATAATCTCACCGACCTTATCCTTGTATTCGTTGTAAAGTTTGTCTTTGAATGACTCGCTCAAACCTTTGTGAGTTTCCTGTTTTCCGACAGAAACTGCCGAGCGGTTGAAAGTTTTCGGGTCTACGATGATGTCGATTTCGTCACCGAGCTCGCAGTCCGGAGAAAGTTCGAGGGCATCCTCAAGCTCAATCTCAGTAACAGCATTGTAAGCCGTATCAACGATTACTTTTCGTGAGGCAACAGTTACTTCTGACATATCATCAGCGAAAGTAATCACACAGTTATCGGCAGTACCAAAAGTTCTTTTGTAAGCCGCCCTCAAAGTGTTTTCGATTGTCTGTTTTACGGAATCCAGTGAACAGCCTTTTTCCTGGGTCAATTCACGGATTGCATCTGCCATTTCTGACATACTTTTATCTCCTATTCGATAAAAAAATTATATTTTTACAGATGTATAAATTTTGCCTTTGCAATATCTTCAAAAGAAATCGTTTTCTGCTCCTGAGAGCCGTCTTCTTTTGTATTTTCAAGGGTCAGAGATTTTTCGTCTGCAGATTTTAAAACTCCGCCGACCCAGTCAGTGACCGTCTTGTCGTAAACACGGATTTCCCGTCCCAGAAAAAGCGGAAATTCAGCCGCATTTCTGATATTTCTCTCCATTCCCGGAGAAGTAAGCTCCATATAAGTGTTGTCCGTTCCGAGCATCTCTTCGAGAGCCGGAAGAAGCACTTTATGAACCCTTGAGCAATCATTGACTCCGATATTCTGAGTCGAATCTGCCCCTGTAATAGTCGCAAGAATCTGAGTGACACCGTTCTGCGGAGAGATTTTAAGCTCAACAAGATGAAAACCAAGCCCGCTCACGATTTTCTCACATTCTGTGTAGTGCGGATAAGAATCCAAAGGAATGTATTCCATCAATGCTCCGACAATAAAAATGGACTCGTTTTTGCGAGTCCATTCAAATATTTCTATTAAAATGTTAGCAGTATATTAGCCGATTTCAGAAAATCTGTCAATAGAATCCCTGAAATCTGCACAAACAGAAAAGCATCAGAGGATTGTAAAAACAACCTCAAGATTCGGAAGGTCTATTTTTCCGGCCTTAAGGCTTACTTTTCCGTTCAAATCAACAGGAGCCTCCCCGCCAATTACAGTTTCCATTCCAAGTTCCGGAATAAAATACAGCGCTCGTCCCGGCTGTCTGTCCACACAAACAGCCTCTCCCGTCCAGTCAGGATGCCTTAAAAGATAAACAAGCGTCCAGTGAGTGCGGCTGTTCCGCTCGGCTTTTTTCGAAGCCTGCATTGCCGCATCCCCCTCGCTCATACGCAGGAGCATCGTATCCTTATCAATCAGTTTTTCACCTTTCAGAAAAGCCCGAAGCTGCTCATGACCGAGAAGATCCCCGTAACGGCGCAAAGGAGAAGTCACCTGCGAATACATTCCGACACCAAGACCGCCGTGGCTTCCCGGAGTTACGTTCACATTTCTTTTGCGCATACATTTCCTGAGTCTGAACTGTCCGGCAAGTCCTTCCGGCAGTTCTTTTGGAATATCCGGAGTTTCCGCCGAAATAAACGGAAAAGGAATGTTATTCTTGAATGCGAATTTTGCAGCGCCCTCCCCCGCAAGCACCATCGCCTCACGGACAACTTCAGCGCTCTCAAAATGCGGGACTTCCTCAAATTTCACTTCTTTTGTTTCAGAATCGACGGTAAGGTGCACTTCAGGAATGTTAATGTTTACGGCACCGGCCCTGCATCTTCTTTCGAAATTTTTCCGTGCAATTTCAAAAAGCGGCTTTAATTCCAGACTTTCTTTCTGATTGTCGGCCTCTTCGTAAGTAAGGCGCTTAACGTCAACGACAGTCCTGAGAACCTCACAGTCCAGAAGCTCGCAGTTTTCTCCAAGTTTGATTTTAAAACTCAAAGCACGGCTTTCTTCCCGAAGCCCCAGCGCATAGTCTTCAAGGCAGTCTTCGCTCAGCATTCTGGCAGCGCCCTCCGGAAGATAAAGGGTTGCTCCCCTTCCGCGTGCGACCCGGTCAATCTCAGAATCAGGAGTCACGAAAGAAGCCGGATCTGCAATATGAACCCAAAGATATTCTCCATCAAAGGCAATCGCATCGTCAGGATCCGTTGACCATGGGCTGTCTATTGCATAAGAAACACCAGGAACACGAATTCTGTCTTCCTCCGGAGGAACTCCAAGACCCACAGCTGCACTTTTTGCGCTCAGTCCGAGCCGGATAGGATATGGATTTCTGGTTATATCCCAGATTTTTGTATCCAGCAGAAGCTTGTGTGCTTTTTCAGGAGTCTCCTTTAAGCCGGCATCTTTCATTGTCCTGCTTTTATCAGTTGTACCAAGGGCAAGCGCCTCAACGTCTCCCATAAATTTTATGTCTTCAGGGAGAAGAGTTTTAGATTTAAGCCTTTCGATGAATGCGGCGCGGATTTCCTCAGCGTGCTCTTTTTCGTAAGCCTTATTTTTTAAATTCTCAATTTTTTCAAGGCTGTTGGGAGTAAAAAAAATCTGACCGTTTTTTACAGTTTCTTCAAATTCAAAAGAATTCTTCAGTGCACAGTAAACGCCCCAGCTTTCATCCGGCCTAAGCTCACCCCGGACAAGCGAAACAACTTCTGAAAACGACTGTTCGCTCGCGGCAGTTTCGTCGTCACTCAATAAAAGTTCGTGAGTTTCTGCTATTTGTTTTTTTACTTCTGAACCGTCCTCTAAAGCCTTATCCTCAAATGCCAGAAGAGAATCTACAGAAGAAGCTTCGTTTTCGCACAGGAGAAGCACGTCTTTCTCCCGGACTTTCTGGCTTGCATAAACGGCTTTTTTTCCGGTTGCGGTCGCACGGCTGACACACCAGTTCACAAGGAATTTATCACCATCCTGCTCTCCGACAAGGGCAGGAGAATTTTTATAAATAACGACAGAATTTTTTTTCATAAAAGAATGTTACAGTAAAACAAAAAAAAGGTCATCAAGATTTTTTATCGGGAGATTTTCCGAGGGGCGCCTTATCAGATTCTACCTCCGCGGTCTGTTCCTTCTTTTTGTCAGGATCAAAGTTATCGACAATTTCAGAAAGGCTCTGGCTGAAAGTTGAAATCTGCTTGTTGTCAGGAAATTTTTCTTTCAGAACAAAAAAACTTTCTTCCGCATCTTCACCACGGCCGACATTTATCAGAAGGGAAACATAAGATTCAAGAAGATTTTCGTCATACGGGTTTTCTTCTGTCAGTTTTTTGTACATAAGGATCCCGTCATCAAGCTCACCGCGCATAACCGTAATATATGCAAGGCTGGTTTTCAAGACTGTATTTTCGCTGTCAAGTTCCAGAAGCTCACGGTAAGTTTTGTCGGCATTTTCCCAGTCTTTTGCAAGGGCGTAAGAGCGGGCAAGTTTATAGAAAGCAGCAAGATACAAATCTTCATTGCGCATCGCAAGTTTATAATACTGGGCAGCCTTAGTGTAATTTTTTATCTCAAGATATCCGTCGGCAATTGTGTAATATTCAGTGGCAAGATTTTTTAAGATAATCCTTGATTCTCCGGGAATTCTGAGAGAGGAAGAAGCACAGGAAACAAAAAAAAGCGGAAAAAATGCCAGAAAAGTCAGAATATTTTTTTTCATCTTAGCGTACCAGGGAAAGAATCTGATTTTTAGTTAAAAGCAGGTCAACGATTGTAATCTGACTCTGCCCTGTCTGGCTGATTTTAGAAGCCATTCCGAAAAGTCCTACTTTCAAAAGCGCCTCAGTTGCCTTTACAGTGCGGGAATCGCTCAGATTAAGAACAAGTGTCACAGTGTAATCATAGCCGTTAACTTTGTTATAAGGGGCAACCGTTCCATAAATCGAGGAAATCGTGGTTCTGACATCGACTGCGCCAAGGAAATTCCTGAGGAAGAATTTCGGATTCGGAGAATAGAGCATTATGTTTGAAGAAATATTCTCGTGCAGGAATTTATAATCATATTCCTTCAAAAATTCTGACAAAAGTTTTTCAGAAGAATTTTTATAAGCGAGAATTGTGTCTGCGTTCTTATTTTTTTTGAGATTTTCTTCTGAATATACTGAATATGCAATTTTATTGTACCTTTTTGCCATTCTCCCGATATCAGATGCCAGAAAAACATTAGAATCAGACGGAATGCAAAGTTCAAAACCTGTCGCCGAACTGGTATAGAAAACCTGACCGTCTTTTGCTCCGGCATTCCAGCCGTTTTTTTCGTTTAAAGCCATTCCGATAAATGTTGTCGGAATATTTCCACCGCAGGAAAGCTGAACTCTTCCGTCTGAACCGACCGCAACATAAGCCATATCAAGCCGTCCGGCGATTTTTTCAGCATCATTCTGAGCCACTCTTGCAACTTTCTGAATTGCCGAACTTACAAAAGACTGATTATTCTGAACAGGAATCGTAAGATACATAGCAGCATCCCCGTCAAGCAGTTCAAAAGCATCGACAGGGGCCAGGTCAGGAGTAGATTTACATGATAAGAAAAGGCTTGCGCCCGTCAGAGTGATGAACGCAAGCTTTATAAGGTTAAGCCTTTTCAATAGAAATGCTCCAGGTTTTGTCATCGGCTTCGACAGAAGAAGGTTTTTCGAGTTTTTCTTTCCATTCTTCGGTAACTGCCAGAGTTTCGCCTTTTACGAAATCCTTGAATTTTGCGAAAGCGTCTTTAAGGTCCGAGTCACCAGAAACGAAGAGTTTGATTCGGTCAGTGACTTCGAAACCGCTCTCTTTTCGGAGATTCTGGATTCCGCGGATAAGGTCACGGACATAGCCCTCTTTTTTGAGCTCGTCAGTGACTTTTGTATCAAGACCGACCGTAAGTGTGCCGACATTAACAACCTTGAGGTCTTCTTTTTCGATTCGCTCGACGATGATTTTGTCTGTGTTGAGGTCAACATTCTGACCGTCAACATCGACTGAGACTTTCTTGCCGTTAAGGATGTCGGCGATTGCTTCGTTCTTAAGCTCGACGATTTTTGCGGCTGCGGCCTTCATTTTTGCCCCAAGCTCTTTTCCGAGAACCTTGAAGTTTGCCTTTGCCTTGTATTCGACAAGCTCATCCTCACGCTCGTGGAAGATTACTTCCTTGACGT
>JAFPUF010000073.1 GCA_017395545.1 Treponema sp. | reverse complement strand
GGTACAACAAAAGCACTCACCACAGCTATTACTACAGCTAGTGATGATACAGATGATGAGGCATGGACTGCAGCTACGAACAGTCTGGATGATGGAAACACAGTAAAACTTGGTGAGACATTCTACGGAAACACAAACCTTGGCTGGGTTGCAGGCAGCCTTGTAAAGAACAACAAGGCTGCGGTCGTAAAACTTTCACTTGGAACCCGATATCTTTTCCGAATTGCGGCTGTTAACGATGCCGGTCACTCAGACTGGACATATGCAACTTATGATTTGACTACAGCTCAGACAGGTCTTTCTACAGGAGCATCAACCGCCAACTTTGCACCAAGTGCATATTCAATCTACGAAATTGACAGCACTGACAAAACTTATAAGGCAATTGCTGATACTTACGCAATCTGTGCAAACCTCTATCGTCTCACATATCACCTGAACGGTGGAACTTACTACTACAAAGATACAACAGGTGTTACGGCAGATCAGGTGTTCTATTTGAGCCAGAAACCGGAGCCAACTGCAACAACTGCGATTACAACTGATGATACAACTGGTGTAATCACTGACGGTATTCCGATTCTTACTCCTGACGGTGAGGCAGATACACCGACTTATTCTTATCTCATAAAGAATTCAAATCTTTGGACTTCATGGAGAAAGTATGGAGTAGAAGGCAAAATCTATCAGAATGCAGCAACTGATTATCCTTCATACGCAGCAGAAGATCCTCAGAAAGTAACTAAAAATGGTACAGACCGATATCTTCCGGATGGTTATCTCGGCTACAAGAACCTTGACTTGTTCGCAAGTTACACAATCGGCTCAGCTCAGGTTGAGGTCTACAGCGACATAACCTATGACTTTAAGGATGGAGAACTTTCAATCACAGGTGTCACACCTGTAAATGACAAGGCTTATACATTTACCTATACTTCATCTACATCTTCGACAGCCTTGACACTTGCTTATGCACAGGAAACAGCTGACACAACAGACGCAAATGCTCACCAGGCAGCATTCAAATACGATAATGTTACATACAAAATCGTAAATGTCGCGACAAACGATGTTGTTGCGGTAGGAACTCTTGACCCGAGTACAAACTCTAGTGGCTTTGATATTGCTCCGTTCGGTGACGGTAAGTTCACTATCAATGTATGCGGTGAGTACAAAGGTCATCAGTACTCATATGTAATAATACTTGAAATTGTTTCTCAATAATGACCGGGTTTCAAAAGCCCCTGGGGGCTTTTGAAACAAATTTATTATCCTGGAAGAGTGTGGAGACTGGCGGATTTTCTTTCAGTTTTCCGCTTCCGGGATTATTTTCAAAAATGAAGTCAAATTCTGCAAAAAAGATATTTTTAACAATTCAGATTCTCATTTTATTTTTTTCTTCACTCTGCCTTTTATCGTGTGCTGATTTAGTTTCGGGTGAAGTCTATGAAAAAACAGATGCCGTAAGATATGTGTACATAACACTTGAATCCAGTAAATCTTCTGTCGCTGTCTCACAGGCGGCCCGCTCAATCTGTACTCCTGGAATTGATTTTGAAAGCCGCACACAGGATTATTATTTTTATATCTGGGGAAAATCTACGAGCGGAAATGTCGATCCAAAAGAAGTGACTTTTGCCCCGGAGTCAGGAAACACCGGTACAATCGAACTCGACTTTCCGGTAATGAGCTACACTTTTACTCTTGCTGCCACTGAAACTGAGATTGAACCTTCTGACTCCTCGACCCCAATCTCGACCACAGATATCTTAAGCAAAGCAATCGCCATCGGCTACACTCAGGCCGATTTGACATATTCTAAAAATGTAAAATTCACCCTTTCTGAAAATGGACTCACAGCCCCGGGAAATGCCTTCCTGAATTTTTATCTTGACGAAGACACATGGACTGACGAGCAGGTACAGCGCGTTCAGGACAATTTCCTTGTCACTGTCGGATTTTACAATTTAGACGGAACTGCCAGAACCGCTGACTGGGGGCTTGATCACCTGAACACGGAGACTCCCGTTTCAACAAACAACTGGTTTAGATCTGTTTTACCCGGCACCTATAAAATGGTCGTCACTTTCGCTGAAAACGGAGGAGAATATCTTACCTGCACATATTCAGACATTATCATAATCTCTCCGAACAGAACGATTACTGCAGATGTTGTGATTCCGAATGTTCTTCTTGATTTACCGGTGGTTCCTTCAGATTTCAAGGCGGCATGGTGTCTGGATTATCGTTTCTATTCAATTTATGATTCAGCTACGGACACTGCAACTTCATTGACTTCAAACGACCAGATTGAAGAATACAATCTTAACACATACGGAATTCTTCTTTCATGGCAGGACAACTCAAACAATGAAACGGGCTTCAAAGTCACTCTTGCGGATTTATCAAAAATCAGTGACGGCACAAGAGTTCCTTCTCAGATTATCGAAGACGTAAATTCAACAGCTATGACCGATGAACTCTGGAAAGAAATTGTTGAGCCTTTTGAAGGAAATACAGATGTTGTAAAAGTTTTCGAGCCGTCTTCTTACAGCCAGCACCCAGATTATTTTTCAGGTTCTGTAGAAAAAAACGAAACTTCATTGATAGTTTTAGGAATTTTTGGTTCATGTTATGTCGCAAAGATTGAGGCTGTAAATCCTGCGGGGCTTTCTGATGCCTGCTATGTTACCGTGGACGAAAGTTTTAATTATGACGCAACTTATACAGGAAAAGCTTTTGCCTCTGCAACAAATCCTTGCAGGGTAATTAACCTTTACAGAATAAAATACTATCTTTGCGGCGGAAAAATCACATATACGCACGGTCCGAACTCGATAGCAAGCAATGAAACTTATATTGTGAAATACAGAACTTACGGAGACGGTGAGATTGACTGTTACACTGCGGCAAATACCGCAGAAGGAACGAGTGACAATCCTGCCTTAATTCTCTTTGCCTCAGACCCGGCCGACAACAAACGCTGGCAGAAGTGGACTTATGGTTCAATTGGCGGCACAGACTTGATTTACGCAACAAAGGGCAGTTCCCTCATTACAGGAGGAACTGAAGAAACGACAGCAGACCCGGACAACTTTACATACCAGAAGCCGGGCGACTACACCGGATACACATCGCTATATCTGTTTGCAAGCTACGAGTAATTCTGATATCGTTAAATTGCTGGTTGAGTTTCGCATGAGTTATGTGCAAGTTCCTGTACTTCCTCAATAGAAAGTCCGCTGATTTTAGAAATTTGCGGAAGTGATAGTCCTAGTTCAAGTGCATTCTGTGCGGCTTCGAGTTTTGTCTTCTGTATACCTAGCTGTAATCCTTCTTGTCTGCCGGCTTCGAGTCCCTGCATTTTATAATTGTACATTGCCGTGTTGTAGTCTCTTCTGGCTGTGTCGATGGAATTTTGTGTTGCCCAGAGGATTTCGTCCTGACTTACGGAACAAAGGGATGCTTTTGCGTTCATAAGGCCTCCGTCAGAATGGATGATTTCGTCGATGTATTTCGCATGGCTCTCGTCGTCAGCATATGAAAGAAATAAACCCCACTTTTCGAGTTTTGTCAAATCATTGACGGGTTTTCCAAGCAGTCTGTGTATTTTGACTAAATCAAAGAAGATGACATTCAGTTTGTCGGAAAGCCTTTTTCCATTCTTTTTCCTCATATTGTACCATGATAAAGGCTCTTTGTCACTTTTGTCGAATTCAAAATTAAGGACCGAAATCTGATAGGAGGCCGGGGTGTTCCATTTATCCCCCGATTTATTGCTGGTGCTTAAAAGACGTGCTACCTGTATCTCTGCACGGGCTGCGTAATCATAATTTTCTTGCCATGATTGCATCTCAAGATCAATTTTCTCGCCATCTGCAAATTTGACGCTAACATCAAAAGACATCCGATACTGATTGACGATTTCAACCGGAGGTTCATTCTGAACCAGCTGAAGTTCTGCAATCTCCCTGTTCAGGATTGTAGAGATAAAATCTTTCAATGCTTCCCTGGATTCTACAGTTTCCTGCGTGAAGAGAGCCTTGAAAATCGGGTCACATCGTGGATTCAATAGTGCCGTCGGACTTGGTCTTAAAGTTTTTGTCAACTATTTTTCCTCACTTATTTTCGTTTTAGATTTTCCAGAGCCTTTCACAATAAGTAATGAAAAGAAAATGCGTTTTCGGTAAAGAAAAAATATAATTTATTGTTATACCGGCAATTTGAACTCTGATAAACACTTATGAACAGAAAATGTCGCCTCCGCTATGGAGTGGTGGCGGGCCTGCCCGCCAGTGCGAAGCACCGCGCGTTAGCAAGCCACGGAACAGCGGAACTGCGTAATTTGGCGCTATATAATTCCCAGTATTTGCTTACAGTCCCTTATTTTTGATATAATATACCCATGACTAAGGCTCTTCTTTTTTCTTTTCTGATTTCTATGGTTCCCCTGGTTGAACTTCGCGGGGCTATTCCTTTTGGTGTCGGCGTTTTCACATCTCAAAGCATTCCGCTTACGCCTTCATTGATTCTGTGGCTTTTTTGCCTCTGTATGATTGGTAATATGATTCCTGTTCCTTTTATTTTTTTGTTTGCGCGGAAATTTCTTGAATGGGGACAGAATAAAAAAATCATCGGCGGAATGTGTACCTTCTTTCTTGAAAAAGGTCATCGCGGTGGAGAAAAACTTCAGGAAAAGGCCGGAAGGGGGCTTTATTTTGCGCTCTTTCTGTTTGTAGGAATCCCGCTTCCTGGAACAGGGGCGTGGACGGGCACCCTTGCGGCAAGCCTTCTCGATATGGACTGGAAAAAAACAAGCCTTGCTGTAATCTGCGGTGTTCTTCTGGCCGGAATCATTATGCTTACTTTGAGTTACGGAGTTGCACTGGGAATTTCAAAAGCCTAGTAAAAAGCGCGGGAATTTCCGGGGCAGCTGCGTTAAGCCCAGAAATCAAAAAAATTGTACCACTGATAAGGGTGAAGTTTCGTAAGCTTCTCCAGATTTTCTGCGTAGTTTTTTGCTGTCTGTAAGATTCTTTCTTCGCGTTCTCGTCTTCCGCAGTCAAAGTCAACTGGATTTTTTTTGACGAACATATCATATTTCGGATGAATCGAAAAATCTTTTTTTCTGAGACCGTTCACAAAATACGTCGGGGAATCCAAAAGCGCAATTAAAAGAAAAACCCCGTAAGGAAAGCGGGCTTTTTCGCCTAAGAATTCGATTTCAATGTTACGGTCGGTATTCGCACTCACACGGTCGCCTGCAATGACCACGACTCCGCCTTTTTCAAGACGCTCCTGAAGAAGAATTATCGTTTCGGGGCCGATGTCGTTTGAATTCACGATATTTACGGAAGAATCAGGGTTTATTTCGTTTAAAAGGGCGTTGAATCCGCTTGAGACTTTCGCGTCCGAAATTGTAGTTATGTCCATTTTGCGTTCTGTCCCGCTTTCTCCGAGAAGAGCCAGCCCCTTCATCATCTGCGCGTTTCCAAGGTGGGAGATGACGATTACCGTTCCTTTTCCGGCGTTTATGTTCTGTACGAGGTCGTGCACATCGTCGTTCTGCCAGCTCACGTCTTTAAAAGAGAATTTCCCTGCCCAGGACTGAACGTTTTCGACGAGATTTAGTGCAAAAGATGAAATGTGCCGGAACGTTGAGCGGGGGATTTTTTCCTTCTGAGAATTTCCAAAGTCTGAGAGAAGGGCAATTTCCATTTTCAAGAGATAATCTTTTGAGACCAGGCGGGTTTTCTTTCCGAATGCCCAGTAGAAAAAGCCGATCGGGAATGCGAGCAGGCGCATAAAGACTGCCGGAAAACATTTTAAGAGAAAAAATGTCAGTTTATAGCCGAGATTATGATTCTGTTTGACTTCGTACCAGTTCTCACTCATTTGAAAAGCTTTCTCCAGAGCATGAACGGAGACATAATAAACATTTTTATGCAGAGCCTTGTGAAGACCCATGAAATACGGACGTTGTCGCGGAATGCGTGGAAATTCGAGATTCCGTCGGCAGGGTAGGTGACTTTTACGCCGTAGAATTCTACATCAACCCCCATCTGCATCATCTGTACGAGAATATCGACGTCAAAGCCCATTCTTTTGTCGAAGAATTTTTTTGTAACGAAGCGGAATGTTGATTCAACCGGGTAAAGCCTGAATCCGCAGAGAGAATCCACGATTTTGCTGCTCCAGGTGACGACCGCGCACCATGTATTCGCAAACTTATGAGCGCCCTTTCTGTGCCCCGGGGCTGTTTCGTCGTATTC
The DNA here is from genome assembly GCA_017395545.1 of Treponema sp. Lineage (GTDB taxonomy): Bacteria > Spirochaetota > Spirochaetia > Treponematales > Treponemataceae > Treponema_D. The sequence goes on along the minus strand of JAFPUF010000073.1, from coordinate 101,179 downwards.
GGGGTAGCCGCAAATCATTTTTTCGGGAGAAGACTTTGCCTTTTCGACAAAAAAAGGAATTTTCGTGCTGTCGTGCTGACCGTCAGCGTCAAGCTGAAGAAGGTGAGTGTAGCCGAGTTCTTTTGCACGGATTACGCCCGCTTTGAAGGCCCCGCCTTTTCCCTGATTTTTCGGGAGAGTTACAAGCTCAATTTCAGGGTGTTTTTCTTTAATCTGCCGGAGGTATGCTTTTGTTTCTTCTTCGTTTCCGTCATCAACGAGAATAAGCGGAATATTGTACTGAACGATTGAATCCACAACATCACAGCAGGCCTTTCCGTGGCGGTAAACCGGAATCAGAATACAGGGATTAAAATCTGTCATAAAGAATATGCCCCGCTTGAGTAAGATTTTCCGTCTTCTTCTCCGCACACTTCAAAGGAAACTCGTTTTTTTTCTGAATCAAAACTGATTTTGAAAATCACGGTCGTGTCCGGAAGTATTTTGTCAGAAAATTTGAACCTTTTGATATTCGGAGTGCTCAAAGGAAGACCGAAATATTTCTGAGCGTAGTGAACGAGAAGGTCAATCTGAGCGACGGCCGGAAGCAGTTTGAAATCCGGGAAATGCCCGTCAAAATAATCGCTTTCCTGGGAAATATTTACTTTTAGAGAAACTTCGCTTTCACTTTTCGTTAAGACTTCTTCTTCTGGAATGTTGTGAATCAATTTTCTTCTCCGTCGCTGGTCTCAAACAATGCCTGAATCTCAGGTTTGTGCTTTTTCCCCTGAATATCTGTCGGGAGTTTTTCGAGATAACGCCATTTTTTCGGAAGAACCACATTCTCGAAGAACTGAAGGAGATAATCGTGGAAGTGCCGGTTTACGAGATATTTCTCAACGCCTTCGAATTTCTTTTTTCCTTCTTCGTTAAGGACGATTGCCGCAGCCAGATACTGCCGCCTGTCCTGCATCGGAACGACTGAACAGTCAAGGACAAGACCGCTCTGTAAAAGTCTGTTCTCAACTTCGGTGACGGAAATTCGTTTTTCTTCGATTTTTACGATTGAATCTGCGCGCCCCTTCAGTAAGAAAGTTCCGTTCTCGTACATTTCGGCAAGGTCGCCTGTTTTAAAGCCAGCTGGATCTTTGATATACGGAGAAATAATCGTGAGGCAGCCGTCGTCTTTGTCGAGCCAGATTTTTGCGTTGTCAAAAGGAGTCCAGACAAGGCCGTTTTTTGTCTGCTGCCGGTAAGCGATTCCAGAAGTTTCGGTTGAGCCGTAAACTTCAAGAGGGCAGAATCCGAAAATCCGGTTCGTGTCAACTGCAAGCTCCGGGGAGACCGCTCCGCCAGAAGTGAAAATCCACGGATTTTTGAGAGGAAGTTTTTTCCCGCCCATTTCGGCGCAGGTTCGTTTTAAGAAAGCCGGAACTGCGATAATCATGTAAGACTCATCGTCGAGAGCCTCAAATTCTTCAGGAAATTCGATTCGTTTTCTTCGGAAAGGAACTCCTGCCGCAAAAGGAAGCGAAATCGTGAACAAAAAGCCGTAAATGTGGTGCTGAGAATTTACCGCACAAAGTTTTCTAGAAGCAAATTCTTCGTACCATTTTGAAAGAATAAAGGCATTGTCGGCCTCAAATTCAGTCATTCTCTGGTGAACGGCCTTAGGATGGCCTGTGGAGCCGGAAGTATAGAGAATGATTTTCGTCTCGTCAGAAACAATCTCCGGCGTGGTCATTTTTTCGACTTCGGAAGGTTCTGCCCCATTTTCAAAAATTTTCGGGATAAAAATAGAATCTTTAATCTTTTTTCCTTCAACCTCAGTCTGGTCGGTAAGGAAAGGAATATAATTTTTTGATGCCGAACCACCTTCTTTCATTTCTTCAATAAATTTCGGGCTGATGTTTGCGGTGAGAAGGATTTCTTTTTTGCACTGAAGAAGGGAAACGAAAGTGCACAGAAAATACCAGTAATCCTCGCAGTGAAGAATCCATTTTTCGCATTCTCCGTGAGCTTTTTCGTATTCAGAAATAAAAGCACGGATTTTCGCACAGTTAGAAAGAAAATCACCCCAGGTGAAATATTTTTTGTCGCTCCATTTGTGCTCATAGCACATGATTTTATCGAGCGGGTGAGATTCTGCGTTAAAGCGCGTGATGTAAGAAAGCTTCGGCATTTTTGAATTGACCACCATTCTGACTAAAAATTCTACGGCAAAGAGAACGCCCATAAGACCATAGGAAATTCCGCCGTTGTAAATTGACCATATTTTATCACTTTTTGAAAAAACTGTGTATAAGGCCGCCGAGCCGTTCAGAATAAAAAAAATGCACCAGATAATCGTGACCTTAAAGCAGTATTTTTCGACACGGCGTGCAATGTGCGATTTTGAAAGATTTTTTTGCGCAAGACAGGCAAAGCGGAAGCAGATGTTCGGCGACAAAAATAAAGTTGAACCGAATGTGAAAAGAAAAATCAGGTTCATTAAAACCGGATAAAGTTTTATGAAAAGCGTCTGTCCCGTAGCAAGGCAGAAAAGCCCTGCCAGAAGCATAAGCCCCGCACTCACGAGAAGCCGGAGATTTTTTTTAAGCCTGTCAAACAAAGCCTCCGCTTTTTGTGTATTTGACGACTGGCTGGTGAGTGTAGTCGAGCCGCCGGTTGCAATCAAAAGGTAGACAAGACCGATAAAAACAATAAAAAGCGAAAAAACTTTAACCGGCACATGAAAAATCACAAGACATGAAAAAACAACGGCCGGATAAAGAATTGAGAGAATAACAAAAAGAATTTTTGAAAAAAGTTTCACCTAGTTTGTGAGCGGTTCAAGGATATCTACGACATCCCGAACAGTTTTGACTGATTTGAAAGCGTCTGGTGGAATTGCGGCATTGAGAAGTGGTTTGACTTTTACAATCATATCGACTGAATCGATAGAATCGAGTTCAAGGTCTTCCTGGATGAGGGCGTCTGGTGTAATCAGGCTTTCATCAATGTCGAATTCATCAACGAGAATTTCTTTGAGTTTTGTAAAAAGTTCGTCTTTTGTCATCGTTTTTTCCGTTAATTAGTTTGCTTTTGCTTTTTCGGCAGTGATGTATGCGGCAAGAGCGTCAACTGAGGCAAAATGCTCGCGTGTCTCAGAATTCTCTGCATTAAATTTTACGCCGAATTTCTTTTTGAGTGCTACTCCGAGTTCAAGTGCGTCGATTGAGTCAAGTCCAAGACCTGTTCCGAAAAGCGGTTCTGAATCAACAATATTTTCCGGTTTAATGTCTTCAAGTTCGAGAGATGAAATAATACATTCTTTAATCTGCTGTTTGAGTTCGTCCATCTGATTCCTCATTATAATTTTTTAGTGAAACACAATTATAGTAAAATAGAATTATATTATCAATATCGGTACTGAGCGTTGGCCTCGTCCGAAAGAATATCCCTGATTTTCTGTGTCATTCGTTTTGCTGCTATCGGGGCAGGCAAATCTTTGAATTCTTCAGGATAAACAGGGTCTTTTACGTACAAATCGAAATGCCAGCTTGTAGTTGCGTTGTGCTGGTAGAATTTATCGCCTTTTCGTAAGCCCCTTTTGTTGTTTCCTCCGATGTAAACGGGAATTACAGGGCAGCCGGTTTCAAGGGAAAGACGGGCCGCACCTTTTTTGTAGGGATTCTGTCCGTAAAGGGTGCTTCTGGTGCCTTCCGGGAAAATTACGACGGTGTTTCCGTTTTCAAGGTCTTCTTTTGCACGCGCGAACATCTCTTCTTTCGGGAGGGAATTCGGCATGAAAAGGGTGTTGATAAGGATTGTGAGGATGTTTTTTCTGGAAAGCGATGACTTTGCGACAAGCGTCGTGTGCTTGAGAATTGCAATCATCAGCGGAGAGTCGAGATATGCCGGATGATTTGCGACTACAATCGCCGAGCGCAGATTCTGCATGTACTTTTTTTTGTCGATTTTGAGCCTGAAAAGTCCTGCCACCCGGAGAAGAAAACAGAAAAATTTTGTGCCCAGATGCAGGAAATAGCGGGCGTAGTACTGAAACTTGCTTTTTGGGTGAATAATTAATCTGAAAAGCGGGAGACAAATCAGACTGAAGAAGAGCGTCCCGGCTCCGAAAAAGACCAGCAGGAGTGATTTCCAGAAAACACGCCAAAGGTAAAGAGGATAATTTTTGATTTTTTGTTCTGGATGAAGCGGAACCTTGTCTTCGTTCATAAAAGAGAGTTTAGCAGAAAAACAATTTATTTTCTATTGTGACTGTTTCTTTTTGCGGAAGGTGAGAGTTGGCATTGCGACTCCGAGCTGAACCTTTGTGAGCCAGTGAAGGTTTGAGTCAAACTGAACGCCTCCCCAGAGCCTTGCCCATTTCCACTGAAGTCCGACGAGAAGTTCTCCGAAACCGCCGAAATACGGTTTGCTTGCATGAGGGTAATTTATGCTGTTGTTGTACAGAAACCTCATGTCAGCGCCAAGCCCTGCCTCGCTGAAAATATGCAGGTCATAATTTTCGTTGTAGTAGACGAGACCGAACATGCCTCCGAACGCGATCGTATAGACAAAAGGCTGGCTTAAGCTTTCCCCGTTTTCGTAGTAAGTGTAAGGGAAGTCGCCTCCCGGGACTCCGGCGCCCAGATTTCCGTTTAAGCCCCAGTAAAAATGTGACCTGAAGTAATTTCTGTACCCGACTCCCAGAAGTGCACTTCCAAGGTAATAATTTGTACCGAGCCGTGAATAGCCTACGCTCAGAATGAGGGAATTTTGAAGACCGCCGGTTCTCTCGTCTTCGGGAACAAAAGGCTTTCCGCTGAGAACCCAGCGGTAGATATAGCCCATTTCAGTACCGATGATGACATATTCGCCGTCAGGACTGAAAGCAAGACTTTTTGCGCTGTCTCCGTAGATGAGCTTGAAGCGGTTTTCTTCGGCTCCGCTTGCTATGTCATAAATCTTTACATAGCCTGTGTTTACGCCGGCTGCGATTTTTTTGCAGTCGCTCGAAATCTCTGCGCAGTAAGAAAAACCTGCCCTTTCTTCAATTGTCAGAAAGTCTGAGTCTTCCGTGGTGGCCTTAAAAAGAAGTGTGTTGGCGTCCTTTGCGGCAACAAAATGAACTCCGTCCTCTGCAAATCGTGGTTTGATTCTTGAAAGCGTGTAACAGTCGAATTCGGCAAGGACTTCCCATGAAACTGTGTCTACAAGGTGAATTGCGCCGCTTTCGCTTGTGACAAGAACTCGTTTTCCCGAAGGACTCTGGCTCAATCCCCAGATTCCATCTGTAAAATCAAGTTTTTCTTCGATTGCGAAGTTTCCGTTCTCGGAAAGCCGGTAACTTTCGTAAAGATTCTGGCCGTCGAGAGCGATGAGAATTCTGTAATCTCCGGCATAGACGGCATCCGGAATTGAAGAGCCTGTTCCTGTGATTAAGGTTGAGTCTGAGCGGGTTCCTACGCTGTGAACGAGGGCCGTGTTGTCGTCTCGGACGCTGAGCATATACTGGCCGTCGCCTGTAAACTGAAGCGAAGTTACGTTTGCGAGCGGATTCGAGTTGTCGCTGACGAAGTTTGAATAAACTGCGGCAATCGTATTTGAGGCGGCATTCCAGAGAATTACCGAATTGTTCCAGCTCGTGGCAAAATATTTTCCGTCCCGGGTCCATGCGACGGCATTTACTGGGGAAGTTGACTTTGCGAGAGCGTCCTGGCTCAGGTCAATTTCATCGTCATCGTCTTCTTCGGGAGCTGCTTTTGAAGGGGCAGGCAGAGTGTTTTCTGTCTGAGCCTCCTGATTTTCGTTTTCTGAGGTAGAAACTGTACCGGAAGTTTCGGACTCAGAAGAATCTGGTGTTTCCTGGGCGAAGAGAGAGAAGCCAAATAATATAAAAAAAGCACAAAGAAATTTCCGCACTTAAAAAATCACTCCAAAATCCCCTCAGACTTTTAGATTATAACGCATTTTGCGTCGTTTTCAATAATAGAAAAATCTGTTTTAAAAAGAGATTTATATGATATTATCGGCAGATTTTTGCTAAAACTGAAAGGCGAAGTCTGATATATTTTTGTTGCGAAAACTAAAGTTATAACTATAATAAAAATCAGACTTAAAAAATTAAGAGGGAAAGTTATGGAACGAACTGTCATTACGAATTTTCTGGAAGCACACGGTTTTTATAGAGATTTAGATTTGTCAGCGCTTGCACAATCTGTCCGAAATGATATGATTGCCCGCTTCCTCGGAAAAAAATCCGATCAGGATATGATCTGCACTTTTATTGATCCGTCATCAATAGAAATTTCTGAAAAATCCGTAATCGTAATTGACGCCGGCGGAACAAATTTCCGTTCTTCCCTCGTAACTTTCTCGAAGGATGGCTCTTATTCCGTGTCCGGCTTTGAGAAGACTAAAATGCCCGGAGTCGAGAAAGAACTTTCCAAAAAAGAATTCTTTGACGCGATTTCAGCGAATATTTCCAGGTTCAAAGACACCGCTTCAGAAATCTGTTTCTGTTTTTCGTATGCAATGACAATCACCGAGGAAAAGGACGGCGTTTTAATCAGTTTCGCAAAGGAAGTCAAGGCACCTGAGGTTGTCGGCTGTCACATCGGAGCGGAACTTAAGAAATCCCTCAAGGAAAACGGCTGGACTAAAATTCCGGAAGTAATCCTTCTTAATGATACGGCCTCTGCCCTTCTTGCGGGAAGCGGAAGCAAAAAATATTCTTCGTTCATCGGTTTTATCCTTGGAACCGGACTCAATGCCGCTTATCTCCAGCCGGCTAACAAAGAGTATGAGCTTAAAAAACAGATTGTTGTCTGTGAGAGCGCAAAATTCTCCGGATTCAAGAATTCAGACTTTGATATTTTCCTTGATGAAAAAAGCGTTAAGCCGGGCAGTGCTCCCTTTGAAAAACTCTGCTCGGGCGCATATGTCGGTCCTCTTGCGCTTGAGACCTTGCAGTTCGCCGCAAAAGAAAAAATCTTTTCTGAAGAATTTTCGGATGCAGTCCTTAACAGAAAAAGCCTCACTTTAATCGAGGTGAGCGGTTTTCTTGAAAATTCAAATCCTGAAAAATGCGAATTCTCAGATTTGTTTGATTCCGACGGCGCAACCGATGCTGACTTGAAAAATATTTTTGAAATTTTCGATGCCCTTGTAAACAGAATGGCCCAGCTTTCAGCCGTAATAATCGCCGCCTGCCTTGTTCAGTGCGAAGAGGGAAAAAACAGCTCAAATCCTGTATTCGTTTCCTGCAACGGAAGTTCTTTCTTCAAGTCATACAGAGTTTACGAGCGTACAAAGCAGTATCTGGACGAAATCCTGGAGAAACTTCCTCAGAAAATCTATTATGAGCTTTCTTCTGAAGAAGCTGACATTACCAGGGGAACTGCTATGGCAGCCTTTGTCTAGGGATTATTCCTGAAAAAAGCTTTTTTCTGATAAATCTTCATGCTATCTTAAAATTCTCTTGCATTTTTTTGTAACTGTGACATAATAAGAAAAGTCTTACTGGTGTTCTGGCAGCCGGAGAACAGTATTTCAAAAAAAAAATGAAAAAGTTTTATATCAACTCAAACATAGAACGCTTATTCTCATTTGCAGGTTCGCTTGTGCTTATTCTTGCGCTCAATATCATCATCGCGAACACGCTCCTTAAAAAAATCCAGACTAATACCGAAGAGAATTTTATTCGCTCCTGCGACGAGATTGTCGAAGATTACGCTTTTATGGTAGACACAAAATTAAAGCAGCTTGAGTCGAGAATTGACCTTTTTTATGCAAAAATCGCGTACAAAAATCTTTCAACCGAAAAAATCTGTGAAATTCTGATTTCGGAAAAAGATAATGTAAAAGACCCGTTCGATATGTTCGTATATACTGATAAGGAAGGAAACAGCTGGAATGTTCTTGGTCACTATTATGATGTAACTGACCGCAACTATTTTAAAAAGATTATAACAGGAGAAACAGAATTCTTTGTCAGTAGCACGCTTGAATCAAAGGAAGACGGACGCTCAATTCTTGCTTTTGCACGCCCAATCTACAATGAATTCCATGAAATCAACGGCGTTCTTATGGCGACAATGCCAGTTGAAAATCTTGCGAAATACGTCGCAAAAATGGAAAAAAGGTTCTCAATTCAGGATGCTAACAAAAAACTGATTCTTCATTACAATCCGAAATGGACAGGATGGGCTTATACTCCGTGGAAATATAACGAAACGGTTCTTTCAACGCCTGACAAAGATTTTCATGTAATAGAATCTTCAAGCACGGAAGGAGAGCCGGTCTATGTATTCTACAGAAAAAGCACCGTTGCGCCGTGGACTATCGGATATTCCGTTCCTGTTGAAAATTTTGCGCAGATTAAAAAAGAAGGCGTTTCTTACCAGAACTTTCTTATCGAAGTCATCGTAATCGCGCTTTCCGTTATCTTCCTGCTTGAAATCTGGGTGCACTCAGTTCTCGAGAGACATCAGGTTCTTTCTACTCATATCGATGCACTCACACATCTGTGGGTACGCTCTTATTTCGAACGGGAGGCAACAAGACTTTTTAAGCGGCACCCCCACTCAAAATTCATGATTGTTGAGACCGATATACGCGGCTTTAAATTCCTCAACCAGAACCACGGTGAAGCCGGGGCCAACAAGATCCTCTACCAGTATTCGAAGATTCTTTACGATATGACAAATGATTTTGACGGAATTCTGAGCCGGGGTTATGCTGACCATTTCTATATCATGATTAGAATTGAGTCTGTTCATAAGGCGATGCATTATTTCAAGGAATCTATCATGCGGATTTCCGAACTTACCAGAAACCTTGAGATTCCTTTTACTCCGAAATTCGGAATTGCCTTCCGGGTTCCAAAAAAAATGGATTCAAACATTTCGATTCAGACACTGATAACCCGCGCAAATTTTGCAAAAAATGCGATTAAAGAGAATGCACTCCTTCAGTTTGCGATTTATGATGAAAAACTTCTGAAAAAATCAAACGAAGACAACTATATCGAGAATCATATGGAGCAGGCTCTCGAAAATGAGGAATTCTTCGTTATGTATCAGCCGAAGATTGACCTTGCGACAGACAAAATTGTCGGGGCTGAGGCTCTTGTCCGCTGGCAGAGTTCAGAACTCGGATATATGCCGCCAAACTCTTTCATTCCTCTTTTTGAGAAAAATAATTTCGTAGTAAAGCTTGACTTCTATGTTTACGAGCAGGTCTTTAAGTTCCTCCGTCAGTCACTCGATAACGGAGACCCTGCTGTTCCAATCTCTGTGAATATGAGCCGTAATCACGACAAGCCGGAGAGGTTCGTTCATGATTTTATGGCACTTCTTAAAAAATACGATATTCCGTCGCATCTGGTTGAAGTTGAACTTCTGGAGCGCTCGTCAATGGACAAAAACGTGCTCCGTGAAATCACGATTATGCTTCAGAAAGAAGGATTCCGGGTGGCAATGGATGATTTCGGTTCCGGAGAAAGTTCCCTCAACATGCTCTCAACAATTCCGGTCAATATCCTCAAATTTGACCGCTCATTCCTCTTCGCACACGATGCTACGGGCGGTAAACTTGATGAAACCAGCGAGAATTTTATCGAGAATCTGGTTGATCTTGGAAAAAATCTCAAAAAAGAAACTATTTTTGAAGGCGTTGAGACCGAAGAGCAGAGAGATTTTCTCAAAAAAATTAAATGTGATCAGGTTCAGGGCTATTTCTATTCAAAACCTCTCAGGGAGGAAGAATTCCTCGAGTTCTTGAAGAATAACAGATAAAAGGTGTATTATTAAATTATGAAACCAACTTTACTTGTGCTTGCGGCTGGAATGGGAAGCCGTTATGGCGGCGTCAAACAGATTGACGCTGTAGGCAAGAACGGCGAGTGCCTTCTGGATTTCGCCGCATATGACGCTAAAAAATGCGGATTCGGAAAAATCGTTTATATTATCCGAAAGGACATCGAAAAAGATTTCCGTGAGCGTCTTTTTGACAGAGTTGCACGCAATTTCGATGCAGAATATGTCTTCCAGACTCCGACAGCACTTTTAAACGAAGAAGAACAAAAACAGGCTGCTGAGCGAACAAAACCGTGGGGAACAATCCATGCAGTTTTGTGTGCAAAAGAAGCTATCCACGAGCCTTTTGCCGTTATCAACGCAGACGATTATTACGGCCGGGCAGCTTTTGACACTTTGGGAAAATATCTTTCTTCTATCGACAATAACTGCACAGAACATGCTATGGTCGGCTATATTCTTGGAAACACGATGAGCCGAAATGGTTCTGTAAGCCGTGGGGTAGCACAGACAGACGGCGGCTATCTTAAATCAATCGTTGAGAACACAAAAATCTATTACACGGGCGAGCATTTCTCTGGCAGTGATATAGTCTCAGAGCTTGACGGAAAAACAATTTCCATGACAGGAAAAGAAACTGTCAGCATGAACCTGTTCGGATTCTCTCCAAAAGCATTCGAAGGTTTTGAAGAATACTGGGCAAACTTCAAAAAGACAAGCCTCGGACTTCCAAAAGCAGAGGCTCTTCTTCCTGTTGCGGCAAGCGACATAATCAAAAACGGCGAAGGCAGAATCAAGGTCTTCACAAGCGATGAAAGCTGGTTCGGAATGACCTACCCTGAAGACAAAGAAGTCGTAAAGAACGAAATCGCAAAAAAAATCGCCAGCGGATACTATCCGGAAAAACTGTGGGAGAAATAAAATTCCTCACGGAACTTTAGAGAGCACAGAGAGAAAACTTTTGGAAAACGCTAATAAAAAATCTCTGTGTCCTCTGTGAGAAATTTAAAACTATGCTAAAACTAAATCCTATTCGTTCTGAGAAGGTCTGGGGATATGAGGACTGGATTGCTTCTACTCATGCCGACGGATGCCAGAGCGAGTTTAAACAGCTTGTAAATGATTATCCTCTTCTTGTAAAAGTGATTCAGGCGAATGACACGCTTTCGGTGCAGGTTCATCCTGATGACGAGGACGCAAAACGCCTTGAAGGTGAAAACTGCCGAGGGAAAACTGAGTGCTGGTATGTTCTTAGCGCAGAGCCGGGAGCAAGCCTTGTTTACGGTCTCAAAGGAAATCCCGAAAAAGAAGAAATCCGCACCGCTATAAAAAACAACACTCTTGAAAACCTCCTTGACCGAGTTGAAGTCAAAAAAGGTGACTTTATTTTCATTCCGTCGGGAACGGTTCACGCAATTGGCGGCGGGCTTAGGCTCCTTGAAGTTCAGCAGAGCTGCAATATTACTTACAGGCTCTACGACTGGGGGCGTCCTCGTGAAGTCCACATTGAAAAGGGTATCGAGGTCATCAAAAACGAGAAAAAACAGAAGATAGAACCGCTTGGTGAAGAATTCGAGTGCAAGTATTTTGCTCTTAAAAAAGAACCTCTAAAAGGCGGATATTCGTTTTTGGTCTCTCCAGGTTCAGAACTGCCGCAGCTTGTGTTTATTTCTGATGGCAAAGGCACAATCCGCTCGACTCTAAAAGACGGCACAAAAAAAGAAATGCCGTTTAAAGCCGAAGAAATCTTTGCTCTTCTTCCTGGCGAGAAAATCACGCTTGAAGGTCACGGCGAAGTAATCCGGATAATGCCTGAATGACGGGCGGCTTCTAGAAATAAAATCTGAGTCCGGCTGTGAGCGGAAAATTTACTGGTCTGAAAACCGGTGAGTATGAGCCGCTTTCCTTTCTGACGGCGAAAAACGGGTTCCACACGGTCTGACCGAAAAGCTCAATATGGCGGGCTGCAAAAAACGAGCTGAGTCCGGCACCAAAACGGCAGCCTGTTCCGGCTTCAAAAATATCATCGTCAAAGCGGAATCCGCCGCTTATTCCCCATAGAACAAAATAATCGAGGTGCTCTGCAATCCGTTCGTTTATGAACCAGTCGTCTGCATAAACTGTGATAACATTATCTGTGAGATGGCCGTTGAAAAAAACGCACCACGGGGAAGTGTCAGGCTTTATCGTAAAAGAAACGGCAGAATCTGGAAATGTCGAAGCAGAATAAGTAAAAGACGCCCCGAGTCCGGTATTTGCAAAAGAAAGTGAATGAAATGCGGCGAAAAGAAATGCGCAAAGAATGTATTTTTTAAGAAAACGTCGGCAGGTAAAAATCATACGACTATCTTAAACATAAAAAAGCTCTTGAACAAGCCTGAAAGGTCGAATGGCGAGTTTCCTTTGTCGGACACATTTTTTGTTGTCAGTTGATGAAACTCGGCATTTGACTAAGACTGTATTAAGCGTTCTCTAAGAGTGGGGGATTTTAAAGTTTCGTTTGAAAGTTCTGTGCGAAGATTTTTTTATCTTAAAACACAGGAGCTTTCTATGATTAAAACTAAAACTTTGGTTCTTTCTGTTGTGACTGGTGCGGTATCTTTAGCACTTGTTCTGGCACAGCCTTCAAACAATGGTATGCCGGGAGATATGCCTCAGGGAATGTCTGAGGACATAACGAAGCAGTTTGATGCCGTGATAAAAGTTGATTCAGGTGAGAAGAAAATAAAAAATCAGAAAATAGAGTCTGACGAAGAGAATAAAAACGCAATTTTTGTTCAGAATGACGGAAAAGTCACTGCACAGGGAATTACGATTCATACAAAAAAGAACGGCTCTCGCGCTCTTTATGCTGCTTTCGGCGGTACAATCAATGCGAAGAAAGTAGACGTTACGACTGAAGGCGAGCATTGTGCAGCATTTGCGACCGACATGGGTGAGGGAACTGTCACTGTGGACGGCGGAAAGGCGCTTACGAAAGGAAAAGGTTCTCCAGTCATTTATTCGACAGGAGAGATTTCAGTGAAAAATCTTACGGGGCTTGCCGAAAACTCTGAAATTGCCGTTATCGAAGGGAAAAATTCTGTCCTTATTGAAAAATCAAATCTTTCCGGTGGAAGCGGACTTGACGGGGAGGTTTCCTGCGGAATTATGCTTTACCAGAGCATGAGCGGAGATGCAGGGCTTGGAACTGCTAATTTCACTTCAAAATCTTCGGTTCTGACAAACAAATCTGAAGGTCCTTTTTTCTATGTCACGAATACGAAGGGAATCATAAATCTGGAGAATACAAAACTTGACGGAAATAACAAGGTTTTTCTGCTTGCATCCGGAAACAGCTCGAACCGCGGCTGGGGAAAGAAAGGAGCGAACGGCGGGGCTGTCGAGGTGAATCTTTTGTCACAGAAAGTGAAAGGTGACATTGTCGCTGACAAAATCAGTTCCGTAAAACTTACGCTCGGTGCAAAATCTGAATATTCTGGAAGCGTAAATGCTGCAAAGACCGGAAAAATCGACATCTCTATTGATAAAAATGCAAAAATTGAGATTACGGAAGATTCATACTTCAACAAATTCGAAGATCTGGATTCTTCTTTTAAAAACATCCGATCGAACGGACACAAAATTTACTACAACAAGAATCTTGAGGAAAACAAAAATCTCGGCGGACGAACGGTAATTCTTCCGGACGGGGGAAAACTCGTTCCTGCAGAATATGATTTTTCTGAACTTGAAACAGCTCTTTCTGAACAGAATCAGAAAGGCGGAATAAAAGTACCTCCGAGACCAGACAGCAAAAAACAGCCTCGGGAAATGAGCGGAATGGAAATGAACGGGCGGAACGGGCAGCCTCCGAAAATGGAAATGTCAAAACTGAGCGGAAAACTCAGCATTGTCTCGGAAAAGGCGGTTCTGATTGATGAAGAGGGTAAGGCGACCATTCTGGGCGTTATGTCAGAAAAGGGTGGAAAAATGATGACTCCTCCTGATATGAAGGGAATGCAGCCTCCTGAAAAAAATGGCGGAGAGCCTCCTGCAATGGGAAAGAAAGGCGGAATGCCTCCCGAGAAAGTGACTTTCGACGACCTTAAAAAACTTAAGGAAAAGGAAGTTGAAGTTGAAGGAATGTTCGAAAGTGACGGAACATTCCGTGTTATGAAGATCAGCAGAAAATAAGCCGGCTCAAAATCACACATCTTTAAATTCTCCGCTTTATTTAGTACAATGAATGAACTTTTTGCATAGAATCTTAATCTAAAGAGGCGATTATGGCATTTTCTTGTTCATTCATTGACGGCGGAGTTACCGCCGCCCAGGGCTTTACCGCAAACGGAATCTTAAATCACATCAAACTAAGCCGTAAAACAAACGATACGGCACTTATTTTTTCTGAAAAGGTCTGCAATGCGGCTGGCGTATTCACACAGAACCGTGTAAAGGCCGAATGCGTAAAACTCACCCGTGACCACATCGCAAACGGCAAGGCTCAGGCTGTAATCGCAAATTCTGGAAACGCAAATGCCTGTACCGGAAAAGAAGGCTACGACAACGCAAATAAAGAGGCAGTCGCAGTCGCAGCAAAAATGAACATCAATTCTGACGATGTTCTTGTTCTTTCAACCGGCGTAATCGGTCAGCAGCTCCCAGTCGAAAAAATTTTGAATGGTCTTGATACTCTCGCAGACGGTCTTTCAAAAGAAGGCCACAAAGAAGCGAGAATCGCAATTATGACCACCGACACTCACTACAAAGAAGTCGCACTTGAAACCCAAATCGGCGGAAAAACTGTTCGCATGGGAACGATGGCAAAAGGAAGCGGCATGATTCACATCAATTTGGGAACGATGCTCGGCTTCATCACGACTGACTGTGCAATTTCTTCTGAGATGCTCGAAAAAGCACTCCGAATCTCTGCGGCAGGAACTTACAACTGCGTTTCAATCGACGGCGACACTTCAACAAACGACTCACTTTTGATTCTTGCGAACGGAATGGCAGGAAATGCTGAAATCACTTCTGAAGGAGCTGACTTTGACGCTTTCGTTGAGGCTTTGAACGCCCTCAACACCCAGATGGCAAAGAAAATTGCCGCTGACGGTGAGGGTGCTACCCGACTTGTTACCTGTAATGTCGTCGGCGCTGACACTGTTGAGAATGCCCGGGGCCTGGCAAAAGCTGTAATCTGCTCAAATCTCGTTAAGGCGGCTTTCTTCGGTGCGGACGCAAACTGGGGACGAATCCTTGACGCAATGGGATATTCAGGCTTCTTCTTCACTCCTGAAAAAACTTCTGTCTCGTTCCTGAGCCGTGAGGGAGCAAAACGCTACTTCGACGACGGCGAAGTTAACGGCGGAAAAGAATCATCAATCAAAGTTTTCGATCACGGAGTTCCGCTCAATTTCGACGAAGATCTGGCAAAGAAGATTTTGACAGAGGAAGCAGTCGATATTCTTGTCGAGCTTGAAGACGGAAACGCAAAAGGTACTGCCTGGGGCTGTGATTTAACTTATGATTATGTAAAAATCAACGGAGACTACAGGACTTAAATTCTTGGAGAAAATTATGCTTGAGAAAATTACCAATACTTTCAGTGACATAATGAGGACGGTGAGCGGAAAATCTAAAATCACCGAAAAAAATATCGAAGAGACCGTCGAGCAGATTAAGATGGCTCTTCTCGAAGCTGATGTTAACCTTCGGGTTGTCCGCCGCTTCGTAAACGCTACAATCGAAGAAGCAAAGGGCGAAAAAGTCCTTCGTGCGGTCGATCCGGGCCAGCAGTTCACTAAGATTATCTACGATCGAATCGTAAAACTTTTGGGTGACACAAAAGTCGATTTGCAGCTCAAAGGTCCTGACACTCAGTCTGTAATCCTGCTCCTTGGTCTTCAGGGTGCCGGTAAAACCACTGCCGCTCACAAACTTGCAGCCCGACTTGCAAAAAACGGTCGCAAGCCGCTTCTTGTTGCCTGTGACCTGGTGCGTCCTGCCGCTATCGAACAGCTCAAACAGCTCGGCGACAAAATCGGTGCCCCTGTTTACCTTGAAGAGGGTGCAAAGGATGCCGTAAAAGTCGCAAAAAACGGTATTTCTTACGCAAAAAAGAACGGTCTCGACACAATCATCGTCGATACTGCGGGCCGCCTTCAGATTGACGAAGACATGATGAAAGAGCTCGTCGATGTCAAAAAGGCCGTTGACCCGGTCGAGACAATCCTTGTCGCCGACTCAATGACAGGTCAGAACGCCGTAGATATCGCAAAATCTTTCGACGAACAGCTTGGCCTTAGTGGTGTCATTCTCACCAAATTCGACTCTGACGCACGGGGTGGTGCAGCCCTTTCCCTCAAATCAATCACCGAAAAGCCGATTCTTTTCATCGGTACGGGCGAAAAAACTGAGGACTTTGAACCTTTCCATCCGGAGCGAATTGCAAGCCGAATCCTCGGTATGGGCGATATCGTCTCTCTCGTAGAAAAAGCTCAGGAAACCGTTGATATCGAAGAAGCTAAAAAACTTGAGCAGAAGATGGCCCGCAACGAGTTCACTCTCGACGACATGCTCGCTCAGTTTGAGAATGTCGGAAAAATGGGCAGCCTCTCTTCAATCATGGACATGATTCCTGGTCTTGCCGGCCAGATTGACCCTGGCAAACTCGACATGTCGGGCGTAAACCGCCAGAAAGCAATCATCCAGTCGATGACAAAAAAAGAGCGCGCTAACCACCTTATTATAGGTCCTGCCCGCCGCAGAAGAATTGCACAGGGAAGCGGAACCAGCGTTGCCGATGTCAACAAGCTTTTAAAGCAGTTTGAGAAAACAAAACTCATGATGAAAAAGATGAGCCGTAACCGCGGAATGCAGGCAAAACTCATGCAGCAGCTTGGCGGTATGGGTGGTGGCGCCGGCGGAATGGGAGGTTTTGGAGACCTCTCAAAGCTCGGAGATTTGTCTAAACTTGCCGGAAAATTCAAAGGTTTCTAGGAAATACAGTCTCTGAATGACAAAAGTCGATAAAGTTAAGATTTATAATCTTCTCAAAGCCGTTTCGGACAACCTTTGCGGATACGAATCGCCTGATTTTGCGGGGAGGATGCCTGATTTTCAGGACGATATAGGGAGCAATGGCGAAATTCCTCAATCAATGCAGGTTCCTTCTGACTCGACTCTTTCCAACATCAACAAAAAAATATCTGAGTGCAAGAGATGTGCCCTCTGTGCGAACAGGCGGAATGTTGTTCCTGGAATGGGCGTGGAGAAACCTTTCGTGCTTGTGATTGGAGAGGGACCAGGCGAGGAAGAGGATAAACAGGGGCTTCCTTTTGTGGGCCCTGCAGGACAGCTTCTTGATAAAATGCTCGGTGCAATCGGCCTTTCACGAGATAAGAACTGTTATATAGCGAACATCGTAAAGTGCCGCCCGCCAATGAACAGAAATCCTCTGCCGGAAGAAGCCGACGCCTGCAGGCCTTTCCTTGACGCTCAGATTGCCGCCTTAAAGCCGAAAGCGATCTTGTGTGCCGGAAGCGTTGCCGTTAAAAATCTTTTCCATACAGAAGACGGCGTTATGAAACTGCACGGTCAGATTCTTGATTTCAACGGAATCCCTGTAGTTACGACCTGGCACCCGAGCGCATTGCTCCGTGACCCATCGAACAAGCGCCCCGCCTGGGAAGATTTGAAGGCGTTCCGTTCACTTCTTCTGGGAATTGACCCGAACTACGAAAAATAATAAGCAAAAACGAATAAACAAAAAGGAGAAAAAAAATGAAAAAAATCTTGTTTGCTTTGCTTGCTGTCAGCGCAGTGTTCTTTTCGTGTAAAGAAAAAACTGCATCTGGCGGAGAAAACTCAAAGGCTCCTGCAAAAGAGCAGAAGCTCAGTCCGAGCCGGATTATCTATTCAGGCTGGGATTTGTACGAAGAGCGCAGTGACGGTAAAATGTACGCCGTAAAGGAAGCTGAGTGCGGCGATGAAATCTTTATCTATCTTAACGAAGATAATACTGTCGAGCAGAAAAACGCTGTCCGCCACCTTCAGAGCGGAAAAGAAGAGGCTCTTGATTTTATCCATGTCGTTTATGAAGACCTTTCTTACTGGACCCGTGACATTTTTACAGCCGGTCCGAACTATTATTACTCTACTGTAGTTCTTAAAGATGCATTTGCATATTCAGCACCGGACGGCGGAAGTCTTTCCGGCTCTCAGGTCGCAGAGGGAAGCTTTGTCGCAATGGAGAATATGTCAACTCCGACAAATGATTTTTTCAAGGTCGTGATTTACAACGGAAAGCCATTCGGAAAAGAAATCTGGCTTAAGTCTGAGAATCTTGCAATTGGCTCAGGCGCTGTAAGAACCGGCGAAATCGTCCGTGTCTTCTCAAAAATTAACGAAAAAACACCGGAAAAAGTCCGTGATGAAATTCTTCTGAAACTGATTAGTGAATCTGCTTCATGGGGGACTGACGAGAGCGATTATCTTGCTGAAAAAGTCCTTTCCCTTGAAAAAAAGAACCTTCTTTCAGAAAAGGTCGCAGAATCTGTCAAGAACATTATCCCTCCTCACAGCATCAGTGAGTAAATTATCCGGATAATTCAAAAAAACGAAAAATGGAGAATAAAATGAAAAAACTTTTTGCATATGTTTTACTTCTGGCACTTGTTTCTTCGGCTTTTGCAAGCACCCACGGTTATATGCTCCGGCCGAACGGACCACTTCGTGAAGACAAAGGAAACGGCGGAGTTGAATGGTCAACTACAGTTCCTGAGGGAACAAGCCTCGAAATTGAAAGTGCTGAGCCTGTTTTACTCACCCTGATTACTGAAAAAGAGAGAATCGAGAACATCGAGTTTTATAAAGTCAAATACGAAAAAAAGACTTACTGGGCACGCGCATGCGAAGTCGCTCTCGGCGCGGTCAGCCTCACGGTTATGCTTGACGATACTACGCTTTTCAAAAAGCCTGCAATTTCTTCTTTCGTGAGCGCACAGATTGACAAGGCTTCTGTCGTTGCTGCAGGTTCAAAAAAGGAATACGCAGGAATCAAATTCACTGAGATTCAGTACTGGTCTTCTTCTGCAAATGAAATCCGCAAGCGATATGTTTTCTCTGACAAAGTCAGCGGAAATTCTAAAGACCTTGAGGCTGTCAGAATCGTTGATACAGCACTTGCCGTCAAGAATTCTGACAAAACAAAAGAACTGGCAATGAAAGAAGAGCTCTTCAAAAACGCTAAAAAACTCAATACAAGTGTTGAGATCGAGGATTATGTTCAGGCTGCTTACGACAAAATTTTCGGCCGGGTAATGTTTGAAAAAGAATACGCCGGCGTAATCAAAACTGCTGACGGCTCAAAAGTAAACGTCCGGAATGCTCCTGTAAATGGAGAAGTCGTGGCTCAGCATGAAAATGGTGATGAAGTCCCTTATTTCTGTGCCCGATCTGCATCAAAATCGACTTATGAAGGAATCACAGATTACTGGTATTCTTACGAGAGTGGTGAAGGCGGACTTTACTGGATTTTCGGCGGCTACATCGAATGGAAAGACGGCGCCCCGTCAGAGCAATAAATAAAAAATAACGGCAGGCTTTTCCAGGTGGCAAAAAGCCTGCCCGCCAGACAATAAACTATTCTATGAAAAAAATTATCTTCCTTCTGGCAGCCCTCTGTTCATCATTTTCTTTCGCAGACAGCACTTCCAGAGCTTCTTTTAAAAATCTTACGACAGAACAAAAGCAAATCCGTCTGGAATTTGCACTTGATATAACTGACTGGACAAAGCGCGTCAGGACAATGACAAAAACTCCGCTTCCGGATTATCTTCCTGCTTCTGAATATATGTATATGAGCGCAGATGAGGCTTTTTCCGAATACAAAAAAATCGCAGATTCTGACAGCGGAAATCTCCTTGCTCAGACAGTTACCGGATACTGCCTTACGGAAGGTGCCGGAACGCAGAAAAATAAGGAAGCCGGAAGAGAATATCTTAAAAAGGCGGCAGACAAAAACTTCGCACCGGCCCTCAATTCTCTCGGTGCATATTCAGATTCTGAGGACGAGGCTTTTACACTTTATGAAAAAGCTGCTTCCCAGAATTATGTGACAGCGCTTTATAATCTTGCTTATTGTTATACAGAAGGAAAAGGATGCGAAAAATCTCTTGAAAAAGCCGAGTCTTTTTATCTGAAAATCCGTGACCTTCATCTCGATGATTCTGACATTTATTCCGTTATCGCAGGTTTCCATGCAGATGAACTTGAAGAGGACGAAGAACATCTGATTCCGTATTACATCGAAGCCGCTGAACACGGGGACAGACAGGCTATGTTTGAGCTGTGGTTCAGAGTCTATACAAAATATCATGACGAGGACGATGAAAATAACGGAGCGAACAGGGCAAAATGGTACAGAAAGTATCTTGAGACATCCAGGGAAGACTATTCTGAAATTATGCGCCGGGACGCAGAAAAACTCCCTTATCTTTTAGAGCGTGCAGAAAAAGGCGAGCTGTTTGCTGTAAAAAAAATTATCGAACATTACAGAGGCTATCACTATTCTCTTCACATGGATCAGGTCAAAAAAAATGAATGGATTGTGAAGGCCGCTGAACTTGGCGACTGTGAGTCCTGTTTTTATGCCGCAGAACTTTATGCGAAAGGAAGCTATGCTGACTTTGATTTTGACAAGGCGGTTTCTTACTATGAAAAAGGCTGTGAGCTTGCTGTAACAGAAGATGAAAAATCCAGAATAAAATATGCGCTTACGCCCGTAAAAGAGGTGGCTCTGAGCGCCCTCAAAGTGAACGGCTTTGTGAACAGGTACAGAAAATCCGTCGAAGAGTTTGCACCTGCTTTCGGCGGGGGGTATTCTGCGGATTACTCCAGTGTCAATGAAAAATCAGCTCTTGCTTTCTGCACCCGTCACGCTGATTCAGACGAAGATTTTGCTCTTGGTCTTGCCTACTACAAATACCTGAATGAATCTGAGGCTGCCGCTTCTTCGTATCTCGAGCAGAGGGGACTTTCTGCCGCTAAAAAATTCTTCCCGCCGGATGATTACGACCCGAATTCAAAGGAATATCAGGCAAAGCGGGCAATGTATCTTCGCGACGAAAAAAATGAGATTGAAGATCTTGAAGATAATATTGCCAGAAACCCTGAAGACGGAAAATCTTATTATCAGCTTGGACAAAAATACAAGCGTACCGACAATCTTTCGGAACAGAAAAAGGCCTTTGCTCTGATTAAAAAAGCCTCAGAATGTGGATATGCCGAAGCTTTTTACGACATTGCCACTTATTATACGACCGGAAAGATTTTTGAGACAGACTTGAAAAAGGCAGGAGAGGCTTATAAGGCCGGCTCAGACCTGGGCTACATTCCGTGCAAGACCGCACTTGGCGAGATGTACGAAAAGGGAACTTATTTTGACAGCGAAAAAGGCGTCTTCGTCCAGGATCTTGAAAAGGCCATTGAGCTTTTTAAGGATGCTGCCAGGGACAGAAGATATACTCTGGCGAAATTCAACCTTGAGAAATACAATATCACTCTTGAAAAAGAAGATGACGAGGAATACTGGTTCTATCACAACAAGCCGCGCAAAAATGCAAAACCATTTGACTGGGCAAGCTGGACTTTCGGCGACTTCGAATTCGAGGATTTGCCGGAGGAAGAACCTGAAAAAATTCCTGAATACACCGAAGATGACGGTTACTGGGAAAACACAGAGAAAACCGAATGTTCATTTGAAAAATACGAGGCGGATTATTTCCGCTCAAAAATCGACGGCCTTAAAAAGGGGAAAAATTACCGGCTTGTTTTCAGCGAGGAAATTGATTCTGAAAAACTTTTCGACTTGTATACCTATTTTTCTGAAAGCGAACACGCTGCCACACTCACGCTCGACCTTGATTTGCGCTCGTGTCCGGTTCCGGAAGGATATCTCAAGGAACATTCCCTTTGCGGAAGATTCAGAAATATCTACATGCCGGACTGCCTGATATATCTTTACGATAAATGTTTTGATGTCAACGCAGACAAAATCGTTTTCGGTTCAAAAATTAAGAATTTCCGTGACCCGTTCGCTTCTGGAAAATACGGTCTTCTGGATTTCACCCTGATTCCGGATGAAGAATTCACCGGCCGGCTCGCTTACAGACTTTCTCAGCTCAAGGTGAATTATATGCGTCAGGTTCCGCTCAGGGCGAATTTTGAAATTCTTACGGTTGAAGAAATGCACAGCCTGAAAGTTATGAAAGAAGTGCGCCAGACTCTGGAATCAAATCCGGACAAGCGCTACATCGTTGACTTCACTCATTCAGTTTACGCAAAAGACCCTCTGACTGGCGACGACATTCCGTTCCCGAAAAATTTTATGGCATGCCAGCAGAATCTTTATTACCTTGTTCTCGGAGACGTGGACTATGTGGATTTTCCTGAGAATATGTGCCGTGACTGTAAAAATCTGCGCTGCATAGTGATGTGGGACTACGGGGATGCGGAAGAAGGCGCGTTCAAAGGCGTGAACAAAAACTGCACCTTCGTTGACGGAAGAGTCGGCCCTGAAAAGCCTCTAAAAGAAATGTAAAAAAATGCCAAAGCGTTTCCTTCAGGTCGTATTGAATATTCCTCTCAACCAGCCGTTCACCTATCTCGACTGCGATAACCCCGAAAATAAATCGAGGGTGGGCTTCCGTGCCGATTTGAAGTTCGGAAACCGGCGCATGACAGGTTTTATAATCTCCGAAAGTGACACTTTGCCCCCAGAATGCCCGGTCGAGGAAAGCAAAATCCGTCCGATTCTTCGTGTGCTCGACGAGGAGCCGCTTTTTGACAATGAGATTATCGAACTTGCCAGGTGGATTTCGCATTATTATCTGTGCTCGGTGGGTGAGGCAATCAGCGCAATGCTCCCGGGCGGAAAGCGTGAGAGCGATGCGGGCGGTTTTTCGTTTCTGGAAGAGACCCCGGAGACAAAGGCACGCATCTTGAGCGAAGAGCAGGCGAGGGCAGTTCAGGAAATACTTGGGGAAGAATTTCTCACAGAGGACACAGGGGTCACGGAGAATAAGGGTGAGGGGGAAAGCCTTCCCCCTGAGGTTCAAGCTGCGCTTTCACCCACACCCCCTTCTCCTAGGGGCTCTGCCCCTAAAATCCCGAACCTTCACTACCTTTACGGTGCTACCGGAACCGGTAAAACCGAAGTCTTTATGCAGGTTTGTGAGCGGCTGCTTTCCCAGAAGAAGGGCGTGATTTATCTTGTGCCGGAAATCGGGCTTACTCCGCAGGTGACTCAGGCTGTTGTCTCCCGATTCGGGAATACGGCGGCTGTCCTGCACTCAGGACTTACTCCTAGTCAGAAACTCAGCGAGTGGCGACGCATTCTGAACCGTGAGGCACGAATCGTAATCGGAGCTAGAAGCGCTGTTTTTGCTCCTGTTCCCGATTTGGGAATGATTATAATCGATGAGGAACATGACGGCTCCTATAAATCCGGAAATACACCACGCTATCATGCCCGTCAGGTTGCGATGTACCGATGTTCAAAAAAGAAGATTCCTCTTTTGATGGGAAGCGCAACCCCGAGCGTTGAGGCGTGGAACATGATGAAAAACGGCGGAATCCAGAAGCATACTCTCACCCGTCGTCTTGCGGGCGGGGCAATGCCAGAAATCAAATGCGTGAATCTTACGGGGCTTTCGATTGATGGAGCGATTTCGCCTGTCTTACAGAAAGAAATGGAAGCAACTCTTGCCGAAAAACGCCAGACAATCCTTTTCTTGAACCGCCGTGGCTTCACTCACTTTTTCCGATGTAATTCCTGCGGATTTGAGCTTAAGTGCAAGAACTGCTCGGTCTCGCTCACATTCCACAAGGCCGAAAAACGCCTCCGTTGCCACTACTGCGGATATTCAGTCTCGCCGCCGCAATCCTGTCCTGAGTGCGGCTCGCTCGATGTCGGATACTCAGGCTTCGGAACGGAATTCATCGAAAACGAGGTCAGGGCAAAATTCCCGAACGCTCGCATTGTCCGTGTAGATACGGATTCCGTGAGCCACAAAGGAGAACTTACCGAAAAAATCGAAGCCTTCAAAAAAGGCAAATACGATATCATGCTGGGAACTCAGATGGTCGCAAAGGGGCTCAACTTCCCAAATCTGAAGCTCGTCGGCGTTGTGCTTGCAGACACAGGCCTTCATATGCCGGACTTCAGGGCTTCAGAGCGCACTTTCTCACTCATAACGCAGGTTGCGGGCAGGGCAGGCCGCTTTTTTCCTGACGGAAAAGTCCTTGTTCAGACATACTGCCCGGACTCCCCTCCGATAGTGTATGCCGTCGCCGGTAAGACCGAAGACTTCTACGAGAGCGAGATTCAGACCCGCGAAATGCTAAGTTTTCCGCCGTTTGCGAGAATTTTGCGAATGGTTTTCCGTGCTCCATCCGAAAAACAGGCTGTCTCTGGAGCGAACGGAGCGTCTTCTATCCTTCATCAGATTTTGCGCGGGACTCTGGTAAATCCGTCAAAACTTCAGGAAGCGGCAAAGCACACGGAGATTCTTGGACCTGCCGAGTGCCCGCTTTCAAAAATCGCCGCAAATTACCGGCAGCAAATCATTCTCAGAGGCCCCTCTGTTGCGCTTCTTCAGTACATGGCGCACACATTCAGCGAGAACTACAAGGCTCCCGGCGAGGTTTACATCGAGTACGATGTGGACCCTGTTTCGCTTCTGTAAAAAAATATGACTTAATTTTTCATTTTTCAATTTGTATTTTCTGTGATATAATTCTGCGTTATGTTTCAATATTTAAAAAAATCTTTCTTTTCTTTACTTTTTGTCCTGTTTTTTTCTTGTGCGTTTGCAGAAAAAACTTCATTCGATGCTCTTTACCGCTACAAACTTGATAACGGGCTTGAGCTTTTTGTTGCGGAAAATAATTCTGCTCCCCTGGCGTATATCGAGATTGCCGTTCGTGCCGGGGCTGTCACACAGACAGTTCAGAACGCCGGGCTTTTTCACCTTTATGAGCACATGCTTTTCAAGGGAAACGAAAAATATGCGAACCAGCAGGAGTTTACTAAAGCCGAAAACCGTCTCGGTGCGATTGACGAAAACGGTTCGACTGGCGTTGACCGCGTGAACTACTATTTTACGGTTCCGTCTGCAATGGTGCAGAAAGGCCTTGAATTCTGGTCTTATGCACTCCGCACTCCTAAAATTGACGGAACGGAGCTTGAAAATGAAAAAGCCGTCGTCCTTTCTGAGATAAAGGCCGATTTTACAGATCCTGCCCATATCAGAGCGGCAGCGCTTTTTAAAAATCTTTTCCCGGAAGAGCCGTTCAGGCTTTCACCGTCAGGAAAAACATCTGTCGTACAGAATGCTACCGAAGAAAATCTCCGTGAGATTCAGGAGAATTACTACATTCCTTCAAACTCGGCGATTTTTGTAGGCGGCGACGTTAAGCACGATGAAATTTTTGAGTATGTTAAACAGATTTTTGGCGACTGGCAGAACCCTTCGGCCGGGGCACAGCCTCTTAAAATTCCTTCAAAAACACCTCTTTCAAAAGACAAAAAATTAGTTTTCGTAGATCCGGGAGCAGGGGACGACATGATTCATATCGGCTACTACCTCCGTGGACCTGACGGAGAGTGCGATTCTTCCGACACTTATGCCGCAGATGTCTGGACTTCAATCGTTTCAAATCCAAACGGCAGCTTTTCAAAGGCTTTTGTCGAAAATAAAAAACTTGCCATTCCCGAAAGCAGCTATGTCGGCGCTTCTTACACAACACGCCGTGCCAGCGGAATAATCGGTTTTTACGGGGCTATGCTCAGCGAATTCGCAAAAAAGGAGAATTCTGATTCCTCAGAAGAACCTAACTATTCTTTCAGCCCGTTTGAAGTCTCTTCTTCAAAAGATTTCACTCCCGCCGATAAAGCTGATGAATTCCTTTCTGCTGTAAAAAAACAGGCTGCACTTGATGTCACAAAAGACACTCCGCTTTCCATTGTGATTCAGCAGTTTGAGGATTCCCGTACTTATGAGCTTGAGAGTGCAAAATCAATTCTTGCATCACTGTCGTTCTTCTGGTCTGCGTGCGGCTCAGACTATTTCTTCAGTTACGACGAGAATATCGCAAAAGTTACGGAAGCCTCTGTTAACGATTTCGTTCAAAAATATATTACCGGCAAAAAAGGCGTTCTGATTGTTTCTGTAAGTCCTGCGCTCTGGAAAGAATACAAAGGTTCCTTTGCTTCGCACGGCTATCACGAGATTACAAAAGAAAATGCTTTCCAGGAGTAAAAAATGAAATATATAAAATCAAAGATTTTTGCAGTTCTTGCATTGTTTACAGTTTTTTCAGCAGTTCTTGTTTCCTGCGGATCAACGAAAGTTGACGCTCCTTCCATGGAAGAGCAGGTCGAAGATTTTACGACAAAATCGCTTTCAAACGGAATTACAATTACCTTCAAGCAGAACAGGGGCAGTAAAATCATTGTTGTAAGAATGATAATCGAAGGCGGCACGAGCGCAATCGACGAGAATATGGGCGGCCTTGAAGACCTTACTCTTGATCTGGTTCTCCGCGGCTCAGAAAAATTTCCTTATGAAAAAATCAAGCAGATGGAATACGAAAAGAGTTTTTCCCTCAGCTCATCTGTCGGAAAAGAATATTCCTCACTTGGCTTTATCTGCATTCAGCGTGACATGAGCGAAGTTCTCGAACTGTTCAGCGACTGTGTCCTTAATCCGCAGTTCCTTGAAAGCGACTATTCTCAGCTCATGACAGAAAACTCCGTGGCGATTGCCAGAAAAGAGGCGGAGCCTTCCGGCGCACTTTCTCTCGCCCTCACAAAAACTGCTTTTCAGGGGCATCCTTACGCGACAACCTCAGGCATTACATCAAACACTTACAAAAACATGAATCTTGATCTTGTCAAAACACACTATCAGTCTCTTCTGAATGCTTCAAGAATCAAATTTGTCGTAATCGGAAATTTCTCTTCAGATTTACAGTCAGACTTTACAGTCAGAATTTCTGAAAAATTCGGAATGCTCTCGAAAAAAGCGTATTCTGCGCCAAAAATCCCGAAAATTCCGTTCGGAGAGAGGTCTCCTGTTAAAATCGCGAACGAGCAGGCGGGCGAGAGCGGTTACATTACAGGATTTTTCCCATGTCCTTCCAGAAATGATGCTGACTATGTTCCGTTTGCGATTGCCACGATGTACCTTGACGACCTTTTCTTTTCAGAAGTTCGTGAGAAAGCAGGGGCCGTCTATTCAGTCAATACTGGCGTAATCGGCGGAAATCAGCTTGCCGGAGTTATTTCGCTTTACAAGGCGAGTGAAAAAAAGAACCTCAAAAAAACGGTCGTTCAGGCTATTAACGCATTTAACCCGGAAACCGTTGAGAATGAAATCGACCAGTACAAAAATAAATACATTTCATCCCTGTTCAGTCCGGCACAGACCGCTTCAGGAACTGCTTCCACAATCGTTTCCAGCATCGAATATTTTGACAGCCCTGACGCATACCTCAAAAGGGTTGAACTCGTACAGGCTGCTACAGCAAAGCAGGTTTGCGATGCGTACAAAAAGTATATCGAACCGATTGCAAAAGAAGATTACATTCGCTGGATAATCGTTGACAGTGAGAAAAATCTGGATGATTATGACTTTTAGGGAAGCTAAGATTTAAGAATCGAGCTTTTCGTAGTCCGTGCGGTCAAGGTCGCTCATGCGGATTGACGAGCGGAGATTCTCCTGAAGGGTCTCCGCAATGTATGCACGGATTTTATTGATTGCTTCTGGTGTCGTCGTTGCGTTGAACATAATGACAACCAGAAGATAATCGCCTGCCGACTTGATTGCAGTAATCTGAATGTCTACGCCGACCTGAACGCTCTTGAGGTTGAGGGTGACTCCTTCGATAACCTGGTTGATGAAGACCGCATTTGCCTGACCAGCAGAGAGTTTTGCTGCAATTCCGACCGCTGAAATGTCGATGATTTTAAGCTTGAACATACGGTTGTCTTTGAGCCAGAGCAAATCTGCCTGTGTTTCGTTGAGACAGTTCGCACGGACATATTTTCGCATGCCTTTTGCATTTTTTGCGTCCATTGCCCTTACGATATCGTGGAAAAGCTGTTCCGGGTCTTTGTTCGCGTCTAAGATACCGGCTTCAAGCTGAAGACCGGCCTCAAAATTTGCCTGCTTATCTGCCGGCATTAAGTGCATGATGACGCCCATATCAAGCGGACTAAAGACATTTTCGTTTTCAAAGGATTTTATGAAGTTGTGCCAGCCTTTTGATGTGAGCTGGGAATCAGTCATGCAGAAACAGATTGAGTCTGCATTTTTCCGGAGAAGGGGCTTAGCTTTTCTGTAATCATCAATTGCGTAGACTTCGTATTCCATAAGGCGCAGTCTCTCAAGGACCTGCTGTTCAAATGAAACGCTTGGTGCAACAAAGAAAACTTTTCGTCCATAAATTGATTTGCCTTCGTCCGCCATAAAAAACTCCTGTAAATTACTCCGTTGTGTGATATAATTTTACAATAGTTGGTGATAAAAATCAAACTAAAAAATTATATTAAAAAAAATCATGAATTAAAAAATTAAGAAAACTATTAAACCACACTCTGAAACACTTCAAAAATTTGACAATTTTCTGAATTTGATAGAAAATGAATTAGAGAGAAATCTTTTTTTGGGGAACCTTGCTTATGCTTAGAAAATCAACGCTTTTTTTTGCCGCCTTTTCGGCTCTTTCATCCGTTTTCTTTCTGGCCTGTAACGAAAAGAAAAATCAGACTGTCGAAAAAGAAATCACACTTGTTATGGCTGAGGTAAATCCTGCTGAGACGATTGCCGGCCAAATGGATCAGGCGTTCAAGGCAAAGGTCGAGGAGCTTTCTGGCGGAAAAATCAAAATCGACCTGCAGTGTGCAGGAATTCTGGGTGACGTTGATTCAGTTATGGCTCTCATGCTCAAGCCGAATTCTACGATACAGATTCACAGAATGAGTGCAGTCAACTTGGCAATGTACGGCTGCAAAAAATCTTCCCTGCTTTCTGTCCCGTTCACTTTTTCAAGCAAAGACCATTTCTGGAATTTCGCAAATTCCGAGACGGGCCAGGAAATTCTTAACGAGCCTGCCGAGATCGGGCTTGGTCTCAAAGGCCTTTTCTACGGTGAGGAAGGATTCCGCCATTTCTTCTCTACAAAAAAAATCGAAAAAGTTGAAGATTTCAATTCCCTTAACGTGCGCGGAACGAACGACAAGGCAATGCAGGGGCTTCTCGCAGGTTTCAAGGCAAACTCAGTTCCTGTAAACTATGCCGATCTTTATGTCGCCCTTCAGACAGGCGTAATTGACGCCGCTGAACAGCCGATTGCAAATTATCTTGCGAACCATTTCAACCAGGTCGCTCCTTACATGATTTTCGACGGACACACTCTCGGAGTTATGGAAACTATCATCACGCTTGAGTGCTGGAACTCACTCACCGAAAATCAGCAGAATATTCTTATCGAGGCCGGAAAATACGCCTCTGAGTTCTGCCGAAACCTTTCAAAGACCGAAGAAGACAAAGTAAAAGAGCAGCTTTTAAAAGAAGGGGCGACACTCACCGATGTAAAGGACATCAAGCCGTGGCAGGACGCAGTTTCCGATGTAATTAAAGAAGGTTCTGCCGTAGATCCTGACCTTTACGCAGAAATTTTGAGTTACGCAAAATAAAATTCTGGGGGCAGTAAAATGAAAAAATCAATCTTAATTTTCTTTACCGCTGCTTTTGCTTTCTCATTGTTCTCATGTAATTCTAAAAAAGTTTCTTCTGAAAAAAAAAGTTACTCAGAAGAACTTACGCTTACTATGGCAGAAGTAAATCCTTCTGGAACGATTTCTTCCGAAATGGACAGGGCTTTCAAAGAAAAGGTTGAGGAGCTTTCCGGAGGAAAAATCAA
Organism: Treponema sp.; assembly: GCA_017395545.1. Taxonomy (GTDB): domain Bacteria; phylum Spirochaetota; class Spirochaetia; order Treponematales; family Treponemataceae; genus Treponema_D. The sequence goes on along the minus strand of JAFPUF010000073.1, from coordinate 71,420 downwards.
GATTAACCTGCAGTTCAACGGAATCCTTGGTGACGAGAACTCCATCATAAAAATGATGTCTTCTCCAAATTCTTCTATCCAGCTTTCAAGAATTTCTGCTTTTAACCTTACAGCATTGGGATGTCAGAAGTCAGCGCTGTTTACAATACCGTTCACTTTTAAAAACAGGGACCATTTCTGGAACTTTGCCGAATCAGACACTGCTCAGGCAATTCTGAATGAACCATATGAAAAATCTGTCGGAATTAAAGGTGTCTTTTATGGAGAAGAGGGATTCAGGCATTTTTTCAGCATAAAACCTCTCTCCAGCACTTCGGATTTTGAGGGAATAAATGTCCGGGTTTCATCAGACCCTGTAATGCACGGAATTGTCCGCGGTCTTAAGGCAATACCTGTAAGCGTCGCTTTTGCTGATTTATATTCTGCCCTCCAGACCGGAAAGACAGAAGCTGCGGAACAGCCGATCGCAAATTATCTCGCAAATCATTTTCACAATATTGCCCCGTATATGATTCTTGACGGCCATACGCTTGGAGTTACGGAAGTTGTAATCACTTCAGAATGCTGGGATTCTCTTTCGCCGGACCAGAAAGATATCATTTCAAAAGCCGGAAAATACGCCGGTGAAGTCTGCCGTAAAATCTCACAGGAAGCTGAGGATAAGGCCGTGACAGAGTTGAAAGCGCAGGGGGCGGTTTTTACAGAGGTAAACGACATTACTCCGTGGAAAAATACCTGCGTTGACATTACCAGGGAAATAACGCAGACAGATCCTGAGCTTTACCAGCAGATTCTAGACCTGGCGAATTAAATTTTTCTGTAATTTGGAGAGCTTAATGAAAAAGATTTTACCTGTAACGTGGGTGGTTTTGATTTTATCGGCTTTATTTAGCAGCTGTCAGAAGCAGGATCAGAAAATCTCCCTTGTTATGTCCGAATTGAATCCCGAAGAATCTGTTTCTGGCAGAATGAGCACTGTCTTTAAGCAGAAAGTCGAGGAGCTTTCAGAAGGTAAAATCGAAATACGGCTTTTCTTTTCCGGTATTCTTGGTGACCAGAAGCAGGTTATGGAAATCTTAAAGACACCGGGCGGTACGATTCAGCTTGCCAGCGGACCGGGAAATTTTTCTACATACCTTGAAGGGGGCGCTGAAAAATCGAGCCTCCTTTCAATTCCATACACTTTTAAAAACGATGAGCATTTCTGGGCTTTTGCAAATTCTCCGCTTGCAGAGCAAATTCTGAACGAGCCTTATGAAATGGGGCTTGGTGTCAAAGGTCTTTATTATGCTCACGAAGGTTTCAGACATTTTTTCTCAAATCAAAAAATCGACAGACTTGAGGATTTGAGCGGTAAAAAAATGCGGGTTCCGGGAAAAGTTTTCAGAAAGCTTGCAAGTGCGTTTAATTCAGTCCCTGTCGAGGTGAGTTATACGAATCTTTACGCCTCTTTTCAGACCGGAGTCGTTGAGGTTGCCGAGCAGCCGATATCGAATTATCTTTCGAATTCTTTTAATCAGGTTGCGCCGTATCTTATCCTTGACAGTCATATAATTGGTTCGATTTCCGTGCTGATAAACTCTGAATGCTGGGATTCTCTTTCTCAAAATCAAAAAAATGTCCTTATACTGGCCGGAAAATATGCCGCTGATTATTGTCATCAGATTGTGGATGATGCGAACGATCTTGCAATGGTCATCTTAAAATCTGAGGGCGTTACAATCACTCCTGTCGAAGACATTAAGCCGTGGCAGAATGCGTGCATTGAGATGCGTAACGAAGCCGCAGCGGTTGACCCTGAGCTTTATCAGCAGATTCTGGACCTTGCAAAATAATCTTTATGTTTGATACAGCTGCTTTCCATAAATATATCGAAAAAAACTGCGACAGACTTGCTTTTCTCGAAGAATACTTAAAATCCCTTGGAGTGCCGACATCCGTAATCCGGCTCAACGACAAAAAGCATCTTTATGTCAATTTTCCTCACCAGTCGTACAATCCCGCTTTTAAAATCAAGACTGTGATTTCTCATTACGACCGGGTCGAAAACAGTCCCGGCGCGAACGACAATTCTTTCGCGAATTTTGTTCTTGCAGATTTTGCTTCTTCTCTTTTTAAGAATCCGTCGAAAGTTCATAATGTCAGGATTTTTTTCACTGACGGCGAGGAACTCGGTGCAGTAGGGGTCTCTTCCCAGGGGGCATTCGCACTCGCAGAACTTTTTAAAAAACTCGGTATTACGAACGATGACATCTATGTTTTTGACGCATGCGGGCGCGGTGAGGTCGCAGTTCTTGCCCGGGCAGGACTGGATTCTAAAGTAAGCGGGAATTTCAGAAAAAGATTCCTCAACCTGTACGAAAGAACGCAGAATCTTCTGAAAAGTACGATGACTAATTCCTGGATGACGCTCCCTGTTCCTTACAGCGACAATGCCGGATTCTTAGCGTGCGGAATTCCGAGCGTCGCCATTACTTTTCTTCCGAAAGAAGAGGTTGGCTTTTATTACAGGAATCTGATGAGCGACAGAAACCTTGAGAAAGCCGTGACAAACTGCAGGATTGAGGGCGGGATGAAAAATGAAGTTGACCTTTCGATTCAGCGCTTCAAGTATGCGGAGAAAATGCCTCAGACCTGGAGACTGTTCCACACTGAATATGATAATTTTCTGAGCCTGACTCCGTCCACTTTTGAGTTGTGCCGTAAAATTCTTGACGGAATTGCAAATCAGGTTTGCCTTGCATAAGCGGTCTTAAAGCGTTTTAAAACAGTTTTGCTCGCCTTACCTTATATTTTCTATTCCGCCCTTCATTTCGATTTTTGTTCTGTACATTTCTTCGTCAGCCCTTTCAAAAACACTCTGGAAACTTGTGTCGATTATGTAATCGTAGACGGCAAGACCTGCTGCGATTGAGATTTTTTCAAAGGCTTCGTTTTTCTCAGGTACAGGATAATCCATTTCAGAGCGGAGCTTTGTCAAAATTTCGCTGCGGTTTTCGTAGTCTTTTCCTGTAATTATCGTTACGAATTCATCGCCGCCGATTCTGAAAGTCTCGCTTGAGCTGAAATTCTTTATGATGAGGTTGCAGGCGCTTTTTATGAGAAGGTCTCCGGTTTTATGGCCGTAATTGTCGTTCATTTTTTTGAGGTCGTTCACATCAAAGACTATTACGCCGAATTTGAGTGACCTGTCCATATTCTGGTGAATTTTTTCGTTAAATTCGTTGCGCGCATCGATGAAAGCACGCTTGTTTTTTGCTCCTGTCATAGAGTCGTGATAAGCGAGGGAATTGATGTAGTCAAACTGAATCTTAAGTGATTTTGCCATCAGGGTGAATGTTGTCATGAGTTCGCCGATTTCGTCGTGGGAGCGGTGAGTGAATTTAAGGTCGTAATTGCCCGCAATGATTTTGTGCGTGGAATCGGAAAGTTCTTTTAAAGGACGCGACATCCTCCTTGACATGAGGACACTCCAGAAAGCGACTAAAAGTGAGATTGCAAGAACTGAAATTATAATCGCCAGAATCAGTTTGTTTCGGGTTTTATCGATTTCTGAGGCCGGAACGCTGACTACAAGCCTCATGCCGTTTATAAGTTCATTGTAAATCATGCGGAATTTTTCCGGCTTTTTAATTTTTTTCGGGCTCTGTTCGCTGTATGTGTACTCATAAATTTCTTTATTGCTTTTCAGTTTTGAGAAAAGGTGAAAGTCTTTCGTATGCTCAAGAATTCTCGTTCCTGAGGGAATTCGCCTGTGGTAGGTAATCACAAAATCTTCGTCGGTGAGAAATGCATAACCGGAATCGTAGATCGAGATTGAATTTATCAGGGCGGCAATTACGTCAAAGTCAATGTTCATTCCGACAACAGCGAAAAATTTTCCGTCCTTGAAAACCGGGGTGGCGTAGGAAACTACGTATTCTTTTAGTTCATCATCATAATAGGGCTTTGTCCAGACTCCTTTTCCGTTCTTACGCGCCTTGTAATACCAGCTGTTGTCAAAATCTGACTCGTAAATCGGAAAGTCCGTGAGAGAGTCCTGAAGAAATACACCGCCTTCCTTTCGCCATAAGATGCTCTCTACCTGATTCGTGAATTCTGGGGCAAAGCGTACGAATACACAGAGGGCGGGGGTTGTGCAGTTTGCGATATAATATGAAATGTCAGAAAGTCTTGCGATATAGCGGGCGAATTTATCTTCCTGATTCATAATTCCGAAATCGTCAAGGTTTTCGCTTACATAACGTGAGAGAACCTGCGATGACTGTTCGATATCCCGGAACATTGCGTTCAGGCCGTCAGTCTGAACCTGAGCCATTAAATCAAGAATTTCGATTGAGTCGTGCCGGACAGCTTTATTCGACCAGAAGATTCCTAAAGCGCCGACGATAAAAGAAGAGGATATGATACTCGTGAGGACTATGAAAAAAATCTTTGACTTGATGGATTTCATGTTCAGCTTCCGTTTTAGAGTCCGTACATTTTAATCAATTTCTTTCTGCTCGCAAAGTAGGCAGGGATAAGAAAACTATCAGCGAATACCCAGGCAAGAGGACTTGCGAGAACCGCTCCCTGAAAGCCAAAAATCGGAACCAGGAAAATTGCGATAAGACCGCGTCCGAAGAGTTCTGCAAGACCTGCAAAGATTGCGAGTCTGGAGAATCCCATTCCCTGAATCGTAAAGCGTACGGCATTTACGAGGGTGAGAAGACAGTAGGTAGTTCCGTTTGCCATCAGAGCGTAGAAAACATTCTTTATAACTTCTGAAATTATTTCCGGCGGCTCGTTTTTTGAGATGAAAAGTATAGCGAGGTTGTCTGTAAAGAAATAAAGAATTATGAGGGCGATAAATGACCAGACAAATCCGATTGCGCAGCCCCAGAAAAGTCCAGAATTGAGACGGTCGATTTTTTTTGCGCCGACATTCTGGCCTGCGTAAGTTGCCATTGTCGTTCCCAGTGCGTCAAAAGGAGTTGAGAAGAAAATGCTGATTTTCTGTGCCGTGACCATCGAAGCGACATAAACCGAACCAAGAAGGTTTACCGACCACTGAAGAATTACGCTTCCGACAGCCGTGACGGAGTACTGAAGCCCCATCGGAACTCCGATACCCAGAAGCGTGAGAATTCTTTTTGAGGATATGATTTTGTCTTCTTTTTTGAGACGGAGAATTTCAAATTTCTTTTTCATGTAGAAAAAACAGAGAAGGCCTGAGAAGCCCTGTGAAATGACGGTTGCCCATGCAGCCCCGGAAATTCCGGACTTTAAGACGGCGATGAAAAAAATGTCGAGACCGATATTGAGAAAGGCTGAAAGCATGAGAAAATAGAGCGGAGTTTTGGAATCCCCGACGGAGCGGATTGCTCCAGCAAGAAAATTATAGAAAAAAATGACCGGAATGCCTGCGAGAATTACGGAGAAGTAGGAATGAGCCATTCCGATGATGTTTGAAGGGGTTTTTAAGAGTTCGAGCATCGGACGGCAGAAAATCACCGTGATGACGGACATAAACAGTGCAAAAACAGCGATTAAAATCCATGAATTGAAGACATACTGCCTCATGGCTCCGTATTCCTGGGCTCCGAACCTTTGGGCTACGGGAATCGCAAAACCTGAGCAGACGCCGATACAGAATCCAATCAGAAAGAAGTTGAGGCTTCCTGTTGAACCGACTGCAGCAAGTGCGTCAACACCTAGAAACTGTCCGACTATGATTGTGTCGACGAGATTGTAAAACTGCTGGAAAAGATACCCGAAAAAAACAGGAACTGCGAATCCGAAGATGTTTTTTAACGGGTGTCCCGTGGTTAAATCTTTTGTCATGAATAAAATTCTGCCTTTATGATTTCAAAAATCTCTTTTTCGTGAGGATCTGAAAAACTGAACTTCCCGGCGTTCTCAAAGCAAAGAATATGGTGAGTTTCAGTTTCTGAGAAAAACGGAAAATATTCCTGCTGCCCCTGCTCAAAATAAAGCCAGGCTGCCAGATAGATGAACTGCCCGCCCTGAGTGTAGCTTGCCTTGTCAGAAAGGGGGGAGGCAATTTCGACGTTTTTTATGTGAGTGGCTCCAATTTCGTCCTGATTCTCTTTGTCGATGTCCATGCAGGACTTGTAGAGATTGTAAGCTTTCAGAAGATTCTGCTCATCACGGTCGATGGAAGCTGCCCTTTCGCTGGATTCTCCCAGTGCTTCAAAAGGAGAGCGGTAAATTTTGTAAGTTGAGGCCACTGATGAACGGAGTTTTTCGCCCCTTTCCCTGATTACTTCTTCAAGATATGCCTTTTTAGCTTTGTCAGGGGATGGCGTTCTTTCCTTCGAGGAAGAATTGTTGAAACGCGCAAACTTCTGAGAAAAATTAGAAAAAACTTCTGAAATGTTCTGTGGCATACATTGACTCTCTGTGGAAATCTATGGATAAATTCTTTCGTAGATTATATCATATTTCCGGGTAAAAGAACATGAAAAAAACTAACGCGATGAGAATTCTTGATGGTCTGAAAATTCCTTACGAGACCCTGTCTTATGATGATGACGGGGAGCACGAACTTTCAAGGGGGGCGGCCTCGAACACTGCGGCAAAACTTGGCATTGAAGTGTCCGCATGTTTCAAAACAATCGTCATGCGGAGCGAGTCAAAACAGATTTTTGTCTTCTGCCAGAGCGCAGACAACGAAATTAACCTTAAGAAAGCGAGAAATGCGTGCGGCGCAAAAGAGATAAATCCCGTAAAACCCGAGGAACTTCTCGCACTCACAGGCTATATCCGCGGCGGCTGTTCTCCTTTGGGAATGAGAAAAAAATATCCCACATATATCGACGAAAGCGCGCTTCTCCATGACTATATTTATGTGAGTGCGGGCGTCAGAGGCGAGCAGATAAAAATTGCTCCGGCTGATCTCGTTAAGGCGACGGATGCCGTAACTTTAGATTTGGTATTGGAATAATTTATGAAAAGTAGTAAACTTTCAAAATTATGACAGCTAACGAACTTCGCTCAAAGTATATTGAGTTTTTTAAATCTAAGAATCATGTTGAAATTTCCGGACAGAGTTTGATTCCGGAAAATGACCCTTCAGTTCTGTTCACTATGGCGGGAATGCACCCTCTCGTTCCGTATCTTCTCGGCGAAAAGCACCCGGCCGGCACCCGTCTTACAGACTATCAGAAGTGTATCCGTACCGGCGACATTGAGGAAGTTGGCGACCCAAGCCATCTTACCTGTTTTGAAATGCTCGGAAACTGGTCTCTGGGTGATTATTTCAAAAAAGAATCAATCGCATTCTCTTACGAATTCCTTACAAGCCCGAAATGGCTCGCTCTTGATCCTAAAAAAATCTCCGTCACTGTTTTTGCAGGCGACGAAAACGCACCTCGTGACGAAGAAGCTGCCGGCTACTGGAAGGAAAACGGCATGCCGGAAGACAAAATCGCATATCTTCCTGCAAGCGACAACTGGTGGGCTGCAGGTCCAACAGGTCCATGCGGTCCTGACACCGAAATCTTTTACTGGGTTGGAGAAGGTCTTCCTCCAGTCGGTTCAAACAAAGGCACAGATTCTGCAAACTGGATGGAAATCTGGAACAATGTCTTCATGCAGTACAACCGCATCGACGAAAAGACCCTTCTTCCTCTCGAAAAAAAGAATGTTGATACAGGTATGGGTCTGGAGCGCACAAACTGTATTCTTCAGGGCAAAAAATCGGTTTACCTCACCGAAGTTTTCCAGCCAATCATCGCAAAAATTGAAGAGCTTTCTTCTTACAAATACGGAAGCGACGAAGAAAAGGACAAGTCAGTCCGAATCATCGCTGACCATGCCCGGGCTTCAGTCTTCATTATCGGTGATGTCCGGGGCGTTTCCCCTGACCGAGTTGGTGCCGGCTATGTTCTTCGCCGCTTGATTCGTCGTGCAGTCCGCCACGGAATGAAGCTTGGCATCGAAAAAGCATTCCTTGCAGAAATCGCAGATGTAGTAATCGCAAACTTCAAGTGCGCATATCCTGAGCTTGAGACAAATGCAGAAAAAGTCCGCAAGGAACTCACAGCCGAAGAAGAAAAATTCCGAGTCACTCTCAAAAACGGTGAGGCTGAATTCCAGAAGCTTCTTCCAAACCTTATGAAGAATCCTAAAAAAGAGATTTCCGGCAAAGTTGCATTCCGTCTGTACGATACCTTCGGCTTCCCTCTTGAGCTTACTCAGGAACTGGGTGCAGAAAACGGCTTCACAGTTGATGTTGAGGGCTTTAAAGAGGCTGAGCGAAAGCATCAGGAAGCGTCAAAATCACTCGACGCAGGAAAAGCAAAGGGTGGTCTGGCTGAGCAGAGCGACACGACTACAAAATATCACACAGCAACACACCTTCTTCAGCAGGCTCTGGTCAATGTTCTCGGCGATCAGGTTGCTCAGAAAGGTTCAAATATCAACAACGAGCGCATGCGTTTCGACTTCACTTTCGAGCGTCCGATGACAAAAGAAGAGATTCAGCAGGTCGAGGATATCGTAAACGCCAAAATCAAGGAAGACTTGCCTGTAACAATGGAGATTATGTCTCTTGAAAAAGCAAAGGCTGAAGGAGCACGCGCACTTTTCACAAACAAATACGGCGAGGATGTCAAAGTCTACACAATCGGAAAAGATCCGAAAAAAGACTGGTTCTCAAAGGAAGTTTGTGGCGGTCCTCATGTTCAGCACACGGCTCAAATCGGTGACTTCAAAATCCAGAAGGAGCAGTCATCTTCTGCAGGCGTTCGCCGAATCCGTGCGGTAATTTCCGGTGGTCTTCCGCTCGATCCGCAATAAACGATATTAAAGAAATGTGGCTGTCCTGATTTTTTCTGGACGGCTTTTTTTATTAATGTTTTCTTATTTTTTTGCTTTATTTTTTTTACTTGTTAGATTATAATAATCTTAAAATTTGTTTTTTTGGGAGACTATTTATGAAGAAAATTGCATTAATTATGACCATGCTTTCAGCGCTTGCGCTTATTTCCTGTGGTTCAACACAGGTTTCACGCTATGAAAACGGTGACTCTGTAAAAGATCTTACAGGATACTGGAACGAAAATGACATTCAGCTTGTCTGTAACGAACTAATTTCCGGCTGTGTTGCATCTCCGCGCGTTGCAGGATTCAAGATTGCTAAAGGCCGCGATCCGATTGCTATCGTAGGAAAAATCGCAAACAAATCGAGCGAGCACATCGACACTGCAATGGTTGCAAAACGTTTCCAGACAGCTATCATCAACAGCGGAGTTATGGAATTCGTTGCTGACAGTGAGCAGAGACAGGAGCTTCGTGCCGAAAAACTTGATCAGGCAGAGAATGCTTATGAGACAGCAAAATCTATCGGAAACGAAACTGCTGCTGATTTTATGGTTCAGGGAACTGTTCATTCACATGTCGATGAGACAGGTAAAGAGGCTGTCAGAACTTATCAGGTTGACGCACAGTTAATCGACATCGAAACTAACAAAATTATCTGGCAGGGTGAAAAAACTATCAGTAAATACATCAAGAAGGCTTCTAAAAAACTGTAATCTTATTACGGACAGGGCTTTTTAAAGACTGTATTTCCTGCGGGGGGAAGAGTAGTTCCCCCTCTTTTTTTAATATGAAGAACTTCAAAATCCATTTTCTGATTATTTTATTCTCTTTTCTTTTGTTTTCCTGCGGCTCAACAATGACTTTGCCCCAGTATCTTGAAAATCTTGATACAGGCACATACGCTCCATGCACACAGGAACTTGAGAAAAAACTTGAAAAACCGAACGGCGACAGAATCAGGGATAATTATGAGCTTGGCATGATAAAGCATTTTCAGAAAGATTATGATTCTTCCCTTAAAATTATGGGTGAAACCGACATGCTTATGGAAGATGCAGTCACCCAGAGTATTACAAAAGGTTTTGCCGCCGCAGTCGGAAATGACAATGCTGATGAATACAAGGGAACGCCTTATGAATATGTCTACATCAACATTTTCAATGCGTTGAACTATTACAGCAAGGGAGATATTGACGAAGCAGCCGTTGAAGTCCGCCGCCTTAATGAAAAACAGCGTAAATATCTGAATGATTATGGTGAATGGCTTAAAAACGACGACAGCCAGATTGAAATTTCAGACACTTACAAAAAACTGAAACTCAATTCTGACCAGATTTATGCATCCGTCCCGGAAAAACCGACTGAGGCCGATATTTTCAGGGATTCTGCTACTGCAAGATACCTTAGCATTATCTTCGGAATGATGGACGAAAGCGTAAATAACAGCTGGAATGTCGAGTCTGACAGCAGGACTTTAAATGCTTTGAATCCGGCATTCGATGTCTTAAGCATTTCAAAAATCGCTCCTGATTACGGACGGCTTGACGTTCTTTCTTTTGCAGGCCTCATCGGAAGGCGGGGGGAGAGGCGTCTTGTAGTCGGCCCGTTCCCCGGCATTCAGTTCCCTGTCGGAAAGACTTTCGTTTATATTCCGGGATTCGACCTTGAATTCGTCTGGCCAGAGTTTCCGGCTCCTCAGACTGTCTTAAAACCTCAGGTTATTCCGACTCTCGGCTACGGACCGTCTTTCACGATTTATCCTGGCAAAAATGAGATTCTCCCTAACCCAAAAAATCAGATTGCAGCCATAAAAATCATCTTCGAAAAGGGAGATACGCTTCCTAGTCAGGAAGTTTCTCTTTCTCTTCTTGAAGACTTCAATTATGCCGTACAGAAGGATGTCCATTCAAAGGCACGAAAAGCCTATTCACGAAGCATCAAGCGAAGTATGGTTAAAAAATTCACTGCGGTTGCAGGTGCCACGGCTACGCTGCTTGTTGCAGAGCAGGCTCTCAGCAGACAGGAAAATCTCCTGACTATTGCTGCTTATGCCGGCACATACCTGAGTGCGGCAAAGGCTGTCGATCAGGTGGACAGAACGGAAACTGCGGATATCCGGCAGGTTTACGCCCTTCCGGCTCAAAGCTATGCCGGCGGAATCGAGCTGAAACCCGGCGTTTATTCCTTCAAGGTCGTGTATTACTCAAATGAGGGAAATGTACTTTACGAAGAGCATTTCAAGAATATCGAAATCAAACAGGGCAGAACTACCCTGGTGGAGTCAACATGTCAAAAATAAATTTATTCAGAAAAATTTCATCTGGCCTGAAAATCGTTCCGCTTCTTCTTCTCCTCGCTGCCTGTGGAAGCACCGGCAATGCGGCAAAAAAGAATTCCAAAAAAGCGCCTGACTGGGTTCTTTCCGGTACTTCTTCCGCTTATCCTAAATCTGCCTATCTCACTGGAATCGGCGAGTCAAAGGATAAAAAATCTGCAGAACTTGACGCAATCGAAGAGCTTGTTTCGGTTTTCGGTCAGAAAGTCACGTCGGCTTCCCTCGCTTCAAGAAGAATGGTTCAGGCTCAGTCAAAGGGCGTCGTCGCAAGTTCAGACGTTGCTTCTCTTGACCAGGGGATTTTGCGCGAAGTAAATCAGAATGACATAATTGCAATTGAAATTCCTGAATTCTTCGAGTCTCAGAAAGACGGAAAATGGTATGCGCTTGCCGTAATGAGCAGAGAGAAGGGAACTCAGATTTATTCAAATATGATTCAGAAGAACGAAACAGAAATTCAGAAACTTTTGAATCAGGTCAAGTCTGACAAAGACCCGTACACGCTTCAGAATTTTGCACGCCTTGATTTTGCAGAGGAAGTCGCAGGTCTTAACGAAGGATACTTAAAGCGTCTTACAATAATAAATCCGTCTGCCGGAGAAAAATTTGCTTCGATAAGCACTCCAGTCCAGATTCACAAAACAAAATATGAGCTTGCCGTAAAAATCCCGGTTTGTGTTTCTGTTGATTCTGACAGCGACGGAAGAATTGCAAAGGCTTTCCAGGAGGTAATGTCTTCTTTCGGATTCAATACTACTCTTGGTTCAAACGAGCGCTATAAAATTTCCTGCCAGAACCATTTTACTCCAGGTGAAAGCGGAGACGGAAAAACAAAATTCTGTGAGTATGCCGCTGAATGTGCGCTCATCGACACTTTCTCCGGGGAAACTCTGGTTCCTCTCAGCGTAACAGGAAGGGAAGGCTCTCAGACAGCGCAGAACGCAGAAATCAGGGCAAAACAGAAGATTTCTTCAAAAATCAAAGGAGATTTTGCGAACGGTTTCCAAAAATATCTGGGAGATTTTACGGATTAGAAGGCAATTTTACTTCAGTTCCTTGCCAAAAATCCGATATTTAAACAAAATAAATGCGAAAGGAATTTTCGGGAGGAAATATATGAAAAAAACACTTTTTGCCTTTACTGCCGCAATCCTGGGGGCTTCGGTCTTTGCTTTTGATCCTCAGCCCTCTTTGAAGCCGGCAACTGTTACGGGCGAATACACAAAAACAGAATATCAGATTTCAGAAAAGTTCGGTGATTACTACCGTTCTCCGAAAGCAAAGTATGTCCATGTTTTTGATGCGAACGGACGGGAGACCGAAATCTGTGAGCTCACAAACAAAGATGTTCTTGTTGACAGAACTTCTTACACATACGACGGAAACAACATCGTAGCCGTTACATGCACTGATGCAGACGGTAAACTTTCATGGAAAATTACTACTTCTTACGACTCGAACGGTAACAGAACTGAAGAATCTGAATTCAATGCAGGAAACAACCTCGTAAACAAGACAATCTGGCGCATCAACGGAAAGCAGATTGACGAGTCTTATTACAATGCAGACGGCGCTCTTCTTTCAAAAATCATCACAAAATATGATGACCAGAACAGAATTGCTGAAGTTGCCCAGTATGCAGCTGCCGGTTATCTCGAAGAAAAATCTGTCTACTCTTACAATGATGCCGGAAAACTTTCTGAAATCGCTTACTTTAACGCAAAGGAAGTTCAGGTACGAAAGGTTGTCTTCAGGTTTGACGCTTCTTATCAGATTACTGAAGAGCAGACTTACAATGCCGACAACAAACTTTCAGTTCGCGTTATCTACAAATATGACGACGCCGGAAATATCATCAAAAAGACAAGTTACAATGTCGCAGAAAAATTCGGTACTATTGTAAATGAACTTTCAGGAATTACAGAATATGCTTACGGAACCAGCAATGCTCCTGCAAACAGACCTTCAAACGCTGCTGCTCCGGCAACTCCGAGAAGCACACCGACAACTACAACAACAAACAGCACGACAAATTCGGCGGTAATTGACGCAAAATAAATTTGAAGTGAAATCCGTGGACTTTTAGGGGAACAATATGAAAACAATCGGAATTAAGCTTGCAGACGGAACTTTTTATCCAATTCTCGAGGAGGGAACTCCTAAAAAGCGGATGCTTGATTTGACGACAGCGAAAGATAATCAGACAAAAGTTCAGATTGACCTGTACCGCTCAGAGAACGGCACGATGGAAGATGCTGAATATGTCGATACCCTCGAAGTCACTAAATTAAATCCACATCCGAACGGAGAGCCGGAACTTCATCTTTCTGTAGGACTGGATGAGAACAACAATCTGACTGCGGAAGTCGTAGATCCTGAAACAGGAAAGAAAAGTGAGACTGAGGTAAATCTTGTCTCAAGAACTGAAGCAGAAAGAGCCGCTCCGAGTGATTTTGCTATTGCTGACTCAGAAAATATCGTTGATACTGCCAGCGAAGAAACCACATATTCTTCCGACGACCTTCCAGAGCTTGGAGCGACTGCGCTCGAGGATATGCCTTTCAGTTTTGATTCTTCTTCTCCTTCCGATTCTTCGGTGTCTGAGGATGAGACAATCGCAGCTGACGGAATTGACGGCTCTGTTCCTGATTTTTCCGGCCTTGATGACCTTCCGGTTGAGGATACTACTCTTGAAGGAATCGATTTCTCTTCATACAGTCTCGGCGATGACACTGTAACGGATGAAATCGGTACGGAAAGCCCGGATTTGGGAGGCGACATTCAGACTGACACAACCTCTGTAAGTGATGAGACTGTGGCTGGCGATGATATGCCTGATTTCAGCGGAATTTCTGACGATACAGATCTCCCTGATTTCGGAGATACTTCAGATGAAACTGTTTCTAGCGAGGATCCTTTCGCAGACGATTCTCTTCCGGATTTCGGAGATGATACAACTTTACCTGATTTTGGTGATACAAATCTTTCTGATTCGGGAGATACTTCTTCAGATCCTTCCCTTGATGAATTCACTGTTCCTGATTTCGATGAACTTGCGGCAGGAGCAAAATCTTCTGGCGCTGAGACAACAGGGCTTGATTTTGATGATTTGAACGATCCTGCATTCTCTTCATCAGAGTTCGACTCATCATTCGACAGCCTTGATACACCGTCAACCGGCGGAGCAATGGATTTTTCTGACCTTTACGACAAGGAGACTCTGGCCGGGGAACATGCCTCTCTTTACGATGAGGAAGAAGAAGAAAAGAAAACTCACACACCTATGATTATCTGCATAATCTGCGCGATTATCTGTGTGATTGCGGTAATCCTGCTTCTCTTTATCGTTCCTTCAAAATACAATCTTCTTGCTTCAAGAAATACAAACGGCGTTTCAATTCTTGATAAATTCTTCAAGAAAGATACAGCTGTCGAAAAAGTTGTTGAAGAACAGCCGAAAGAAGAAACTGAATATATTGATGTCGTTGTCGAAGAACCAAAGAATGAGCCTGCACCTGAGGCACAGGAAGACAAAATCATTATCGCACCGGAGCCTGAGAAAGTCGTTCCGAAACCTGTCGTCGAGGAGCCTAAAAAGCCTGAGGTTAAAAAAACAAGCGATGTAAAATATCATATCCGCTGGGGCGACACGCTCTGGGATTTGTCGGAGTCATACTACAAGACACCGTGGAAATACCCGAAAATCGCTGATTACAATCACATCAAAAATCCTGACCTGATTATTTCAGGCACAGACATTTTGATTCCTGCGGAATAACAATCCTTTGAATGCCGCCATTGTGCGGCATTTTTTTATCGGACTGCATATTTTTATGCACTTACTTTCAATTATAATTATTTTGTGGTATAATATTGCGATATGAGTGAAGAAAACATCGAATTCCAGATTGACCAGCGGGTAGTTTATCCAAGTCAGGGCGTTGGTCAGATTAAAGAAATCTTTGACAAAAAAGTTGGTGAGAACACAGTCAAATATTACAAGATTTATCTTGAAGTTTCAGATATGATGGTCATGATTCCGGTAGCAAATGCACATATGCTCGGAATCCGTCCAATTGTTTCAGCAGAAGATGCTTTAAAGGCTCTCGAAACTCTCGGGGAAGCTATCGAGTCCGTCACCTCTGACTGGAAACTCCGCTATCAGATGAACCTTGATCTCCTTAAGAAAGGCAGCATTTTCGATATCGTAAGTATTGTCCGCTGTCTTTATCACCGTTCAAAGGTAAAGGAACTTCCGATTCAGGAACGCAAGCTCTATGACAATGCGCGAAAACTTCTCGAAGACGAGATTGCTTTTGCGCTCGACAAGCCTGTAAAAGAAGTTGAGGCAATGCTTCACGCAAAACTTGAGCCTCTTGGTGCCCTTATCGTCAAGAAAACTCCTGTTCAGGATGAAGATGACGATGATGACGACGAATTTTCTGACGATATTTCATCTTCTGACCGCGACGAAAGTGATGACGGTGATGACGATGAAGATTCTGATGATGTAGATGCAGGAGATGACGCTGATGATGATGACGGAGACGAAGACGACGAGTAATCTTGCTCTTGTTCTGGTTGCGGCTGGTGTTTCTTCAAGAATTGGTTTTGACAAAACCGGCTCTAAAATCAAAAAAGAATATCTTCCAATGAAAAGCGGAACCGTTCTTTCGACGGCAGCAAAGGCTTTTCTTTCGACTTTAGATTTTTCGACTGTCGTTGTCACTTTCCCGGCAAATGATGATTTAGCGGGTGAGCAGAAAAAGGCTGAAGAGGCGCTTTTTGCAGATCCGTTTGTTAAGGAATGCTCTTCCAGAACTAACTTCATCTTCGTTCCCGGCGGAAAAACCCGTCAGCAGTCTGTTCTTGATGCCCTTGAAACAATCAGTGACAAAAATCCTGACTGCGAGCTTGTTTTCATTCACGACGGAGCACGCCCGTTCGTAAAATCAGAGACTATTTCCCTCACTTACCGTGCAGCCCTTGAATTCGGAGCGGCAGTTCCGGGCCTTCAGCCGACTGAGACTCAAAAAAAGATTGATGAAAACGGTTTTATCGTAAAGCATCTTCTGCGCTCAAGCCTTACGGCAGTGCAGACACCGCAGGTCTTCCAGTTTGAGCCGATTCTTGAAGCTCACCGAAAAGCTTCCGAAAGTACTAAAACTTTCACGGATGACACGGAAATCTGGGACGAATTTGCCGCAAAACATAAAAACGAAAACGGCGAGAGCCTTTCCCGAGTAAAAGTTGTTCTGGGTGACCCGGAAAACAAAAAAATCACTTATCCTGAAGATATCAAAGATTTATGATTCGTGTCGGATTAGGTTACGACAAGCATCTTCTCGCTGAAAACCGCCGCCTTATTCTGGGTGGCGTTGTTATTCCTTTTGAGAAGGGTGAACTCGGTCACTCTGACGGAGACGTTCTTTTGCATGCAATTACGGATTCCCTTCTTGGAGCTTCAGGTCTTGGCGACATAGGCTCTTATTTTCCGCCCGAAGAGCCTCAGTGGAAAGATGCAGATTCTGCTTCGCTTCTTAAAAAATGCTGGAACGACGTTAAAAAACAGGGCTGGAAACTCGGAAACCTTGACTGCGTCGTTGCCCTTGAAAAACCGAAATTCCTTCCTTTCAGGGATAAAGTCTGCCAGTCAATCGCAGATATTCTGGAGGTTGATAAATCACAGGTCTTTGTTAAGGCAAAAACCGGCGAAAAGACCGGTGATGTCGGATGCGGAAAGTGCGTCGAAACTTACGCTGTATGTCTTCTTGAAAAATAAAAAAAAAGCCGTCTGTAAACTGAGGTGCACTTCACACTTCAAGAAACAGACGGCTTTTTATTGTATGCCGGCCTTTGAATCCGGCGTTTGCTTTTTTTAATTTAATCCTGCAAGTTCAATCGCAAGTTCAATTTCGCCAAGACTTCGCTTTAAGCGGCGGGCAATCTCTTCATTTGACCAGCCTTGTCTCTTAAGCTTGAGGATATCCTCACGGTCTCTCGGAGTGAGCCGGGTGTTTGAACTGTAGGTGTTTGCTTCCGGAGAAGAAGATTCGATTTCGTTTTTGGTAATCTTCTCGAGAAGCTCGAACTTGTCGTTGATTTCCCGTGAAAGATTTGTGAGCCTGATTTCGGTGTTGACGATTCCTTCTTTTGTGTTCAGAACCTGCTTTGTTCTTTCTTCGGTTTCCGTAAGAAGTTTCTGCAGAGAAGTCATCTGTTCGATGGCATCGTTGATTTTTCCAGAATTTGCCGTGACTTCATCGATTCTTGACTGAATATTTGAAATCGTTTCAGGAAGATTCTCTGCCTGACTCTGAATTTTGTCGAGCCTGCCTTCAACGTCCTTGAGGTTGTCGAAAGTTTTGTCGACTTCGCCCGACATCTGTTCGAGAATTTTCTGTTTTTTGTCGAGGGTATCACAGCGGCCGGAGATTTTGTCGAGTGACTCGTGGAATCCGCGAACCGTGAGCTGGAGTGACTGCAAATCGGAGTTTGTTGTCTGCAGCTCGCTGATTTTGGCATCCATGTTATCGCTGAGTTTGACAAGCTGATTGAAATCGCTCGCAATCGCATCTACCCGGCCTTTTTCTGCGCTGAACTGAGCGAGTTTTTTGTCTATTTCGCCGTTGATTTTCTGGATGTTTGTAAACTGGGCTTCGAGTTCATTTACGACTGACTTGTAAGTTTCGATACGACCGAGTTCATTTTTGATTCCTTCAACCTGCTTCTCAAGGCTCGCCTGAAGTTCATCGGCTTTCTGGTAAATCGTCATTCGCGCTTCGAAGGTTTTTACCTGGCCGTCAATCTCGCTGAAACGGCTCTGAAGTGCGTCAGTGTTGTTGTTCATCTGGGTGATGATGTCTGCCTGGCGGTCTGCAAGCTGTTCACGCATCTGAGCAATCTGATTTTTGATTTCGAGGATTGCGTTTTCTGAGTCAGAATTCTGAGAGTCGATTTTTGACTGGGTTTCAAGGAGAATCCTGTCGTAAGAATTCTTTTGTTCTTCGATAATTTTGGCAGATTCGTTCCTGAAATTCTCAACCGAAGATTTTACAAGATCACGGAGATTTGAAATGTCACCGGAAATCGCTTCCTGGTCAGAATTTGCGCTTCGTTTGAATTCTTCAAAGTCTGCGTTGAATTTGTTTTTCAGGCCGGCAAGCGTTTCTTCTGCAGCTTTGCTGATATTCTCGATTTTGAGGTCAAAATTGCCTTTTGTCTGTTCGAACTGTGTGTTGAGCTGCTGGCTCCATGCCCGGAATTCGCTGACCATTGCATCGATGTTCGCTTTGTTGGCTTCGTTTTTATTGAGAAGATCGAGCTCGAGGCTGCTGATTTTTTCGGCGCTTGAGTCTATTGATTTGTTGAGAAGTTCGTTAAGGCGCTCTCCGTAAGTTTTGAGCGTTCCCTTGATGTAAGAGTCAGAATTGGTTGTTGCTGCATCAAGATCTGCTCTGTTTTTCTCACGGAAATCATGCATTTTCTGCTCGACTTCGATAATCTGGCTCTGAAGGTCATCGTTTGTCTTTTTGATGAGGCTTCCGTAGCGTTCGAGGGTTTCGCGGGTCTTTTCGTTAAGGCCTGCGACGTGGTTTCTCAAATCCTCAGCGTATTTGACTTCGAGCTGGCGTCGTGCTTCTTCTTCGTCAGACTGGAGAATGTTCATTTTTGAATCGAAATTCTCACGCCATGAGTCGATGTTTGCGTCAATCTGCTCGCTTCGTTTTCTTAAATCTTCCCCGTATTTTTTCTCGAATGCATCGAGAGCCTGGCTTACGTTCGTGCTTGCAGACTCCTGAAGAACCCTGAGCGACTCTTCAAGTTCTGAAAGGCGTGCACCCGTAACTTCAGAGTCTTTCTGAATTGCGTCCTGGAACTGATTGTGGCGGACTGCCTGCTCTTCGGTGAATTTCGTGAATTCTGCGAGAACATTCTGCTGTGTTTTGGTGAGTGCCAGTTTAAGCTGCTCTTCGAGGGCATCGACATCTGCGCTTGTCTGCTCAAGCTTTTCAAAGCGGTAGTTCATGTCTTTCTGGTAAGTTTCAAGCTGTCTGTCAACGAGATTGAAAAGCTCAGATTTTTTTGTGTCGTAAGTAGCCGCAATGTTTTCAAGAACATCCTTGAGCATCTGGTTGATTGCCTTGATCTGCTGGTCAGACTGAAGTTTGAAAGAATTAAGCTGTTCTGTTGCAGCCGTTACCGTGTTCGTGATGTTTGCCGCTGCTTCGCTTGCACCTTCAGTTGATGCCGCAAGGTTCTGTTTGACTTCGCTCAGAGCTTCGTCAACCTTTTCGTTAGCATTGTTTACGCGGCTTTCAACGCTTGTTTCGAGTGTTGAGATTCTTGATTCGACTTCAGACTCGAGGTTTTCGACCTTACCGATGACTTCATTCTGAAGGTTTGTTACCCTGTCAGCGACATTTTCCTGAAGCTGAATTACATTATTCTGCAGGGTACCGACCTTATCAGAGACATTTTCCTGCAGGGTAGTGACCCTTCCTTCTACCTGTTCTTCAAGGTCTGAAACCATCTGTTTTACGCCGTCCTGCATTGAGGTGACTTTTGTGTTTACCTCATTCTGAAGCGAGATGACCTGTTCGACGACATCCTGCCGGATTTCTGAGACTTTTCCGTCAACTGCCGACAAAAGCTGCTGCATTTTGTCTTTTACGCCTTCATCAATCTTAGAGACGTCTGAATTGACCTGCTCGTCAAGATCCGCAACTTTTCGGGCAACACCGTCAACGATGACAGTGACTTTTGATTCGACGATATTCTGCAATCCGCCGACTTTCTGCTCGACGATTCCCTGGAGCTCATCAACTTTTGATTTTACTTCGCCTTCAAGACCTGTGACACGTTCGTTTACGAAGCCCTGGAGACCGTAAACTTTGTCGTTGACCTGTCCTTCAAGGCCGGATACTGTTGCCGCAACCTGATTCTGTAAATTTGTAAGTTTCGCAAGAACTTCGTCTTCGAGGCCGGTTGATTTTCCGTTGACAAGATTCTGAAGAAGCTCGAGTTTTTCCTTGACGTTTTTGTCGAGTCCTGAAACCTGAGAATCAACAAGATTCTGAAGCTCATCGACCTTCTGGTTGACACCGCTTTCAAGTCCGCTTACACGGCTTTCTACGTCATTCTGGAGGTTCGTTACGCGGAGATTTACGCCGTTTTCAAGCGCTCCGACCGTAGTTTCGACGTTATTCTGAAGATTTTGGACTTTTTCTGTGACGCTGTCTTCAAGGGTTCCGACTGAATTTTCAACTGAATCATGCAGATTCTGAACTTTTTCTGCGACTGCATTCTGAAGCTGGTCGACCTGACCCATGACTGAGCCGTTCAAATCGGCGACTTTTGCATTTACAAGATTCTGCAAGTCTCCGACTTTTCCGGTGACGGAAGTTTCCAGTGAACTGACCGTAGTTTCAACATCTGTCTGAAGTCTCTGAACTTTTTCAGAAACTCCGTTTTCAAGGCCTGCGACCCGTTCGTTAACGGCACTTTCAAGACCCGTGACCTTTTCGTTTACGGAAGATTCAAGCGCTGTGACTTTTTCATCAACTCCGCTTTCAAGGCTTCCGACTTTTTCGTTTACTACAGCTGCAAGAGAATTGACTTTTCCGGAGACGGAGCTTTCAAGTGTGGCTACCGTGCTTTCAACGGTGCTCTGTAAACCAGTGACTTTTTCTGAAACTGAGCCTTCAAGACCGGAAACTTTTTCTTCGACGAGATTCTGAAGAGCCTGAACTTTTTCGTTTACACCGTTTTCAAGACCGCTGACTTTCTGGCTGACGGTCTCGTCAATGCCGGAGACTTTGTATTCAACGATGTCATCCATATCGGCGACTTTGTCAGAAACTTTCTGTTCGAGTTCTTTGATTTTTGAATCAACGTCATTTTCAAGCGTGAAGACTTTTTCGTTGACCCGGTTTTCCATTCCGTCAACTTTTGTATCGACGATTTCCTGCATCGAATCGACTTTTTCATTGATTCTGTTGACGATTTCACCGACTTTTCCGTCAAAGTCATAATCAAGACCGTTAACTTTGTCTTCAACTGTTTTGACAAGAGAATTGACTTTTCCGTCGACTGTGCCGGACAGTTCTTCGATTTTTCCCTGGACGCTCTGCTCGATGGTTTCGATTTTTTGCGTGACTTCTGTCTGAAGATCGTTGACCTGAACTTCGACGCCCTGCGACAGATCATTGAATTTTGTAAGAACTCCGCCCTGAAGCTCGTTGAATTTGCTTTCGATTCCTTCTGAAAGGCCTGCGACCCTGTTCTCAACGCTCTCTGCCATTCCGGAGACTTTTTCTTCGACTTCCTGCTGCCGTGCATAGATTCCGTTCGTGAAGTTTTCGACTTTGACATCGACTTCACCGGCAAGACCGTTGATTTTTCCGTTTACTTCGCGGGTAATCTCAGTTACGCTGTTTTCGACATTGTCGTGAAGTTCCGTAACTTTTGTATCGACCTCGTTCTGAAGGCTTGTGATTTTTGTAACGACATCACGCTGAAGGTCATTGATTTTCGTTTCAACGCCTTCCGTAAGACCGTTGAATTTTGAAATGACGCCAGACTGAAGCTCGTTGAATTTGCCTTCGATTCCGCCGGAAAGGGTAGTGAACCTTGTCTCAACTCCGTCAACAAGCGTAGAGACTTTCGTTTCGATTTCGTTCTGTTTTTCGGTAATATCTGTAGTGAAATTCGTGACGCGTGAGACCACATCGCCCTGCATTCCGTTGATTTTCTCGGTAACTTTCGTTTTGAATTCTTCGAGGTGAGCGTCCGAAATTTCCTGCCATTTTGCGTAGGCTGCCGCTTCCTTTTCGTCGGCGTTCGCAATCGCTTTCTGGAAGAGTTTTCCGTATTTTTCCTGAAGTGACTGAATTTGTTTGACGAGGGTTTCGCGGAGTGTTTCGAGGGTCTTTCCGTTTCCGTTGACTTCTGCCTGAAGTTCCTTCGCCGTAGCTTTTGCTGCGCTCAGTGAGTCGTTCAGAAGCTGCCGGATTTCGGCGTTTCCCTGAGTGAACTGTTCTTTAAGAAGCTTTGCCTTTTCCTTTACGTCTGCATCAAGATTTGCGATTTCTGTATCAACGCCCGATGAGATACCTGTGACCTTCTGGTTTGTATCTGCCTCAAATTTTGAAATCTGATCCTGAGTGTTTGCCGTAATCGAAGCGATTTTTTGATTGGCATCCTGCTCGAAGAGAGTGATTGCATTCTTTGTATTTTCTGCAACAGAGGCGATTTTCTGGTTTGCGGCCTGCTCAAAGCTGCTGATTTCGTTTTCTGTGTTTTCTGTAATTGTTGAAATCTTTCTGGTGACCGAATCCTGGAATTCTGAGATCATGCCGATGCTTTCTTTTTGTGAGGCGGAAATCTGTTCGTTTATCTGCTTTGCGAGGCTTTTTGTCTGGTTGTCCATTTCTGAAAGAACGCTCTGTTTTCGGGCTTCGCTCGTCTGCTTGAGTTCGTTGAATGCCGCATCTTCGAGACTCTGTGCCCGTCCTGCAGCCTTCTGGTAAGCCGATTTTATTGATGAATCAATGTCGTTGAGAAGCGCTTCTGCCTGTTTCCTGCTCTGTTCAACGCTGGAATCGAGGTTCGCAGCCTTTTCTTTGTATTCATCGAGAAGTTTGGTTCCGATGAGACGCAGGCTTTCGTTGTTAACTTTTTCAAAATTTTCGCTGATTTTCGGAATCTGGGAGTCGATTCGTTCGACGGTCTTTTCTTGTGCGATGATTTTTGAGGTGAGTTTATCGATGAGGGATGATTCTTTTTTGATTCTCTGGAGGTTTTCTTCGACGTTCTCGGTCATATCGAAAAGTTCTTTTAAAACGTTGCCGTAAGCGTCGATTTTCTGGCCGATATTTTCGACTGCCGCAAACTGAGCGTCGAAATTAGAGCTCGCTTCGTTGAAATCGGAGATCTGCTTTTCGAGCCGGTTTACTGCGGCCTGAGCCTGAGCCTGCTGTGTCTCCATTCCTGCCGACAGCGAGTTTAAGTTTTTGATTTTATCGGCAAAATAAGTGTCGAGTTCGCGTCTTCCGCTTTCTGCGGCCCTGCGAACCTTGTCCATTGTGTTGTTGTTCTTATCGAAAGTTCGTGATACGGCGACAACTGCGCCTGATGCCAAAACTGACACTAAGATTGTTATAAATGTAAGCACTTTTCCCCACCCGACTTTTAAAATTAGACAAAAAGTCGTATTATTATAGCATAATATTGAGGAATTGACGATAGGTTGAGAATGAAATATCTGCTTCTTTTACTTTTTTGCTGAAAAACCTTTTGAACTTCGAGGCGATTACGGCGCTTTTCATTCCGGCATTGTTAGCGCCCCTGACATCAAAATGAATGCTGTTTCCGACATAAAGAATTTGAGAAGGCTCAAGGTTAAGGGCTGTGGCCATTATTCCGAACGGATATTTTGACGGCTTGAGAGCACCGACTTCTTCAGAACCAAGAATTAAATCGCAGTAAGGAATTATTCCCCAGATGTCGCCTTTCTGGTCTGGAGGAAAGTCTGAAAGAAGCGCGATTTTGTAGCCTTTTTCGTGAAGCTTCTGGAAAGTTTCGGGAACGTCCTTGAACGGGCGGATTTTTTTGAAATAAGGTTTGAGACCGTCATAGGCGGTTTTTTTTATCAGGGATTTTGATTCTTCGACAGAAAGACCTGTCATTCCTGCGTAAAGCCGTGCCTGATATTCGTAGAAATCAGGAAGAGGGGCCGTTCTGTGCATGATTTTCCGGACTTTGCTGTAGTGACGGTAGAATTTGAGGTTTTTGATGATATAAGGCAGAAGACGCACATAAAGAGACCATTGAGGATAAAGTGTGCCGTCAATGTCAAAAGCGACGGCCTTAATTTCATCAAGCATAGTAAGATTATAATAGAAAACTAAAAAAATTTAAAGTTGAACAGAAATTAACGGGATACGGCGGCCTGCGGGCGGCCTTTTGGGGAAAATGGTGCTCATTCCTTTTTTTTCGGAATTGTGGTAGTCTTTGTGAAAATCTGGATAAGAATATGACGAATCTGAAATATACCCCTGAAGAACCTGTTGCGGCAATTGCTACAGCCTTGGCTCCCGCAGCGCTTGGAATTGTCCGCTGCTCAGGAAAAAACTGCATCGAACTTCTTTCAAAAATTTTCTCGCGCCCGAAAGCCCTGCTTGAGGCTGCCGGAAACACAATCGTGTACGGCTGGATTCAGGAGTCAAAGGACTCAAAAATTGACGAGGTTCTGGTTTCTGTATTCCGTGCTCCCTGTTCTTTTACCGGCGAAGATATGGTGGAAATCTCATGCCACGGAGGAGTGCATGTCGTTCAGGCGGTTTACAATCTTCTTTTGAAACATGGTTTCCGGTCCGCTGAAAAAGGCGAATTTACTTTCCGTGCATATATCAACGGAAAGGCTGATTTGACGAAAGCCGAGGCAGTCCGTGAGATTATCGACTCAAAGACCGATGAAAGCCAGAGCAGGGCTGCAGGACGACTGGCAGGAAATCTTTTTGAGACGATAGATTCCGTTAAAAAGCAAATCGTAGACACCCTGGCTGCCATTGAGGTTGAGATTGAGTATCCTGAAGATGAGGAGACAATCGCCGAT
Source organism: Treponema sp. (assembly GCA_017395545.1). Lineage (GTDB taxonomy): Bacteria > Spirochaetota > Spirochaetia > Treponematales > Treponemataceae > Treponema_D. The sequence goes on along the minus strand of JAFPUF010000073.1, from coordinate 46,641 downwards.
TCTTTTGATTCATCAGAACTTGAAAATGCCGCAAAAACTCTGGCTGAACTAGCCGATTCATGGAAAAGCGAAAAAATCTATCAGGACGGGGCGAGGGTAGTGCTTTGCGGAAAAACAAACGCCGGAAAATCATCGCTCTTTAATGCACTTCTAAAAGAAGACCGTGCAATCGTCAGCGATATCGAAGGCACGACGAGAGATTTCATCGAAAGCTGGATTGATTTTTCAGGAATTCCAGCCCGTCTTTTTGATACTGCGGGACTTCGTGAGACCAGCGATGTAATCGAAGCCGTTGGTGTTGAGCGCACAAAAGACTTGAGCGGGGATGCCGACCTGATTCTGTATCTTGTGGATTCTTCACAGGGACTTTCAGAGGAAGACGAAAAATTTATCCGTGAGCAGACTGTCCCTCTGATTCTCGTCTGGAATAAGTGCGATAAAGAAAATACCGGAGACTCGCCGGCAAAAAATCCCGAAAATGCTTTTTCTGATAAAAATATCGTTCAGGTTAAGATTTCTGCAAAAAAAGGAGAGGGACTTGGAGAACTTTCTGAAGCCGTAAAAAATGCGCTTTCTGTTTCTAAGGACACTGACCGCACGAGATGCGGACTTGGCTCTGAACGGCAGAAAATTTCCGTGGAAAAAGCACTCGAGAGCGTGCTCCATGCACTTTCCTTGACAAAAGATTACGCTCTGGATGCCGTCGTCCAGGATCTGGAAGACAGCCTCGATGCGCTGGGTGAAGTTACCGGGGATGTCACTCCGGACGATGTTCTCGGCTCAATTTTCAGTCATTTCTGCGTAGGAAAATAAAACCCGGGGGCTCCCCGCCGCTGGCGGGTCGGGCTTTCCGGGGTTCCGTGCTAACCGCACTTCATTGCTACATTCCGTCACTTCGCTCCGTCATTCCGCAACGGCTTCGCCGCCCCTACAATCCCTAGCCCGCGTCGAAATCACAGATTTCGCCGAGACTCGCCTGACTAGCCCAAAAAATCCTTAAAATTCAATTTTCATCTCAAAAACGCTGCGCTCGCTTTCCTTGATTACAACCACGGTCGTGTTTCCGCTCGTTTTTGAGTAAATCTTCAGAGTTTGGCCTTCCTTACTTTCGCCGGTGTAGTGGACTTCCAGATTTTTCACTTCGTGGGTCAGCAGAAAATCGTCGGAAAAGACATTTAGAGCCAGCTTGATGTACTCAATGTTGTTCATGTGGTGAGACATGTCTATGTGCTGGGAGCGGATTACCTGCTCGTATTTGAAATCTTCTTCGGTAAAATCTGAATCGAATTTTTCAAAAGGCTGGGTAAATACTGGCTCCGGGAAATTTTCTTTGGGGTAGTTGAGTCCGGTCAGCTTTACAGGGCGGTGTTTTTCCAAATCCAGCACGCAGGCTTCCTGATTTGCGGTGATTAAAGTTTCGCCGTTTTTGTCACGCAAAATCGTATTTATGTGAGCTTTAAAGCCTGCATTGTCGATGGGGAAGGTTGTGGCATCAATTTTTTCTCTCCAGACAGGTCTTTTTTCAAAATGAAGCTTTGACTTGGTAAAAACCCAGAAGGCCTTGTATTTTTCCCTGTAAACCACTCCGTCACAACCCAGCCGGCTGAAGCATTCCGTGAGATTATCCTGAACCATAAGAACTGACTGTGCGATTCCCATTTTGAGGGAGCTGTCGATAAATGCGGAAGAAATATTCCTTTCCTGAGTAAAAATCAATTCGTTTTCCATACTGAAATTATAGCGTTTTTGCAGAATTTTGTGCTTGAAAAAGGCTTATTTTCCGAACAAAAATTTCAGCATGTCGGGAACTGACGAGATTTTTTCGGCACCATCTTCTTTTTCGGGAGCCGCAATTTTGTTGAAGCCCAGGTCCCTCGCCGTTTTGATCCGCTGCTTTAGTCTCGGAACCGGACGGATTTCACCCGCAAGGCTCATTTCTCCCAAAATTACGTTTCCTTCCGAAAGCGGAATGTCCGTTCTTGCCGAATACAAGGCCGCCGCAAGGGCAGCATCAATCGCACTTTCTGTGAGCTTTACACCCCCAGCGACATTCACATACAAATCCTGATCCGAAAATTTGAGGTGTGTCTTTTTTTCAAGCACTGCCGCAACTCGGGCGACCCTGTTCGAGTCAATCTTTTCTGAATAGACACGGCTTATGCTGGCCTTTGCCGGAACCGTGAGTGCCTGAATCTCCACAAGAAAAGCCCTGCTTCCCTCAAAAACGCATGAATTCGCAATTCCCGAAGGAACCGCTCCCTCCCGCTTTGTGATGAACATTGTGCTCGGGTCGCCCACGCCTTCGAGCCCTTTTTCACTCATCGCAAAGATTCCAAGCTCGTCCACGCTTCCGAAACGGTTTTTAATTGCCCTCAAAAAGCGAACTTCATCATCATTCCGCTCAAACGAAACCACCGTATCGACCATGTGCTCAAGGCTCTTTGGACCCGCAATCGTTCCTTCTTTTGTGACATGTGCACTCATAACTAAAACCGAGTCGCGTTCTTTTACCCACCCAATGAGTTCATTCGCACAATATTTAAGCTGGTTCACCGTTCCGGGGACAATTCCCGCCTCAACCGAGTACACCGTCTGAATTGAATCGATAATCACAAAAAGCGGATTGAGAGCGACAAGGGCATCTTTTATGTCCTCAAGCCTCATCGTGCAAAGAATTTCGATTCCTGAAGTGTCGAGTCCGAGCCGGTCAGCCCGCCCCTTGATTTGACCTGCACTTTCTTCACCTGAGACATACAATATTCTTCCGCCAGAATTTTTGTGAATCGCACTGCATGCCTGAATCATAAGCGTCGATTTTCCGATACCCGGCTCTCCGCCAATCAGGATTGCGCTTCTTTTCATCGCTCCGCCGCCCAAAACACGGTCAAATTCAGCGATTCCGGTAGTAATCCGGGCGTTTTCCTGTGCCGAAACCTGAGCGAGCGGAACCGGCTTTATTTTTTCTGTGGCAGCATTTCCGAAAGCCGCCGCATTTGAGTTCGGGTCAAGAATCGCCTCCTCAAGCGTGTTCCATTCCCCGCACTGAGGGCACCGCCCCAGCCAGCGAGGCTGAGTGTACCCGCATTCCGTACATTTATAAACAACTGATTTAGATTTAGATTTTGCCATAACTTTCTCCTGAGAAAAAAAATATACAGTTAAAAATAATGAAAAAACAGAAAAAAAGCAAAAAATAACTTCGTGCAAGGCAGACAGAAAATATCAGGTTTAATAACTTTCTGTTAGAAATTGGAGAAAATGGAGATTTTTCTTTAAAAATAATTGACTTTTTGCCTCTTATGAATTATATTAATCACAGCTTGTAAAAAGCTGATAAACTCTCTCCGATGCCTAGCTTGCTAGGCGGCAAGGTTTCTTTTAAGTGTTACTTAGAAGAAACCTTGTTTTTTTTTCTGATTGTACCTGTTTTTGATTTGTGTTAAACTCTCTTTCGTAATTTTAATTTGAGGAATTAAGAATGAAACTTACTTGTGGTATTGTCGGACTTCCGAATGTCGGAAAGTCTACTATTTTTTCTGCTTTGACAAAATCTCCGGCTCCGGCTGAAAATTATCCTTTCTGTACGATTGACCCGAATGTGGGCGTCGTTGAGCTTCCTGACGAGCGGCTTGATTTTATGGCGAGCGTTTTCCAGCCTAAAAAGAAAATCGCCGCAACTGTTGACTTCGTTGACATCGCAGGCCTTATCAAGGGTGCTTCAAAAGGCGAGGGCTTAGGAAACCAGTTCCTTGCAAATATCCGTGAGACAAGCGTTATCGCACATGTTGTCCGATGTTTCGACAATCCTGACATTCAGCATGTCCGTGAAGACGCAAAAACAGACGCTTCAATCGACCCGGAAAGCGATATTCTCACAATCAACTACGAGCTTTGTCAGGCTGACATCGACACAATCACAAAACGAGAGGATAAAGTTACCCGCCAGATTCGTGCGATGGGAAAAGCCGAAGAAAAGAAATTCGCCGGCTACCGAAGTGCTGTCGATAAAATTCTGCCTTTGCTTCAGGACGGAAAATGCGCACGCCAGGCCGATTTGACCGAAGAAGAAATGGCCGGAATCTACGACCTTCACCTTCTCACAATCAAGCCTCAGCTTTTTGTCTGTAACATCGATGAGGACACAATCGCCGAGGGAACAAACAAATATGTCGAGCAGGTCAGAAAAATCGCTGCCGAAGAAAAATCAGAAGTCATCGTAATCTGCGGAAAATTTGAGGCAGATCTGGCCGACATCACAGAGGAAGCCGACCGCAAGGAATTTATGGACAGCGTTGGCTTGAAAGAAAGCGGACTCACAGTTCTTGCCCGTGCCGCTTATCACCTCATGGGATTGCGCACATTCTTCACAGGCGGACCGGACGAGTGCCGTGCCTGGACAATCCACGAGGGCGACAAGGCTCCTCAGGCTGCAGGCGTTATCCACACTGATTTCGAAAAAGGCTTTATCAAGGCCGAAGTTTACTCTGTCGAAGATTTAAGAAAATACGGAAGCGAGGCCGAAATCAAGGCTGCAGGAAAATACCGTCAGGAAGGCAAGGAATATGTCGTTCAGGACGGTGACTGCATGTTCTTTAAATTTAACGTCTGACAATAAAAACTCAGATTTCACAGATTAGCACAGATTTTTATTGTCCGTGTTAATCTGTTTTTTTTTTTAGATTTCTAATGTGCCGACAACAGTACTGTCTTCTTCTTTCGGCTCACTTTTCTTTCTGAATAAAGATGGGCGTTCTTTTTTTTCGGTTTTTTCTTCCTGATCAGATGATTTTTCTTCTTTTTCTTTCTTTGAGGTTCGTTTTGCTTTCGGCGCTACCATAAATCCGAACATTGAGCCGCAGAGACCTCCCGCAATATGTGCGACCGTGGAAATATTCTCTGCTTTCGGGGCGTTGATAAGTTCCCGGCCAAGATAAATCGCAACGACGAAAATAAAACTGAGGGGAATTACATTTTTGTCGAGAGTCGTGATTGAAGCGAGAATTATCAGCATAAAGACGATTCCGCTGGCTCCGAGAAGAGGGCGGGGAATAAGACATACATTTATCACGCCTGTGACAAATGCGGTGACGACAAACATAAGTGCTACCATCTTTGAACCGTAGCGCTCTTCCATAAGGGGGCCGAGGAGAAGAATAAAAGCAAAGTTTCCGAGAAGGTGGTTCCAGTCTGTGTGTCCAAGAACGTGCAGAAAAAGCCTGAAATAATCCACAGCATTTTTATAATTGAACCCTGTGAGCTGGGGGCCCGAGGCAGACTGAATCTTTGTTCCTATCCGGGCAGGTGCTGTAAAAAGAGCCGGAATAAGATGCTTTCCCAGCAGAAAATCATTCATCAGAAGAATAACGACGCACATAATCGCAAATGTGAGCGTAACCGGTGCATTATAAGTGACACGAAACTTTTTTTTCATATTGAGATTATCGGCAAAAAAATCGTCTTCTATACGGACTTGTTTTTCGCTATAATAGGCGGCATGGAAACACGAAACATTTTTGAGAATCTCTCTTGTATCGACCACCGCTATTCCCTCTCTGAGAAAGCGGCTTTTGACGGACTTTCGCAGTACATTTCTGAACAGGCTTCTATCCGTTCCTGCGCAAAGTGTGAAGCAGCCCTCGTAAAGGCTCACCTTAAGGTTCGCGGAACACTCACAGACGAACTTGCAAAAACACTTGATGATGTTGCTGCAAACATCGACCCGGAAGAAGTTTACGCCGAAGAAGAAAAAACAAAGCACAACATCCGCGCTCTTGTCAACGTAATGAAAACAAAAGTCAATGCCGAAATCGGGCCTCTTATCCACTTGGGGGCCACTTCGGTCGATATTCTTGATACAGCCTTGAGCTGCCGAATGAGAGATGTCACAAAAAATGTCGTTCTTCCAGAACTTAAAACTCTCGAAAAATATCTTTGTGAAATCGCAGAACGGGAATGCGCAACCCCGCAGGTAGGACGCACTCACGGTCAGCACGCAGTTCCAATCACATTCGGCTGGAGCATCGCAGAATTCGTTGCCCGCCTCGGAAAATCAATTCTCCGCATCGAAGAGCTTTCAAATGACCTCGTTGGAAAGCTCGCAGGCCCGGTCGGCTCTTACAACGGACCTTCAATGATTGTAAAAGACCCGGAGGAACTTGAGCGAATCTACACAGAATTCCTGGGACTCAAACCATCTGAATATTCAAACCAGCTCGTTGAGCCTGAGCATGTTCTCCGCCTCCTTCTTGAGATGAACGTAGCATTCGGAATCATCGCAAACCTTGCAGACGACCTCCGAAACCTTCAGCGCTCTGAAATCGGTGAGGTTTTCGAGTATTTTGCAAGCACACAGGTCGGCTCTTCAACAATGCCACAGAAGCGAAATCCATGGAACAGCGAGCACGTAAAATCACTCTGGAAGGCAATGTGCCCCCGCGTAATCACATTCTACATGGACCAGATTTCAGAGCACCAGCGCGACCTCACAAACTCAGCAAGCCAGCGATTCATCGCCGACTATGTTTCAGGTTTTACAATGGCAGTTGCCCGCATGAACAGCGTCGTAAAGGGCTTACAGGCCGACAAAGAAGGAATGGCACGAAACCTTCAGGGAGCCGGCGGAAAAGTCAAGGGCGGAGTTCTCGCTGAGCCTGCATATATCTTGCTCGGTGAGGCTGGAGTCAACGACGGACACGAAGTAATCCGTAAGATCACTCTCGAAGCCGAAAAAAGCGGAAAGACTTTCTTCGAAGTTCTCAAGACTCACGAAGAGGCTTTCGCAAAAATCACGGCCCAGCTCGAAAAGCTCGGTATCGAAAATCCGGCAACATTCTTCGAGAATCCGGCGAACTATTGTGGCCTGGCGGCTGTCAAGTCAAAACGACTTGCACAGAAGTATGCAAAACTTATGAAATAATGGAAACTTCCGCTTCCCTTCAGAAAATGCTCACCGAACCGGTGGGCAGCCTTATTCTAAAGAATGCGATTCCGACCGTCATCACGATGATGATAACCGCAATTTATAATACTGCCGATACTTTTTTTGTCTCTAAACTCGGGACATCGGCAAGCGGGGCGGTCGGAGTTATCTTTACGCTCATGTTCCTGATGCAGGCGTGTGCCTTTACAATCGGAATGGGAAGCGGTTCTATTACAAGCCGTGCGCTTGGAGCAGAAGACTTCAAAAAAGCGAACACATACTGCTCCACGGCGATTTTTACGGCTTTTTTTGTCGGCGTACTTTTTACGGTTTTTGGCAATATTTTCCGTGAAGGACTTGTCCGGCATCTGGGGGCGACTCCTACAATTCTTCCTTTTGCCCTTGATTATGCCCGTTACATTCTTTTCGGCGCTCCTTTCATCATTACTTCTTTTGCGATGAACAATCTTTTGCGTTTTCAGGGAAGGGCCGCTTTTTCAATGATTGGAATGATTTCGGGTGGTATTCTGAATATTTTCCTCGATCCTCTTTTTATTTTTGTCTTTGACTGGGGAATCTCCGGGGCTGCGATTGCAACCCTTATCAGTCAGATTGTGAGTTTTTTGATTCTCCTGTCTATGTTTATCAGAAAAAAATCCCTTGCAGAACTTTCGCTCTCACATATTTCAAAAAAAATCCGTACTTATCAGGATATCATCACGAGCGGGCTTCCTTCATTTTTCCGGCAGGGAATGGGCGCTCTTTCGGGTATTTTTTTGAACAGACAGGCAGCTTTTTATGGGGCAGTTACTGTTTCTCTTGCGGCTTCGTCTGCCCTTGCTGCGGATTCTGCAGTTGCGGGTATGGCAATTACGAACAGGGTGGACAAACTCCTGCTTTCCGTTGCAATCGGCCTTGGACAGGGATTTCAGCCGGTCTGCGGAATTAATTACGGGGCAAAGCAGTTCGACCGTGTCAGAAGCGCCTATTCTTTTCTGGTAAAGGTGAGCGGGGCTGTGATGACGCTTTCAGCACTTCTGGTCTTTATTTTTGCACCCCAGATTGTGAGTTTTTTCCGTGATGATGAGTCTGTTGTTCTCGTAGGCTCTCTTGCCCTTCGTTTTCAGGCCTGCGTTCTTCCGTTTCATTCCCTTATTTTCGGAACCAACATGCTTCTTCAGGTTGCCGGTGAGAAAAAGAGTGCGACTTTTCTTTCTTCGATGAGACAGGGACTTTTCTTTATTCCGTGCATTTTTATTCTTCCGCATGCCGTGCAGTTTTTCGGTGCAGAGCCGATTCTTGGCGTTCAGATGACGCAGGCTCTCTGCGATATGCTGGCCGCTGTCTGTGCAATTCCGTTCTCAATAAGATTTTTCAAAAAACTGGGCTGATTGTTTCCTTTTTTTCTTTAATTTGTTAATATCGATGTATGAAAATCAAATCTCTTTTTATCGCTGCAATTGCATCGATCATTTCAGTTTTTATTTCATGTTCTTCAGTTCCGGTTGAGATTCCAGAAGACATGACGGCACAGGAACTTATCCAGAAAGGTCAGTCAGAATTTGAAAACGGACATTACAAGGCTTCACTCCGTTATTACAATGCTGTCACAGAACGTTTTGCCGACACTCCTGCAGTCTATGCCGAGGCTACTTACGAAATCGGACATCTTTTCATGAAACAGAAAAAATATGACGAAGCTGAAAAAGTTCTTCAGGAGCTGGTAGATTTGTATGCTGCCGCTCAGCCGGGAACAATGCCTGGTGCATACCAGAAGCTTGCTCAGCTCGAACTGGACAAGATAAAAAATAAAGATAAGCAGTAAAAAATAATCTTGCAACACTATGCATAAATTTGTATAATTCTCGCATTATATTCATAAAAACTGCATAAATATACATAAAATATTCATTGCATCCATGCAGTGCCGCTAACGCGGAGTTTAAGGAGAAACGAATGACTGAATCAGAAAGTTTGTTTATCGGCAGATTGTCCGTCCTTGCGGAGCGAAATGACCCAATCGACAAAAGCCTTTACGACAAATACGATGTCAAACGCGGCCTCCGTAATGCAAACGGTACAGGTGTCCTTGTCGGACTCACGAGTATCGGTGATGTAGTCGGTTACGAAGTTCAGGACGGAAAGAAAATCGCAATTCCCGGCCGTCTCGTTTACCGTGGTTATAATGTCGAGTCCCTCATTAACGATGCCGAGGCTCACAATCAGTTCGGCTACGAGCAGTGCGTTTACCTTCTTTTGTTCGGTGAGCTCCCGCGTCAGCATGAACTTGAGCATTTTAAGGCTTATCTCGGTCATCTCCGCCAGCTTCCTGACAACTTCACCGAAGACATGATTATGAAGGCTCCGTCTGCCGACATCATGAACAAGCTTGCCCGTGGTGTTCTCGCTTCATATTCTTACGATCCGAATCCTGAGGATCGCTCGCTTTCAAATGTTTTGCGCCAGTGTATCGAGCTTATCTCCCGCTTCTCAACGCTTACTGCCTACGGTTATCAGGCAAAGCGACGCTACTACGACGGAAAATCAATGTACATTCACAATCCGCTTCCAGAGCTTTCAACTGCCGAGAATTTCCTTCGTCTTATCCGAAACAACAAGGCTTTCACCGATGACGAGGCAAAACTTCTCGACCTTGCGCTGATTCTCCATGCGGAGCACGGCGGCGGTAACAACTCTTCTCTCACGGTTCATGTCGTTTCTTCCGCAGATACCGACACTTATTCTGCAATCGGTGCTGCTGTCGGCTCTCTCAAAGGCCGCCGTCATGGTGGAGCGAATATTCAGGTCGCCGAGATGATGGACGACATCAAGGAGAATGTAAAAGACTGGTCGAACGAAAACGAGGTTAAATCTTATCTCGAAAAAATCGCCAACAAAGAGGCTTTCAACCATACTGGTCTCATCTACGGAATGGGGCACGCAATCTACACGATTAACGATCCGCGTGCAACGATTCTCCGCGACAAGGCCGCAAAACTTGCAAAAGAAAAAGGTCTCGAAGAAGAATACAATCTCTACAAAATGGTCGAAAAATTCAGCCCGGATATCCTCTACGAAAAACACGGCGACGGTAAAAAAATCTGTGCTAATGTCGACTTGTACTCAGGTTTCGTCTATTCAATGCTCAACATTCCGCGCGAGCTTTTCACCCCGATTTTTGCGGTTTCCCGAATCGCAGGCTGGTGCGCTCACCGTATCGAGGAAATCATCGCCGGCGGAAAGATTTACCGCCCTGCATACAAGAATATTTTCGCAGAAAGGGAATATATCCCGATTGAAAACCGCTAATGGAAAGAATCGACAAAATCTTATCTCATCACGGGTTCGGCTCACGAAAGGATGTAAAAAAACTGCTCCGTGATGAGCGTGTCACCGTCAACGGAAAGTTTGTCTACGACTCAGGTTTCCAGCTCGACATTGAAAAAGATGTCGTCTGCGTTGACGATGAGGAAATCAAGCTTCAGCACGATGTCTACATTATGATGAACAAGTGCCAGAATGTAGTCTGCGCAAACAAGGACGGCGAGCACCAGACTGTCTTTGACCTGCTGGACGAATCCATGCGGCACAAATTCTTAGGCGGCGACCTTCACTGCATGGGCCGGCTCGACATAGACACGGAAGGGCTTCTTATTCTCACCACGGACGGAAAGCTCACCCACCGTCTTCTTTCTCCAAAAACGCACGCTCCAAAAACTTACGCCGTCGGATTGCGTGACAGTCTTACCGCAGAAGAAAAAGCAAAATACACCGAAAAGTTCTCGAAAGGCTTCTGGATTGACCGTGAACAGAATGAAGCAGGTTTTGATGCTCAGCCGTCAGAACTTAAGTTCATAGTTGAAAGTAAGGAGGGGGAAGTCTCCCCCTGCGCCCGCACTTCGTTGCGTTCTACCCCCTCGCCTAAGGGGCAGGGCCCCTTAAAATCCCCGAAAATCGACTGCCTTCTTACGATTTACGAGGGCAAGTTTCATCAGGTGAAACGCATGTTCGCCCAGCTTGGAAATGAGGTCGTTTATCTTAAGCGTGTGAAGATGGGAGAGCTTGAGCTTGACCCGAAAATTCCTCTCGGCGGCTACCGTGAACTTACCAAAGAGGAAATTGAGCTTCTTTCAGCTTCATAATTTTTGCTATATAACTTTCAATTTTCAGTTTAATTTGCTATACTCTTTCCATTATGAATTTTATAAGTATTTTAGGTGCGGCACAGGGAGCTGTCGCACAGGGCTTGCTCTGGGGAATCATGACGCTCGGAGTTTATCTTACTTTCCGAATCCTTAATATTGCCGACATGACTTGTGACGGATCGTTCGCGCTTGGCGGATCTACCTGCGCCGTTCTTGTTACAAAAGGTTACAATCCGCTTCTTGCAGTTTTTATTTCTTTTTTGACTGGTCTTGTAGCAGGACTTGCAACAGGCCTTATGCACACAAAACTTAAGATTCACGAGATTCTGGCCGGAATTCTTTCAATGATTGCGCTTTATTCAATTAATATCCGGATTATGGGAAAATCAAATACTCCGCTTCTGGGTGTTGATACAATAATGACGAAAATGCAGGAACAGTTCGGAATTACACCGAACATCGCTTCTTTCATCGTCGGAATTATTTTTGGCGCAGCACTTATAGCTGCTCTCTACTGGTTCATGGGAACAGAACTCGGTTCATGTATCCGTGCGACAGGTAACAATGAAAAAATGGTCCGTGCGATGGGTGTAGATACCGACAAAATGAAGCTTCTTGGTCTTATGCTCTCAAATGCCCTTATCGCTCTTTCCGGGGCGCTTGTTGCTCAGCAGCAGGGCTATGGAGACGTCGGCATGGGAACTGGTACAATTGTCATCGGTCTCGCTTCAATCATCCTTGGTGAGAGCATTTTCGCATACTTCAACAAGCGCTTTGCATTCTATATCACGCTTCTTTCTGTTCTGCTTGGTTCTGTGGTTTACCGCCTGATTATTGCAGTTGTTCTTCAGCTCGGACTCAAATCAAGCGACCTCAAGCTGCTCACGGCAATCATCGTTGTAATTGCTCTTGCCATTCCGGTTGCGAAAGCAAAAATCACTAAAAAAAGTTTGTTGTCAGAAGCCCGGTAATGACTGCAGAAAAAGGAAAATAAAATGCTTGAAATTTCAAACTTGTCAAAAACTTTCAATCGGGGAACAATAACCGAAAAAAAAGCTCTTCACGATATCAACCTTACTCTTGAAGACGGCGATTTTGTCACAATTATCGGTGGTAACGGTGCAGGAAAATCAACGCTTCTCAATATGATTGCAGGCGTTTACAGCTGCGATACCGGTACAATAAAACTCAACGGCCGTGATTTGACAGCAATGCCTGAATATAAACGCGCTGCCTTTTTAGGACGCGTATTTCAGGATCCGCTTACAGGAACTGCCGCAAACATGGGTATCGAAGAAAATCTTGCGATGGCTTTCCGCCGTGGAAGCAGAAGAACTTTGAGATGGGGAATAAAAAAAGAAGAAAAAGCGATTTATCACGAAAAACTCAAGATGCTTGATTTAGGGCTTGAAGATCGTCTCACAAGCAAAGTAGGCCTTCTTTCCGGAGGTCAGAGACAGGCCCTCACGCTTTTGATGGCGACACTCAAAAAGCCGGAGCTTCTTTTGCTCGATGAACACACTGCTGCCCTCGATCCGAAAACAGCTGCAAAAGTCCTCGAACTTACAGAAAAATTTGTAGAGCAGGACAAACTCACTGCTTTTATGGTCACTCACAATATGAAGCACGCAATCCGATACGGAAACCGGCTCATTATGATGATGAAAGGTAATATCGTATACGATGTCCGCGGCGAAGAAAAAAAGAATCTTAAAGTTGAAGATTTGCTTGCGAAATTCAGTGCGGCTGGCGATTTGAACGACCGCATGATGCTCGGAGAATAAAAAAAAGCTGTCCTTGAAGTTGTTAAAACTTCGTACCGGACAGCTTTTTTTATGTTCAAATGATTTTTGAATATTTTTGCAGTTTGTTTTTTATTTGACAGACCTTAACATATAAAGGTTGTCGTGCTCAGCGTCGTAGTAGAATGTGTAAAGGTAGATTGTCGTGCTGTCTTTGTCTGTAGTGCGGTAAGTTGTGAAGGCGTATTTGTAGCCTTCGTTTTTCATTTTCGGTTTGAGTTCTTCGTCCCAGAGTTTTGTGATTTCGCCACCGTTGAAATTGTAGAATTCTGTGATTGTTTCGTTAGGTCCCATACCCCAGCCAGCACTCTTGAAAAGCTGGATTGTGCGGTTGTTGCGCTGGTCATCTGTTTTGAAAGCGTAGAATTTGAAATTCTTACGGAACTGGCGGACTTTGAATTCGTACCACATGTAGCGCTCGTCTTCAAGACCTCCGATTTTGGTCTGTTTCTGAGCCTGAGAGAATGCAACTGAAGAAAATGCGAAAAGAACAAGAAGAATAGAAATTATTTTTTTAATCATACTTAGCCTCGTGTTTTTGTACTGATTTTATAAATATAAGAAGATTATAACATATCTTTCTGATTTTCAAAAGAGTTTTTTAATGATAAAATAAGAATTATGAAATTAAATTCAGCAGAATCATTGTTTTCTTTCATAAAAAACTCGCCGACATGTTTTCATGCGGTAAAAAATATTTCCGATTCTTTAATCGAAAACGGCTTCATCCGGCTTTCTGAGAGTGAAAAATGGAGCCTTGAGCCTGGAAAAAAATACTTTGTGACCAGGAATTCCTCTTCAGTCATTGCTTTTGTCCTGCCGGCCAGAGATTTGTCAAAAATCCGGCCTTTCCATATTTCTGCAAGTCATTCGGATTCTCCATGTTTTAAAATTAAGGAAAATCCTGAAATTTCGTCGTGCACAGGAATTGTCCTCAATGTCGAAAAATACGGCGGAATGCTGCTTGCCCCATGGTTTGACCGCCCGCTTTCTGTCGCCGGAAGAATTATTGTCAGAACCGGAGACGAAAATACACCTCTTAAAGAAATTCTTGTAAACATTGATCACGACCTCGTTTTGATTCCGAATCTTGCGATTCATTTTAACAGGGAAGCCAATGACGGAAGAAAAATCGATGTTCAGAACGAAATCAGGCCTGTTCTTTCAATGAGCGAAAATCAAAAATCTGGCGGTAAAACGGATAAATCTCAGGACAAAATACTTCTTTCCCTTGTCGCCGAAAATGCCGGCGTAAAGCCTTCTGAAATTATTTCTCACGATCTGTTTTTGTACACAAGGTCGGAACCGTCCGTCTGGGGAGCAAAAGAAGAATTTATCTCAGCTCCCCGCCTTGATGACCTTGAATGTGCCTTCACTACACTTGAAGGTTTTCTTTCTGCTGCTTCAGACGGCCTTTCTGACGGGCAGATTCCCGTTTACTGTGTCTTTGACAATGAGGAAGTCGGAAGCTCAAGCCGTCAGGGTGCGGATTCGACTTTTTTAAGTGACACGATTGAGCGTCTTGCAGAAAAATTTGACTGGACGGGCGAAGATTTAAAAATCTCGCTTTCAAAAAGCATTATGCTCAGTGCGGACAATGCACATGCAGTTCATCCGAATTATGTTTCTTCTTCAGATCCTGTGAACAGGCCGAAATTGAACGGCGGAATCGTAATCAAATACAATGCCGCACAGAAATACACCACAGATGCACTTTCATCTGCATTTTTTAAGGAAGTTTGCAGAAAAACGGAAGTTCCTTTCCAGGTTTTTACGAATAACTCAAACGTTGCCGGTGGCTCAACTCTCGGAAATATCAGCCAGACTCATGTTTCAGTTCCGTCTGTTGATATCGGGCTTGCTCAGTGGGCAATGCACTCCCCGTATGAAAGTGCCGGCATAAAAGACATTGACTATATGATTTCTGCAATAAAAGGATTCTACAAATGAAAATCGTAATCGTTGGAGCCGGATTCACCGGTACACAGCTCGCAAAAAGACTCATAAACGGCAAGAATGATGTTGTTTTAATCGACAATGATGATACGACTGTCCGCCATGCATCAAACCGGCTTGACTGCAACGTGATTCTTGCGGACGGAAACAATCTTGATACTCTTGAAGAGGCCGGAATCGAAGATGCTGATGCTCTTGTCTGCGTAACTTCAAACGACGAAGTGAACATGATCACCTGTTCCCTCGTTGATTCAGTCTATCCGGAGATTTTAAAAATTGCCCGCGTCCGTAATTACGCTTACTATGTGAACACGAATACGGCTCAGGAAAAACATGCCTCAAAGCTGTCCAGCGAAAACCGTCATCTCTATGGAATTGACTATATGATTCATCCGGATGTCGAGGCTGCTGAAGCTATTGTTGCGGCAGTAGAACACGGAGCGATTACGGATTCCCTTCAGTTTGAGAATTCTCCTTACGAGCTTATCCGCGTGACTGTTGAAAAAGGAAGCCGGCTCGACGGAATTGCCCTCCAGAATCTCAGAAAACTTACTGAAACTCATTTTCTGGTAAGCTATATCGAATCAGAAGGGGAGACTTCACTTCCAAGCGGCGGCACGATCCTTCAGGGCGGAAACTGTCTTGGAGTTCTGATGAAGCGCAGTGATTTGCCGGAAATGCTCTCTCTCTGCGGTTCAAAAGTAAAGGACGTTAAAAAAATCGCGCTTGTAGGGGCTAACCGTATCGGAATGATTGTCGCTGAGCGCCTCATCAAAAAAGAAAGCACGAGCCGCATTAAAAAATTCTTCGGGTTAAAGTCAAGAATCAGCCAGGATTTTGTTATAGTTGATTCGGACGAAGCCAATGCGAAGGCAGCCAGTGAAAAATTTCCGCATACTAAAGTTTTCTGCTCAGACATTACAGAAGAAGGTTTTGTCGAAGAAGAAGGAATCGACAAATTTGACCTCGTGATTTGCGCAACTTCCAGCTACGAGATGAATATGGTCACGGCGGCTTATATCGAGTCGCTCGGGGTAGAAAATTCAATCGCGCTTGTAGCAAATTCTGCTTTCGGGGAGGTTGCCCGCAAAATCGGAATTGAGGTAGCGGTTCCAATCCGTGATTCTGTCGTAGACAGCATTATGAGTCACCTGCGGGGCGACAGCGTAACGGGAATTCACTCAGTCAACGGCGGCTCGCTTGAAATTGCGGAGATTATTGTTCCTGAAGAAAGTGAAGTCTGTGGCAAGGCCCTTAAAGATATTGCTGAGAACGGAAGATTTCTTGTCCTTCTTGTTCAGAAAAAAAAGGAAGAGAGTTTTCAGGTCCCGGGCGGAAACACGGTTCTCGATGCAGGTGATAAAATCGTCCTGATTATAAACGCTTCCGAAAATGAGCACGTGATGAAAAAAATCGGTGCAGAAAACTAAGAAAATGCTGATTAATCACGCTGCGGGGTAATCAGTTCACTTTAAGAACTTTTCAATCTTGTGGTTTTTCTATATACTGACTGCATTATGGCAAAAATTCAGATGAAAAACGCAATCGCCGAGCTTGACGGCGATGAAATGACCAGAGTTTTGTGGGCGGTTATCAAAGAAAAACTTCTTGAACCATTCGTTGATTTGAAAACCGAATATTATGACCTTGGCTTAAAGCACCGTGACGACACTGACGATAAAGTCACTTATGAGTCTGCGGCCGCAATCAAAAGGCTCGGAGTCGGCGTAAAATGCGCTACAATCACGAGCAACGCAGCCCGCGTAAAAGAATACAACTTAAAACAGCTTACCCGAAGTCCGAACGGTATTATCCGTGAGGAACTTGACGGAACAGTTTTCCGTGCTCCAATCATGGTTAAGAATATCCAGTGCTCAGTAACTTGCTGGAAAAAGCCGATTGTTCTTGGTCGTCACGCTTACGGCGATGTCTACAAAAACTGTGAGATAAAAGTTCCGTGCGCAGGAAAAGCTGAGCTTGTTTTCACTGGCGAAGACGGAAAAGAAATCAGAAAGACAATTCAGGAAATGAAAGGTCCTGGAATTCTTCAGGGAATTCACAATATGGATTCTTCAATCGAAAGCTTTGCACGATGCTGCTTTTCTTATGCCCTTGACCAGAAAATCGACTGCTGGCTCGGCACAAAAGACACAATCTCAAAGACATACGACGGAAACTTCAAGGAAATCTTCCAGAGAGTTTACGATACTGAATACAAAGAAAAATTTGAGAAAGCAGGAATCGAGTATTTCTACACTCTTATTGATGACGCCGTAGCACGAATCATGAAGAGTGAGGGCGGAATGCTCTGGGCCTGCAAAAACTATGACGGTGACGTTATGAGCGACATGATTGCAAGTGCGTGCGGTTCCCTTGCAATGATGACAAGCGTACTCGTAAGCCCGGACGGAAAATACGAGTATGAGGCAAGCCATGGTACAGTTCAGAAGCACTATTACCGTTATCAGAAAGGTGAAAAAACTTCGACAAACCCTGTTGCATTGATTTTTGCATGGACAGGAGCGCTCGCAAAGCGTGCAGAACTTGACGGCACCCCGGAACTTTCTGACTTTGCAAAACGCCTTGAAAAAGCCACTCTCGACACAATTGAAGAGGGAACAATGACAGGCGACCTTGCCCGCCTTGCTAATCCTCCTGCTAAACAAGTTGTTGACAGCTGGCAGTTTATTGACGCAATCGCTGCAAAACTGTAATTATTTTGCTGTTGCGACACATTCACCGATTTTGACACGATATTCAGTGCCGGAACCGGTGATTTTTTTTATCTCATTCAGAATTTCAATTTTGTCTTTTTGAATTAAAAGAACGATTGTTGAGCCGTGAAGGTCGAAATAACCTTTTTCGTCGCCTTTTTTGAAAGTGCCTTCTTCGAGCGTGTTTTTAATTCCGCCGACGCTGAATGCTCCGATTTCAATCTGTGCGATTTTACCGAAATTCTCTGTATTTAAAATAGTCCAGGAACGGCGGTTTTTCGTGTAAAGACGGAAATTTTCGGCTGCAAGAGGCTGTACACTGTAAAGGGAGCCTTCGATGAAGTGATTTTTGTCTTTAGTTCCGCTGTCAACGTAGCAGTATCTGTGGTAGTCAGTTGCGCAGAGACGGAAGACGAGGCACAGACCGCCGTTGAAAGTTTTTAGAAGATTTTTTCCGTCTTCTTCGGACAGACCGAATTTTTGCGGCTCGAAAAAATCATTTAGAGTGTAGTCGAAACCTTTGATATGGAAAGTTGCATCCGTGCCATTTTCGCTGTCTGAAATGCTGTAGACAGAAAGAAGGCTGTCTGCAGGTGCAATGAGGTGAGAAGGTTCAGTATCGAATGAAATTTCTTTTTTCCGGGTGAAAAAGTCGTTGAAGGATTTGAATTTTACCCCCTCAAAACCTGTCATATCAATTCCGTTCTTTTTTACGAAAGATTTAATGTAAAATCGTGAGAGAGGGGAGCGGAGGATACACCCGAGCAGGGCTGGAACTTTGAGCGCAAGAATTACAGAAAGAAGCCCGCGCCCGAATTTTGTTCCGTAGAGAAATTTGACTGATTTGTCGTTCGCATCTGACGCCATTAAAATGCCTCTGCCTGAAGACTCTGAATCTCTTCCTGGGTTGCGGAATTCTCGAAAACAATTGAAGGGTCTTCTTCAGGAGTGTGAACGCAGTATGCTTTTCCAAGCAAAAGCAGAACAAGTTCTGCAACGCCAATCAGGATGAGCACGGTTTTTCCGATCAGATGCGGTTTGAGCATTTTAAAAGGAGTGATGAATGCAACTGCCATTATGAAAAGGAAGATTGACGCTGTCTGAATAGGAGGGCGGGAATTTCCCATGAAATATGAGACAATGAAAACTGCAGGGAGAACAACGGCAACGCTTGTTACCGGAAGACCACGGTATTCGTGACGGCTCTCGCTTGTCTGGTTCTGACGTTCCATTTCGTCGACATTGAAGTATGAGAGACGAATGAGCGCGCACAGAAGGTAAAGGGCGCAGACACAGATTATGATTCTTGCCTGCCACGGGTGATCGACAGGATACTGTTTGTCGCCGATGGCAAGTTTATAGACGATAAGTGAAGGAAAGACTCCGTAACTGATGATGTCAGCCATTGAGTCGATTTGAATACCGAAAAGCTTTTCCGAAGGCGTGCGGTTCTTTTTAGTTGAGGCGACTTTGCCGTCGAACATGTCCATTAAGCCTGCAATCATAAGACATAACAGCGCAAGGATAAAACTCCTGTCATTGTTCGAGAAGACGAAGTGGATGCCTGCGAAAGCAAACAGCATTCCGACATAAGTGAGAATTACAGTGTAATTGTAAACACCCAGCAGGCGAAGTCTTTGTTTTTTGTCCATATTTAGTACCTTTTTAATTGAATCCATATCCAAAAATCAAGCCGTAGACGATAATAGTGAACGGTTTTGATGTAAGAATGATAAACGCGAACTTTTTGAACTTCATTTCAGTGAGGCCTGTGAAGTAGCACAAAAAGTCATCCGGCGAAATCGGAAGAAAAATCGCAATCCACAAAAAAACAGGATAGCTTCTGTGCCATTTTTCCATTTTTTTGAGGTATTTCTGATATTTCTTTTCGGAGAAAATCTGTTTTACGAGCGAGATTCCGAATTTTCGCGAAAGAGCGAAAGCAAGAAATGAGCCCGTGCAGATACCGATGTAATTGCAGATGATTCCAATCCATGGTCCGAAAAGAGTCGGGCCTACGATACACCCGAGGGTGCTTGGAATTACTGCATAGACCGTTTTGACGCACTGAAAGACAGTAAGCAGAAGCGGTCCCAGAACCCCGAATGAATTGATGAATATTTTGAAAGACTCAGCATCACGGAAAGTTCCGATTTTGTATTCGTATGCGAACCAGATTCCAACACCGATGACTGTTATGGCCAGCGCAATCAGGAAAAGTTTTTTGAGAAGGCTTGTTTTTGTTTCGATGAGGTCAACAGCCTGCTCTTTTTTATGTTCGATAATTTCGCTGGCTTTTTCCTGAATCCTGTGTTCGATTTTGTGTTCCATACTGAAATACCTTACAAGTATAACAGAATTTTTTATTTTATTCCATAGAAAAATATGAAGATAAAAGATTGTAAATTTTATGATTTGTGATTATAATCTGAAGTCATATAACTTGTTTTTTTAAGGATAATTTATGAGCGTCACTCAGTCAATTTCAGATACAGGTTCAATAACCAAAAAAGCCGAGTCAATTTTTGCTCAGTTGGATTCGCTCTTTCCCGAACTTCTGCAAAAGAATACGCGGACTTCCTTTCATCAGCTTCTTTCTACAGTCGAAACACTTTCAACATCCATAGCATCTTCAAAAGACAGTGCAGCCCTCGCTCATTTCGGCGAAAAATACACACCAGTTTTTGAGAAACTCAATGAAAAAATTGAAGATTTAAAATCACTTGATAAGATGATTGCCGAAATCAAAGAAGATTCCGAGCAGATGGAGCTTATCGCGCTCAATGCAATGGTCATCTCCGTTAAGTCTGGTGAAAAAGGCCTTGCTTTCAGTAAAATCACCGAAAACCTGCAACGGCTCTCAAAAGATATGTTCCAGTATTCCGATAAGCTTTCTGCAGAAGAAAAAGAACTTCTTGACGACATCAATTCCCTCAAAGCGATTTTCTCCGGAATTCTTGATGCCCAGAAATCAATTGCGGCAAAAGACAGTGAGTGCACAAGCGAAATGAATCTCCTTGTTTCTAAGGTTACTCCCGCAATGGAAGAACTTCGCAGCGAAGCAAATACGATTTATCCTACAATCGAAAGCACGAGGGACACTGTCCGGGAGAATTCTTCTGTAATTCTTGGTGATTTGCAGGAGCTTTCAACAGTCTTGAAGGACGCTGAAAGATATGAGGACACTCCGGATATTCAGAAAAACTATCTTGAAAGGGCAAAATCACTTGCTTATCAGATTTCAAATTCTTTCGGTTCGGCATGCCAGAAGTTTGCGGGCAACTGGGGAGAGGTAATCGAGATTCTTGACAAGTCAGACGGCTCACGAATGGATTTCGAATCACGCTTCCTGAACAGGCACGCCTTCGGAAACGACAATCTTGAGCGTTCCCTTGAGTCAATAATCAGCAAATTCGGCATTATCATAAGCGAATTCAACAAATATTACGGAGTTCAGAAAGATTTGCAGGCAACCTGCCAGGGAATTACCGCAAAGGCTAAAACAATTTACTCAGTCTTCGAAAACCTGCGTCCTGTAATGAGCAGACTCCACCATGTCAGGATTCTGCAGCAGATTGAGGTCTCTAAAAACGACGCGATTAAGTCCGTCCAGGATTCAGTCACTGATATGGATAACCTTATCAATTCTGCGAACAAAATCCTTGATAACATGGAAAGCGTTCTCGAAAGCTTTATTCACGATACAAGCACGATGCTCGCAAATTTCGTGGTTTCAATTCAGAACGATAATGATGAGATGACACGGCTCAGAAATGACAAGGAAGTCTGCTACGGCGACCTTATGACCGGTCAGGGAAATCTTGTGGCTGCAACCCAGACTTTTACAGTTTTCCCGGAAGGCTTTCAGAGCAAGTGCGTAATGGCACAGCAGAATCTGCAGGAGTTTATGCGGCTTAACGCAGAAATCGGAACTCTCGCAGACAATATTTAGGAGATAATCGGGAACGACCCGACTCAATATATTTTTTTTGGAGGAATTTCAGAAATGGCTGAATTCAAAATGAAAGATTTTGACCTTACTGGCAAAATTGCCTGGGTAACAGGTGCTTCTTATGGTATCGGTTTTGCTATCGCTAAAGCATTTGCAGCTGCCGGCGCAAAAATCGTTTTCAACGACCGCGGACAGGAACAGCTCGACAACGGTCTCAAAAACTACAAAGAGGCTGGTATCAAAGATGTTCACGGATATATCTGTGATGTTACAGACGAAAATGCTGTTCAGGAAACAGTTAAAAAAATCGAGAAAGATGTCGGTGTTGTAGATATTCTCGTAAACAACGCTGGAATCATCAAACGCATTCCAATGATTGAAATGAAAGCAGAGGAATTCCGTCAGGTTATCGACGTTGACCTCAACGCTCCTTTCATCGTTTCTAAGGCAGTTCTTCCTGGCATGATTAAAAAAGGCCATGGAAAAATCATCAACATCTGTTCTATGATGTCTGAGCTTGGACGAGAGACTGTTTCAGCATACGCAGCTGCTAAGGGCGGTCTCAAAATGCTTACACGTAACATCTGTTCTGAGTACGGCGGACAGAACATCCAGTGTAACGGTATCGGACCTGGATACATCGCTACTCCACAGACAGCACCTCTCCGCGAGAAACAGCCAGACGGAAGCCGACACCCGTTCGATTCATTCATCTGCGCTAAAACTCCGGCTGGACGCTGGCTCGACCCTGAGGAACTCGCAGGTCCTGCAGTATTCCTCGCTTCTGACGCTTCAAACGCAGTCAACGGCCACATCCTGTATGTAGATGGCGGTATCCTCGCTTATATCGGAAAACAGCCTTCATAAGCAAAAAAATAAACCACATATTGTGTTTCGGCCACCCTTCGGGGTGGTTTTTTTTATTTGGAAAAATAAAGGGGCGCGGGGAAAAAAGAAACCTTTCCAAGGTTGCGTTTTGCCACGCAGAGTTTTTTGTCTTTTTCAAAAAAATGATTTGTGATAAACTGTCCCTATGACAATCACACTTAAAAACAGTAACTACGAAGTAGTTCTCAGCACGCACGGAGCAGAAATCAACTCGTTCCGAAGCGTTAAAGACGGCACTAAATATGTATTTGAAGGCCCGGAAAGCGTCTGGAAATTCCACGCGCCGGTTTTGTTCCCGCATGTAGGCCGCATCAAGGACGGATTCTACACTTACGGCGACAAGGAATATCATCTTGTGAACAACGGAATGAGCCGTGACATGGAGCACAAAATCATCGAGCAGAGCGAAACTTCGGCAACTTTTGAATTGACCGAAAATGACGAGACCGCCGACAAGTTCCCGTGGAAATTCAGCCTCAAAACTCATTATGAACTTCGTGAAAACGGCCTTATTTTCACAACGACCGTAACAAACACTGATTCAACACCGATGCTTTTCTCAGTCGGAAGCCACACCGCTTTCTGCTGTCCTCGCAACACTGACCCGAAAGGCACGACAAATGCCGACTATCAGTACGAATTCGAGCAGAGAGAACCTCTCACGACAGTTCTTTTGAATGATGCGGCTCAGCTTGCCTGCGACGAAGAGGGTACTGCTCCCTGCACAAAGCCTTACGGTGAAAAAGAAGCCGGAATTATCCCGATTACGGCAGAAGGATTCGGAAACGGTCACTTCTTCACGGCTTTCAAATCAAACTGGGTTGGCTTGCGAAACAAAAAAGACGGCTCGCTCGTAAAAGTGAACTGCGCCGGCTATCCTTACCTTATGGTATGGCAGGGCGGAAATGGTGCTGCGGGAATCGACGGAAACGGCTTTAACTGTATCGAGCCGTGGTACGGAACAGCTGATGCCGAGAACACTGAGCACGAGTGGGAAGAAAAAGCGGCGCTTATCACTCTTGAGCCGGGAAAATCTTTCACGGCTGACCAGTCAATTACAATCGAAAAATAATTTTTTCAGGGGCTCTCAGCCCCTTTTTTTTCGGGCATTGTTACAATTTGACGGGCGGAAAAATCATAAACTTCTGAAAATTATAACAATACTGATATTTGTGTCAAATTAATTCTGAATACAATCATAAAAATCACTTAAAAATTAGAGATATTTGAGATTTTGTTAAGATTATTCTTATTAAGAAAGACTGAAAAGTGCAAAAAATGGAAAGAATATAATTTTAATTACATTTGATACTGTTTAGTGGAAATATATCCAATATCTCCATTTTTTCATTAAATAAAGTGAGGAAAAAAATGAAAAAAAGTATCAAAACTTTTATCGGGGTATCACTTGCCTGTGCCCTTGTTCTTTCCGGATGTTCTGAAATCGCAGACATCAGCGAAGATTCAACTTTTGTCGAATCAAGCCGTGCTGCTTCTTCAGTTTCTCTTGTCAAATCTCAGGGATGGCTTAACAGCGCTTATGTCGTCTGGAACGGCTCTGGTTCAAACTGGAGCGTAACCTGTGACGGAACTGCTGTAAACGGCCTTCTCACACGAAAAATCGGCTCCCAGTGGCGGTGCGATATTCCTGGCCTCAAAGCCGGAAGCCACACAATCAGGGTAAGCAGCGGTTCAGATTCAATCACAGCTACAGTTAATGTTATTTCTCACGATCGCTCAGGTTTTGCTTTCAGCAATGGTGCTCTTCCAGGTGCGTACAAGGCAGACGGTACTCTCAAAAGCGGTGCCGTTGTTCTTCACATCAACAACTCAAATAAAGACACAATTTCCCTCGATGTAACTACAAGCGCAAAAGGTGCGACAACAAAATGCACTGGTCTTCAGGAAATCCTCAACGGATTCAAAAAAGGCTATGACAACCGCCCGCTCTGTGTCCGTCTCATCGGAAAAATCACTGACTTCGCTGTAAGTGACGGCGGTGACATCATGGTTTCAGGCTCAGGAGCCACAAAACTCCTCTCAAACGGAATCACAATCGAAGGTGTCGGCTCAGACGCTACGGCTTACGGCTGGGGAATCCGCCTCAAGAACGCAAAATATGTCGAAATCGCAAACATCGGCTTTATGATGGTCGATTCTGCCGAGGGCGACAATGTTTCACTCCAGCAGTCTTGTGAGAATGTATGGGTTCACAACTGCGATATGTTCTACGGAGAGGCCGGCGGGGATGCTGACCAGAAAAAGGGTGACGGTGCCTTGGACTGCAAAAAATCAACTTATGTCACATTCTCTTACAACCACTTCTGGGATTCTGGAAAATGTAACCTTCTCGGTTTGAGCGAAAACACGACTTCAGGGCTTTACATCACATATCATCACAACTGGTATGATCACTCGGATTCACGACATCCTCGCGTAAGATTCTACTCAGCACATGTCTACAACAACTACTATGACGGAAACGCTAAGTACGGTGCAGGGGCTTGTTTGGGTTCATCAGTATTCATGGAGTCAAACTACTTCAGAAACTGCAAATTCCCGATGATGATTTCTATGCAGGGAAGCGACTTGTTTGCCGGAACTTCAAGCAAAAAGACAGACAACGCCACATTCTCAAAAGAAAACGGCGGTATGATTAAGGCTTACAACAACTCATTCAACGGAACTTACAACTTCATTCCTTACGGCGGAAGCTATTCTGGAGCAAACACAACGACTGATTTCGACGCTTATGTCGTATCTTCACGAAACGCAACAGTTCCTTCTTCTGTAAAATCAGCTGCCGGCGGAAACACATACAACAACTTTGACACTTCAAGCGTCATGTACTCTTACACAGCCGACTCACCTGCAAACGCTGTGGCAAATGTAAAGAAGTACGCTGGTCGAATCGAAGGCGGTGATTTCTCTTACACATTCCCAAGCTCAGCTGACTCAAGTTCAGATGTAGATAATACCCTCAAGTCTAAACTTCAGAGTTACACAGGTGCCACAACAGCTTATAACTCGAACACAAACTCAGGCTCAACAGAGACTGGTTCTGGTTCAGAAAGCGGTTCTGAAAGCGGAAGTGGTTCTAACTCAGGTTCAGAAAGCGGTTCTGGTTCAAACACAGGTTCAGGAAGCGGAAGCAATACAGGAAGCGGCTCAGGCTCAGGAAATAATTCTGGAAGCACATCAACTTCTGCAGTTTCATTGAAGGGTGATAACCTTTCTGTCGGAACACTTTCTTCAAACACAACGAGCGGCTCTTTCACAATCCTTGCGACATCTGCAAAGACTGTAAAAGTTTCAAAGAGTTCACTCTCATACAACTCAAACAACTATACTCAGGCAATCGACCTGGGCGGTGGTGCAGACGGAGTTAAACCAACTTACCGTGCAGTCAAGTTCACGGCAGGAGCTGGCAGCTCAATCACAGTTGTCGCAAACGCTGGTTCAACAAGAACTCTCAACCTCTCAGACGGCTCATCAGTTCTCAAATCAGTCTCTGTAACAAGTTCAGCTTCTGTTCTCAACTACACGACAACAAAAGCAGGAACTTACTACCTCTATTCTTCTTCAAGCTCTCTCAAAATCTACGAAGTCTATGTTTCTGGAACGACAGCTTCTTCAAGCGAGTCAACTTTCTCGACAATTGAGTTCAATTCTGACAACCTTTCTCACGGATCATTCACTTCAAACGTAACGAGCGGAAAATTCACGGTTTACGCAACAAGCGCAAAGAAAGTAACGACACCATACTCACAGGTAAGCCTGAACGGAAAATCATTCTCTCAGACTCTGAATCTTGGTGGTGCCGGAAGCTTCGGTTCATACAGAACAGTTCAGTTTGCGGCTGAAGCAGGATGCACTGTAACGGTTTATGCTTCCGGAGCGGCCGGAAGATATCTTGCACTTCTTGATTCTTCAAACGCTGTTGTAAGTAAAAAAGAGACTTCAGCAAACATCGCTTCTTACACATTCACGGTTTCAAAAGCCGGTAACTATGCCCTCGCTTCAACGGCAAGCGCAGTCAGCATTTACTATGTGAAAGTAGCAAAATAAAACAGAAGATTACAGTTCTCCTTTTTGCCCTGCATCCGTGCAGGGCTTTTTTTGTGTGGTGGGGGAGAATATATCTGTTACTGATCGCTTAAAACTTATTTCAGGTTCCTGACCAGGGTGAAGTCGTATCCCAAGTCAAGGAAGTTTCCGATCAGGAGGGAGAGTTTTTCGTAGAGGTAGTCGGTTCGGGTTCCGTCCGTTATTCCAACATTTATCGGAATAATCATGTCTGGCTCTGCGGCATCGGCATAGAGTTTTACGAGGTCTTTTGCACTGAGATACCATTTGTTTCCGTCTGCGGCTTTTTCAAGAGTATAGGAATCAAGTGCAAGACGGCCTGCTTCGATATAGCGGTAGCCGCTTGCTTCTCCGGCTTTTTTGATTTCTTTTGTGGCTTTGTAGTAAGGGGCGTGCCATAAAAGCGAGAGTTCACGCCCTGTTGCAGAGAAGAATTCGTCTTCGTTACGAGCCAGTCCCCTTCTGATGAATTCTTCGTCGATAATAAAGCCTTTTTCGGTCAGGTCTGCCGTTGAAAAATACATTGAGCCGCAGTCGTGCCCGCTTTCGATAATCTGTTTGCACTCTTTCGGATAGCGGCGGATAAATTCTCCATTTAAAAAGAAAGTTGCTTTTATATTGAAGTCTGCCAGAACTGAAAGAATGTGAGTGAGTCCGTCGGCGCTGTCGAGGGCATCAAAAACGAGGGCGACTTTCTTCCGTTCGTCAGCAGGTTTGATTGTTTCCGGATAAACGGCATAAGATTTTCCGCTTCCGGCGAAATTCCTGATATAAAGAGCGTTCTCATAGAGTTTGTTGTCGGTGAGACCTGTATAAACCCTGTAATGCGCATTCTGGACTGCGTAGACATTAACCTCTGCTTTTTTCATGAACTCAAAACTTGTTCTTGTGTCTTCCGCAGAAGTCTGCCATACGTTTTTGAACGGGTCGTAGTCATAGAAAGTCGCCTTATTTACGGCGCTCTGGGCGCAGACTATGTTTTGTGCATTTGGTTTCCAGAAAGCTGTGTTTGCGGAAGAGAGAAAAAGCATTCTGCCTTCTTTTTCAAAGCGGCCGTCAGAACCGAGCTTCCATTCGCGTACTGTGGAGTCGCCTCCGATGTACAGGCTTGTGTTCCCGTTCCAGACATAGGAAATGACTTTTTCGTTTCCCAGGCGGCCTGTCTCGCGCCAGTTGTTCAGGTCGTAGATGTAGGCCAGACGCTGGGATGCGAACACGATTTTTCTTCCGTCGGGGGAGAGAAGCGGACGGGTGGCATTTTCAACGCGGTTGAGTTCCTGTAATTCTGAAGAAAGCCGGTAGACTGAGGAATTCCTTTTTCCGTCTTCAAGACCGATTAAATTGACCCAGAGAATCTGAGTTCCGTCTCCGCAGAAAAAAACATCGTAATCAACCGGCGAGCCCTGCACGTCTTTGAAAGGTTTTGAGTAGACGCTTGTCAGGTAAGAAGATGCGGTTCCGTTGACCTTGTAGCTTGAGATTACCGAGTTAGAATTGATTACGACTATCCGGTTTATAAGCTGGTTGACCCAGAATCTGTCTTTACGCGCGTCAAACCCCAGCGGAAGACGGCCGATTACGATTCCGATTCCGACCATCGGGGAATAAAGACCGCGGGTGTAAAGTTCTTTCGAGGATATTTTGTAGACCAGATCCCGGTTTATGTAGATAAGGTATTTTGAAGAAGCCCATGTGACCGAGTTTATTGTGCCTTCTCCGATTTTCCGGAATTCTTCGTCCATCTGAACTTTCTGATAAACGGCTTTCGGGTCTCCGAAGTAAAGGTTACCGCCCTTTTCGTAGACAAAGATAGAGCCGTCGCCAGCCCACTTTGCAGGAATTTCATCATAGTCAAAATTGCACCTGTCGTTGAGAAGAAACTCTTCGAGCGTTGACATGTTTTTGAGGTAAAGCTTTCCTGTTGCGGCGTCGGTTTTTCTGACAAAGCAGGACCATTTTCCGTCTGGACTCACAGCCTGAGGAAGCATCGCCTTTGCACCTGCAGGAATTGAATCTTCCCGATTTATCCAGCTTAAAGTTGAGTCCGCCACTGAATAGCGTGCAGTTCCGTAGCGGTTCCGTACCTGAAGGACCCCGCCCCCTGATAAAAGTTCCATACGCTCGGGAAAGCAGGTGAGAATGCGTGTTGTGTCAGTTTTTGTTGCATCAGCCAGAAAAAGCGTTTTGTAAGAGTAAGTTCCGCCAAGACTGTGGCTTACTGTAAAAAGATATTTGCTTTCTGCGTTTATCTGCGGGTTTTCAAATTTTACCTGGGAATAAAGCGAACTGAAAATTGAAAATTGAAAAATTAAAGCGAGAAAATGAAAAAAAGAAAACGGAAATCTGGAAAATCTTTTCATTTATTTCTTGAAAAAGCCGTCTAAAGAACGCTCAATTTCTGCGAGTTGCGATTCGATTTTTTTAATGCGGACATTGCGGTCGCTTGACTGCTTTACTTCGAGCTGGCTGAAAACATTTTCAAGAATTGCACTGTCACCAGGCTCGGCATTCTCAGCGCCACACCAGGGACAGTACAGAAAATCTTTCTGAATAGTTTTACTGCAAGATTTGCAGACGCATACAAAATCCATAAAAACCTCTGTTCTATTCTAGCATAATTATCGGCAGAATGACAGAAAAAGTTTTCGGATAGCCGATTTATGCTTTGAAAGAAAGTGAAGGTACGGTTTTGTCTGTGAGAACTGAAACATCGACCCTGTTATACGGAATGTTGATACCGTTTTCCTGGAAAGATTTTACGACATTCATGCAGACTTCGTTTTTTAAGTCGAAGAAATTTGATTTCTCGCACCAGACGATGAGGTTCATTCCGATTCCTGAATCACGGCAGTCTGTGAGAAGCGCTTTCGGAGCGTAGTCTGCCTTGTCTTTGATAACGAGGGAGCATTTTTCAGGGACACTTTTAAGGACTTCGAGAGCTTTGTCCAGATCCGTTGAATAATCAACGCTGACATCGAATACGTAACGCCGGTAATCGAAACTTGAGTAGTTCATGAGCTTCGTGTTGATGATTGCTGAGCTTGGAATGCGGATAAGCTGGTTGTTCGGCGTGCGGATTCGGATTGAAAGAAGACTTACTTTGTCAACTGTTCCTGCAACTCCGTCAACTTCGATAAAATCGCCGATTTTCATTGTTTTTTCGGTGACGATGAAAATTCCTGAGATTAGGTTGCTTACGGTTGTCTGGGCTGCGAAGCCGACTGCGACTCCGGCGATACCCATGGCTCCCCAGATTGCCCCGAGATTGATTCCGAACAGCCCGAGAATATACATTACGATAAGAATGTAGAAAATATAGCTGACAATTTTTGTGAGCGTTTTGACTGTGTTTGGCTCAAGACGTTTAGCTGCCCCTTTTTTGATGAACATGCGGATAAGGCGGTAAACAAGCCAGAAAATGAGAATTGCTATAACGCCCGTGGCAAATTTTACGATGTGCTCCGGCTCTTTTACATAGTTGATAATCTCATTTACATGAAAAAAACTCTGCATCTGATTGACTGTTTCGTTGGCGACATTGATAGCGCCGTCTGTCATTTCGTTCATAAAAAACTCCTTTTATGGGAGGGGAAAGGCCTTCCCCCTGCGTCACAATTCATTGTGCCGCACCCCCTTCTAACGGGGGATACCCCCCCCGTAACGCCCCCATTTTATCACAAATCATTGTTTTGGCAAATATCATTTATAAGACAATTTTCACATTTCGGATTCCTTGCCGTACAGACATAGCGCCCGTGAAGAATAAGCCAGTGATGTGCATGTTCCATGAATTCGTCAGGCACCCGCTCGAGTAAAGATTTTTCGACTTTTTCGGGAGTATTTCCTTCTGCAAGCCCGATTTTTGGGGCAATTCTGAGAATATGTGTGTCAACCGGCATCGTGTGTTCACCCCAGACGACATTGAGAACGACATTCGCGGTCTTTCGTCCGACCCCCGGCAGTGACATGAGTTTTTCCCGGTCCCGCGGAACTTCGCCGTTAAACTCTGAAAGAAGTTTCTGACAGAGGGCAATTATGTGGCGGGCTTTCGATTTGTAAAGCCCTATTGACTTTATGTAGGGAATAAGCCCCTCTTCGCCGAGGGCAAGAATTTTCTCCGGCGTATCAGCAACTTTGTAGAGCTCGCGGGTGGCGATGTTCACGCTTTTGTCGGTAGCCTGTGCACTGAGCACGACGGCGACGAGCAGCGTGAACGGCGTTTTGTATTCAAGTTCGGATTTTGGCTCAGGATTTACGGCTCTGAAGCGCGAGAAAACTTCTGTGATTTGTTCTGGGGAGAGAAGAGGTGTCACGGAAGAGCCTCTTTTATGCCAGTACCATTTCGTTTTTAAGGGCAAGAACCTGGTCGAATTCTGTAAGTAAACTGTTTGTTATGTACATTTTCTGCTCCTCAAATAAGCCCTCCAAGAAATTATTCTTGATGGCGAAGTCTACGGCTTCGTTGATGGCTTCGGTCGGGGAAATACCTTCTTTTGGCTTTTCCTGACCCTCTCAACGAATTCTGTATAATAGTACAACGACTCGCAGTTTTTTTGAAGAGGGGCGTTACGTCCGGGCACAGGTTGTGCCCGGTTGAGTAGGGGTTACTCAGTTACTTCTTTGTAACTGAGAACTCTGTAAATGTGATTGTTGCATTTTCAATATCATCTTTAGCTGCTGCCTCATCATAGTCAATGACGAACATGAACGCATTTGGTTCATCTGATGAAGGAGCTGTCGTAACAGTAATATCCTTTGTGATTTCGAATGCTGTTTCTGTAACATTCATTGTATCACCCCATGCACCGAGATTTAAGTAACCGCCAGCTTCTGTGTTATCCATGAAGAATACCTGTGGAACAAAAGCCTTTGTAGATGTACCTTTCATAACAACTGTGTATACATCACCAGCTTCTACACTTTTCAAAGTTTCTCCATTGCGGATTGTAACCTTTGCCTGAATACCATGTGTTGAAGTAGAATATGTATTTGTTGCAGTTGTTACTTCAAGATTTGTTGCAGAGAATGGAACCTGAGTGTCAACTACAGGATCAGAAGAAGCTTCAGCATAAGTGATTCCATTAAGAAGCTGTTTCTGCTGCTCTTCAATACACATTTCACGCCAGTAATTTACAGCCGGGGCTGTATCAATCAGGTTGCCCTGGATGATGCTTGTTCCGTTCTCCTGGACAGCCTCTGCAGTATCAACAGTTGCTGTAATCTTTACGTAAATTGCATCGTTCTTTGTAACTTTGTAATCTTTAAATACAGGAACTTTTGCCTGGTAGTCTGTTCCATACTCGTTGATTGGAAGTTTGATGCTTGAGCTTGTGTATGTCTTTTCTTCACCGTCGTTGATGATGTATTTGATGGTAACATCTTTGAGTGTTACAGCCTTGTTGAGTGTCGGATTAACAAGTTTCTTCTCATCGGTGGTTTCAGTTGTTCTGTCCATTTCATATCCGCTTTCATAGTTAAGTACGAAAACAACAGAACCTGTCTCCTTTCCTGAGTACTGTGACCAGAATGTGTAGTAACCGTCTTTGTCTGCAGGTTTTACGAGTTCAATGCCGGCATCCGGATCGTAGTGTGTATCAGAAAGGTTTGTGATACCAATTTTCTTACAGATGAAGTTTCCGTAAATGTTAAAGCCGTCACGGAGGTTGGCAATATTGTCTTCTGTTACTACAAAGTAGTATGTACCCTTCTGTGCTACGCCATCACCTGATTTGTAAACACCCGGATGATCTTCATCAGGTTTATCAAGATTACGAGCTTCTATTACAGCAATTTCAGTACCTTTCTCATCGTAATACTTTTCTACATTACAATCGTTCCAGCCGACTGCAGCCATAAACTGCGCATAATCGCCGTTCAAATCAATATCAAAAACAACTTTTGAACCGACCTGAATACGGTCAGCAACATCTGCTTTAATCTGTATTTTTTCGTCCCAGCTTGTAGTTACTCCTGAGAGGCTGTCGATGATGTAAGCACCCTCAAAGAGTTTTGCTGCATCGTCAGATAAGGAATTTTGTTCCGTTTTTTTGACAGTCTCCTCTGCGTCTTCACCGTCTCCACCGCAGGAAACGAATGCGTTCAAGAGAAGAACGCCGGCTGAAACCATTGCGATTTTTTTCAGAAATCTTTTCATATTTTTCTCCTTTTTTATTTTCAGGCTTTATGCCCTGTTTTTTTACTGATGATGACGGGGGCTACCTTTTATGGGGCAACCCTCCCGACGGGTTAGAAAAGTGTTTTTCTGCACTTCCTTAGAACTCGATTTTTGCGACGAACGGAATTGCCCATGTGATTCGCTCAGAAGCGTCGTTTTTTGCGTGAACGTCAACTGCGACTCCGACATCAAGCTCTGCGTTTGCAATCTTGAATGCTGAACCTGCCTGTGCTGTAAGTGCGAGGTTGTCGCTTGCATTGCTGTCAAGAGTTATGACTGTTTTGTCCATGTTTTTTGCAAGAATATAAGGAGTTACGTCGTCAAGAAGACCGTGTGCACCCGTGTTGTATTCTGCTTTTGCCAAAAACTCAATGTATTTCGGGTCATCATCTCGTCCTGTCGTTCGGATTGTAACAGGAAGATGTGCCGTGAGTTTGAGCTGGTCAATGCTGTATTCGCCGTAAAGGTCAACACAGAAACCGTTCATCTCGTATTTGTCAGTGCTGGTGATGTAGTCAAAACCAAAAACCGGCTGGATGAAGGCGTAGACTGTCTCTGACTCATATCCTGCTCCGAGCCTTGCGACTTTCCAGCTTTTTTTGCCGCTATCACGGAAAGAAGCTTCGAATTTGAGCGGTTCCATCGTATAGCGTGCTGCAGCACCCCATGCGCTGTAGGTGAGGTCGCTGTCACCGTCCTTTGTGATTCCGCTGTTAGTTACTCCCGGAGCGATTGCCGCAGAAATCATCAGGTTTTCGACCGGCTCGACTGCCAGGCTGAATCCCATCTCATCGACATCTGCGTTTGTGATGTAATAAGGCATCAAATTGCCGTTTGTACGGAATGTGTATGAGAACGGGTTTCCGACCTTCTCTTCGTCAATTCTTTCAACGAAGAAGTCGTCCTGTCCTACATAGCCGAGGCGGAGCTTAACCTGGTCAACCGGCTTGAACCAGATGTAAGTGTTTCGTGCGAAAGCTGACCAACCGTCCTCTGCTTTATGAGTGACTCCGTTTGAAGTGTTTGCTTCGTTTATATAGTCGTAGCATAATTCAAAGTGAGCGCCGGCAAGAACGGAATCGACCTCGATCTCAACTTTGTTCTTTCCCTTGTCGCCTGTGGTATCAAGGTTGAAAACTTCGTATTTGGCGTCTCCGCCCTTTGCTTTTGTCTCCCTGGCAAGGCTTCCTTCCATTGTGACTTTTGCCTTTGTCTCAAATGCTGAAAGGCCTGAGAGTGCAATTGCAGAAACTGTAAATATTGAAAGTAATTTATTTATTCTCATCGTTATCCTCCGTCTTTTAGATATTTTTTATAACTTGATTTCCGCGCTGAACGGAACTCTCCATTCGAATTTCTCGTGGCCAGAGTATTTTCCGCTTTCAACAGCGTAATCTGAATGAAAGAGCATCTCAAATCCGATGCTGAACTCGCATGAAGCGACACTGAATTCAACGCCCGGCGTGATGTCGAAGTTCAATGTTTTTGAAAAATCGTCGAATCTGATGAAGGCTTCTTTCTGGTCACCGTCGTGAATCCTTGTTCCGACCTTGATATTCGGTGTGAAGTCTTCCATGTTTCCGAATTTTCCGAGGTTGTATTTTGCCTGAACAAGATATTCAAGATAGCTCGGGTCTCCGTCATCACCTGTTAAGCGCAGTGTGACAGGAACATGAGCCAGGAAGGTCCATGAATCAAAGGTGTATTCTCCGTAGAGGTCAAAACAGATGCCTGAAAGTTCGTATTTGTTCTCTGTGCGGTCCCAGTCGATTCCGAAACATGGCTGTGCGAAAGCGTAGATTCCGTTTCCTTCGTAGCCGATTGCGCAGCGGGCAATTTTGAAGTCTTTTGTTCCGTTATCGCGGTATGCAGCCTGGAAGCAGAGGTTGTGACCAGGATAGTATCTCGCACTTGCACCCCATGCGCAGTATTCAGGATCTCCGTCACCGTTTTTGGTCCAGAATGCTTTTGAGCCGAAAGTTCCGACTTCCTGTCCCCATTTTCTGGCGATTGCAGCTGTAAGAATAAGACCGTCCATTGGTCTGCTCTCAACGCTAAGTCCCATTTCGTCAACGTCTGAGTTGTTTGCGTAACCAGGATGTTCTTTCCATGCTCTGGTGTCATATTTGAAAGGATTTCCGACTTTCCAGTCATCGATGCGCTCTTTGTAGAGCTGGTCGTTGCCGACATATCCGACTGTGAATTTTAATGTCGGGAAAAGCTTGAACCATAGGTTTGTGCGGCGGAAATTCAATCTTGTTCCGTCAGAACCTTCAGCGTAAGTCGCCTTAGTGTGATCAAGTTTGTTCATGGAAGCGTCAAACTGATACCAGAGGGCAAGGCGTCCTCCCCAGTTTGCATCGCTGACTTCAATAACAAGACCGTCGTCATCTTTCTGAGGCTTTGAATTAAGCTTGAAAAATTCATACTTCTTGTCTGAGCCTTTTTTCTGGGTCTCCTCCGCTAAATTTCCTGTGAGAATCGCCCTGGCTTTCATCGTAATACCGAATGTCTGGAGATTTCCCGCAAGAAGAGCAAAGGAAACACATATGGCGAGTTTTGATTTGATTTTCAATTCTTTGTGTCCCCCTTTTTTTTAACTGAGTCAATTATTTGTCAGGAAGACACATAAAAATATCAAATTTTTGTACTAACTAGTAAGAATTTATCAAGAATAAACAAGAAAATACAAAAACAGGTGTTTTTTGGAGAATAACGAAAAGCGGGCGGTGAGAGTCCCCACTTGCCCCGGAGGGAAAGAGGTTTATCTCTGGGCGTGGTGGAGGCGCTTCTGTTCGTACTGTTTTTCGTCTGCTTCTTTTAGGAGGGCCTGAAGATCGCACCTGTTTTTTGAGAAGAAGGCGACTCCGAGACTGATTGAGAGCGTGAACGGCTGTCCGCTTGTATTATTGTAGTTTTCGCTGGCTTTTTCGAGTTTCTGGTTGAGAATCTTGAATTTCTCTTCGTCGAGGCCGGGGGACACAATAGCGAATTCATCTCCGCCGAGACGGCCGATTACGCAGCATTTACAGAGAACTTCTTTTAAGACTTTTACTTCTGCCTGGATTGCCAGGTCGCCCATGTCGTGCCCGAGCTCGTCGTTGATTTTTTTGAGGCGGTCCATGTCTCCGTAAATTACGCCTCCGGTTTCGCCTTTTGCGATAGACTCACGCATGGCTTTTTCACCGTATTTCATGAATCCGCCACGGTTGAAGACTCCTGTGAGCGAGTCAGTGACAGAATCGGTTTCCTTGAGATTTAAAAGCCTGTTTGAAGCGAGTGCGATTCCCGTGGCGCTGAAAACCAGCTCGTAAATGCGTGACTCGACGTCTCCAGGCGTATATGCGACATAGCCGTACTGATATGAGGTGTTGAAGAGGCTTGTGACAACAACTTCATCGTTTTCTTCGAATTCAAAGCCGTCCGGAATCATTTTTTCGTCCGGGATTGTCTTGACTGACTCAAGGTTTTCGTAATAGCCGTTTGAGTTGAAAGCGATGAGGACTCGGGCAGATTCCGGAATCTCAAAGTCGTCGTTTTTTCCGAAATAAACCGGCTCATCATAGAGGCAGATTACGCAGGATTTGATTCCGTAGTCGCGGAGATTGCGGACGAGAAGTTTCTTGAAGTCCGTGAGGGAGAGCGAAGCCTGCATTTCCTGAAGGAAAAAGTGAAAATGAGCGATGACTTCCTTGCGCTTTAAGATAAGCTCTTCCATATCAAATTTGTTCCGGCGTTCCTTGGCATTCTCTTCTTTTTTGCAGCCGCAGGATTCCCTGTATTTTACGATGGAAGGAACGGTCATTTCCTGGGACATTGAGTCCTGTTTGGAAATCTGCTTGTCGAGGAGGCAGGTCGCCAGATAAGCCTGAGTGTCAATCTGCTGGTCGATGCTCGTGAGTTCCGGAGTAGAGTAGAGGCAGCGGCGCTGGTTGTCAAAGCCCGTGACAGAAACGTCTTCAGGGACAAGGACACCGATTTCGTGAAAATATGCGATGCAGCCGAATGCAAGGTCGTCTGAGCAGGTGACGATAGCGTCAAAATAAAGTTCTTCTTTTGAAGGGCAGACAGACTTCAGGTTTTCGCGCGCTTCTTCAAAAGTGTAGTCTGCATAAATGATTTTTTTGTCGTCGAGGGGAATTCCTTTTTCGGCGAGGAATTCTTCGTAGCCCTGTTTCCGCATGATGATATCCACGGAAGACGAGACCGGCATCATGAGAACGATATTTTTTTTCTGATGAAAATCATAGAGGTGGTAAAGAAGTTCCTTGAAAGCGGCCTTGCTGTCGGAGACAACGCTTGAGGCGATCGGAATCCGCGCGCCTATGCTTACGAGCGGAACAAAGGTGAGTTCTTTTATGAGTTCCTGGCGTTTTGCTCCAGGGGCGTTCTGGCAATAAGTGTTTGTCGCAAGGAGAATTCCGTCGACGTTGCTTTTTGAGAGAAGTTTCGTTGCGGCATAGTACTGATAGTCGAAAGAGCCGTGACTCCAGTTTTTTCCGCGTACGATAAAAACCATGAGTGTATAACCGTGCCCGTTACAGTAGCTCTTTGCGCCTTCTACCATAAAGTTAAAATAATCAGAATCCAAATCCTGTACGAGCAGGGCAATCTTTTTTTTCAAAATAAGCTCCCGAAGATGATGCGTTAGCGGAACCGCGGATAGCAAACGAGCACGACAACGCAAGTGCTCGCCGGCCCGCCTTATCTGCAGAAGGCGGACAGGGCGGGAAACGCCCTAATTCTCTGAATTTTTCACTATTATATCAATAATCTCCGGAAAATACCAAGACTCTTCTTTACGGTTGAAGAATCCGAATTTTTCTTCGAAGGTGTTCTTTGCGTTCGGGTCGCCGTTGTCCCAGAGGCAGGGAACCATGTTGTATTTTCTTGATTCCTTTACAAAAAATTCGAACCACTTCATGCGTTCTTCAGTGTTGTTTTTGTTTGTCGCACCGAATTCACCGATGATGACAGGAAGACCGTTCTTTACGAATTTTTCATTGAGCCAGTCAAAATTGTAGGCAAGTTCTCCGGCATGCTTTTCCATGAACACGGTTTCTCCGGGATTTTCCATTGCAAATGAATACGGAGTGTACAGGTGAACTGAAATCAAAAGCCTGTCTTCGGCTGAGTCTTTCGGAAGTTTCCATGAGGAGTCTGCCTGATAAGAGTTGATTGAGGCTGCAAGACCTGTGATCATGACGAATCTTTTGGCATTGTTTTTTCCAGATGCGCGGATTGTGTTCAGTGCAAGCTGGTTGAGTTTGTTGAGGTTGCTGGCTCCGTCCTTGCAGACCGTACATCCCTGGTTGTACCACCATTCATGCTCATGGCCGCGAAGTCGTGGTTCATTGAAGACTTCGAAAATCAGGTGTTCGTCGTAGCCTTTGTTGAAAGCAAGTGAAATCTGAGCCCATACATTTTTTGTGAAGAGCATTGATTCGTTGTAGTTGAGTGAACTCGGATAGTAGCCCTTTCCTTTTGGAATTAAAGATTCACGCTCAAAGTTGTCATGGTGATCGTTCAGAATTACATAAAGACCGTCAGCGATACACCAGTCAACGATTTCCTTTACGCGCGCCATCCAGGCTGTATCAATAGTATAATTCGAATCAACGAAATGGTTCGCCCACGAACACGGAATGCGGATCGTTTTGAAACCGGCAGCTGCAACTGCATCTATCATTTCCTTTGTGGTGAGGGGCTGTCCCCAGCTTTCCTGAGACTCAAGGCCTGTTTTGCCGTTGGCGTCGAGGGTGTTTCCGAGGTTCCAGCCGCATTTCATTTTCTGTGCAAGTTCCATTGCCGTGCAGTCATTGAACGTTACGGATTTTTTGTCTTTCAGCGCCTTTTTCGAGAAACTGTATTTCTCGCCGGCGAAGGACGACAGGATAAATATAGAAAGAAATATAAGAACAAAAGATTTTTTAATAAATTTTTTCATGATTTTTCCCTTCTTTTTTGCAGATAGTAATATGTTATACAATCTAAATCTCCAGAATCAATAGCAGAAAATTGCAGAAAATATCTTTTTTTTGTTCAATAGAAAAATGAACGGGCAGAAATGAAAGTCTCCGTAAAAAATCCAACTTTTTAAATAAAAATCCTAACCTTTTATTCGTTGTCACGGAATAAATTCTTACAGAATCCTAAAAAATCAAAAAAAAATCCTAAATATTTCCATTTAAAAATCGAATTTTCAGACTTAGTATGAATACAGCAAAGTTGCACATCTAAAAAAGGAGGATACTTAGATGAAAAAAATTATTGCTTGCGTAATGGCTCTCGCTCTCGCAGGGTCACTGTTCGTTTCATGTAACAAAAAAGACGCCGCTCCAAAAACTGGCAGCACTGTCAAAATCGGTATCATTAACAACCCGCCTTCTGAATCAGGCTACCGCGCTGCAAACGTAAAGGACTTTGAGTCTGTTTTCGGCAACGCAAAGTATGACGTAAAGACTTTCTACAGCCTCAAGAACGACGAGCAGTTGAACGCAGCCTCTCAGTTCATCACAGACGGCGTTGACTACATTCTTCTTTCTGCTGCTGCTACTGACGGATGGGAAGCAGTTCTCAAAAAGGCTCAGAAAGCCGGAATTAAAGTCTTCCTTTTCGACCGAATGATTAACGTAAAAGAAGACCTTTATGAAGCCGCAGTTGTTTCTGATATGGCAAAAGAGGGTGACACTGCTGTCGCATGGCTCAAAACGCAGAAACTTCCTGAATATAACGTAGTTCACATTCAGGGTGCTATGGGTTCAGACGCTCAGATTGGTCGAACTGGTGCTCTTGATGCAGAATTTGCTGCAGGCCGAATGAAGAAAGTTGTTCAGCAGACAGCAACATGGGACGAGGCTGAGGCTAAGAAAATCGTTGAATCTGTAATTAACTCAAAAGAAGACTTCAACGTTATCTACGCTGAGAACGACGGTATGGCAAAAGGTGCAGTTGCTGCTCTCGACGAGGCTGGAATCACACACGGTGTTGACGGAAAAGTTATCGTAATGGGATTTGACTGCAACAAATGGGCTCTCCGCGAACTTCTTGCAAAGAGCTGGAACTATGACGGTCAGTGCTCTCCTTTCCAGGCTGGCGTTATCGAGCAGATGATTGCAACTGGAAAAGTTCCTGCAAAGAAAATCATTTCTGAAGAAAAAGGATTCGATGCAAAAACAATCACACAGGCTGACATTGACACTTATGGTCTTGGTGACTAATCGACTGCTTTTGTAAATTGTCTGATATGACGGCGTAAAGTGTGTAATCGCATATTTTACGCCGTTTTTTTTAGGATTTAATATGGAAAAAAATGATGTTGTTTTGTCGATGCGCGGAATCTGCAAGGAATTTCCCGGCGTAAAGGCCCTCCAGAATGTTGACTTTACGCTTCGTGAAGCAGAAATTCATGCGCTTATGGGTGAGAACGGTGCCGGAAAATCGACTCTGGTCAAAGTTCTTACCGGCGTTCATATCAAGGATGCAGGTGAAATAAGAATTGCGGGCGTTGAAGGTGCCGTGAATATCCGTTCCCCGCAGGATGCACAGAATCTCGGCATCTCTACAGTTTATCAGGAAATTACCCTCTGCCCGAACCTCACGGTGGCGGAGAATATGTATATTGGCCGCGGAAACTATAAATTCATTGACTGGAAAAAACAGGAAAAGAAAGCAACTGAACTCCTGAAACAGCTGAATATTCCTGCTCATGCGAACCAGCAGCTCGGAACCTGTTCCCTTGCCGTTCAGCAGATGGTAGCGATTGCGCGTGCCGTTGATATGGACTGCAAGGTTCTGATTCTCGATGAACCGACTTCTTCCCTGGATGATAACGAAGTCGCACTTCTGTTTACTTTGATGCGCGTTCTGAAGAGCCATGGTGTCGGAATTATCTTTATCACTCACTTCCTTGAACAGGTCTATGAAGTCTGCGATAAAATTACAGTCCTTAGAAACGGCGAACTGGTCGGAGAATACACGGTCAGTGAAATGCCGCGCGTAAAACTGATTTCTGCGATGCTCGGAAAAGATGCGGAGGATATGACCAACCTTAAAAATATGAAGCGCCCTCTTCCTGATACAGAAAATATCTATGAGGCAAAAGATCTTGCGACAACCGAAGGCGTGCGTCCGTTCGACTTTAACATCCGAAAGGGAGAAGTCAATGGCTTTACGGGACTTTTGGGAAGCGGCCGAAGTGAGAGTGTTCGTGCAGTTTTTGCCGCTGACAGAATCACGAGCGGAAAAGTCAAAATCAACGGAAAGGACACAAAAATCACTTCTCCTAAAGATGCAATGAAAAACGGAATCGGATATCTTCCTGAAGACCGCAAAGGCGACGGAATCATCCAGGACCTGTCGGTGCGGGAGAATATGATTCTTGCAATGCAGGTTCTCCGGGGATTCTTCCATCCGATTTCAAGGGCGGAATCAGAAAAACTTGCTGACGAATATATCAAACTGCTTGAAATCAAGACGGCTTCGAAAGAAACACCAATTAAATCCCTCTCAGGCGGAAACCAGCAGAAGGTCATCCTTGCGCGCTGGCTTTTGACCCATCCGCAGTATCTGATTCTTGATGAACCGACACGCGGTATTGATGTCGGAACCAAGATTCAGATTCAGAAAGAAGTGCTCAAACTTGCAGAAAAGGGCGTGAGCGTCACATTCATTTCTTCGGAAATCCCGGAAATGCTTTCTGTCTGTCAGAGGCTCATCGTCATGCGTGACCGTAAGATTGTCGGCGAGCTAAAAGGCGAAGAATTAAGTCAGGATGTAATTATGCAGACAATTGCGGGAGGAAAAGCAAAAAATGAATAAAATCACGAATCAAATCAAAAAACTTTTCCAGTCTCAGCTTGCAATCCCGATCGTTGCCCTGCTGATTCTGGTAATCTTCAACCTTATCCGGGATCCTGGTTTCTTCTCAATCGGAATCAAGACCAACAATTTCAAAAATACGGTTCTTTTCGGAAACCTGGTCAGTATCCTGAACGGAGCGAGCGAACTCGTAATTCTTTCAATCGGCATGACTCTGGTGACGAGCGCTACAAAAGGCCAGGATATTTCTATCGGTGCGGCGGCGGCTATCGCAGGCTCAGTCTTCGTAAAAATCCTCCGTGCGGGAACTATCAATCCGGGCACGATTCTCGCAGCTTTGCTTGTTGCCTGTGTCGTCGCTATTATCTTCTGTCTGTTCAACGGTATTCTTATCGCAAAATTCAACATTCAGCCGATGATTGCCTCGCTGATTCTGTACACAGCCGGTCGCCCTATCGCTTACTGGATTAACGGCGGTGCTACTCCGAATGTCGAAAGCCCGCTCATCAGTTACATCGGCGGCTTTATTCCTCATATTGCAGTTCCGACTCCTATTATCGTTGTCATCATCTTCATCATTTTGATTAACATTCTTCTCAAAAAAACGACCCTCAGCCTTTACATTCAGTCAGTCGGAATCAATGAGAGGGCAGCGAAACTTAACGGAATCAACCCTGTAATCTGGAAGCTCGCAGTTTTCGTAATTCTCGGCGTGTGCGTAACGATGGCAGGCTCAATAAATGTCTGCCGAATCGGACTTATTAACCACGAGACAATCCTTCTCGACATTGAGATGGACGCAATCCTTGCAGTCGCAATCGGCGGAAACTCACTCGGCGGCGGAAAATTCAAGCTTTCCGGCTCGATTCTGGGCGCATACATCATTCAGGCACTCACAATCACACTGTATGCGATGAAAGTTTCTTCGACGGCGGTAAAAGCTTACAAGGCAATCGTCATCATCATCATCGTTGTCGCAGGCTCTCCTGTAGTAAAGGCTTGGCTTGGAAAACTCAAGAATAAAATACTTGCGAAAAAAGCGGCAGCAGTAAAAGTGGAGGCTAAATAACTATGGCAAATATCATCGAGACTTTGCAAAATTTGAATCCTTTTGCAAAAGGAAAAGACAGACAGCCGCTTTCAAACACAACTCTGCTCCTTACGATTACAATCTGCACTTTCATCGGAATGTACCTGCTTGCGATGATTATCTGGGGCGGCGGATTTTTGAACCCGCAGCAGTTTCTGGACCTGTTCAACAACAATGCCTATCTGATTGTAACGGCGTGCGGACTCACAATCGTAATGATTACCGGCGGAATCGATATTTCGGTCGGCGGCTCAGTCGCACTCATCACGATGGCTTCGGTCGTTTTTATGGAAGACCATGCGGGCGGAGTTTTAAGCTCAGTTCTGATTTCACTGGGAATCGGCCTTGCGATGGGCTTGATTCAGGGATATTTCGTCGCATATCTCAAGATTCAGCCGTTCATAGTAACCCTTGCCGGAATGTTCTTTACCCGGGGAATGACCACAATCGTCAGTAAAGTCCCGAGAACGGCAGCAAATGCAGGCTTTCTTGCCCTCAAAGATTTTGAAATCGACATTCCTTTCATCGGAACCTATGCCAAAAACGGCAACTGGATTCCGTCTTCGATTGAAGTAGGCGTAGTAATCGCCCTGGTCGTAGTCCTGGTTTTGTGGGCAATGCTCAGATGGACTCGCTTCGGCCGAAACCTGTACGCAGTCGGCGGAA
Source organism: Treponema sp. (assembly GCA_017395545.1). GTDB lineage: Bacteria > Spirochaetota > Spirochaetia > Treponematales > Treponemataceae > Treponema_D. Next base: position 3,428 of record JAFPUF010000073.1, on the reverse strand, counting down.
ACAGTGAAAGCGCACTCATGCTCGGAATCAATGTAAAACGCACACAGTTCTTCGCCTATGTTTTGTGCGGAGTCTTAGCCGGAATTGCGGGCTTCATCTACCTTCTGCACACCGGAGCCGGCAACGCCTCAAACGCAACCGGAGCCGAAATGCAGGCGATCGCCTCATCAATCATCGGCGGCACATTGCTAAGCGGAGGTGTCGGAAGCGTAATCGGAACCCTGTTCGGCGTAATGAGCCTCAAAACAATCAACAACATCGTCGTAGCATCAGGCTTGCGTGAGCCGTACTGGCAGAGCATCACAACCGGCCTCATGCTGTGTTTCTTCATCCTGCTCCAGAGCATAATCCTCGCCCATAGAAAGAAGAAGCTCGGCGCAATGGCAGGGTAGGGAGCCGGTCGCGTAGCGAAAAAACTCTCGAGGAGAGTTTTTAGCGAATCTCGGTGAAGGCTACGCCTGAACCGCGAGCGCCCACTTCGTTGGTCGCTACCCCTTCTGCGGGGGTATCCCCCGCAACGCCCCCGGGATACTTCATGCGACTGGATTTAGTCAGCCCGCTTTTTTTGTTTTCCTTTCAATAAAAATTTGACGTTTAAGATTTTCTTCAATATATTTAAGGCATGCTCGTATTTATACGCCCTTACCAAGACTCAAAAATCGCAGTTTCCTTTCCGAATGGTTTCACGCCGCCTATGCTTAACGCTGTTCGTGCTGTTCAGAACCGGCAGTGGAACAATAATCAAAAAATCTGGCTTATCCCTAACACACAAAAATCCATCAATTTGCTTCTAGAAAATCTTTATCAGACAGGCTTATTCAACATCACGCCACTCCCGCAAAATCCGGCAGAGCAGAAAAATCCCCCCGAACAATCAGTCCAGAAAAAATCCGGGCTTCAAAAAGAACTGAACGAGCTGAAAAGAATTCTCATCACAAAACATTACAGCCAGCACACAATCGAATGTTATACAAAGTGGGTCAAATCTTTTCTATCTATATATATGTTCAATTCCACACTCCTGACGCAGAATCATATCAATTCCTATCTCTCAAACCTGGCGATAAAATATCATGTCAGCCCTTCAACCCAGAATCAGGCAATGAGTGCCCTTCTCTTCTATTTCAGATTCGTAAAACACGAAGATCTGGAAAACCTCTCCGAAGTAATCCACGCCAAACACAAAAAACGCGCACCGGTCGTCCTCAGCAAAAAAGAAGTCCTTGCAGTGTTAAATCATCTTGACGGAAGCAAAAAATTAATTGCCCAGCTTTTGTACGGAACAGGCATGAGACTGAACGAAGTGCTTTCTCTAAGAATACTCGACCTCGATTTTGAAAGAAACGAAATCACAATCCGCTACGGGAAAGGCGGAAAAGACAGACGCGTGATGCTCCCAAAACTTCTCGTTCCCAAACTCAAAGAGCATATCAAAAAAGTTAAGGCTCTGCACGAAAAAGACCTCGCCGACGGATTCGGAGCAGTCATTCTCCGTGACGGTATGGATAAACGATCGCAAGAAACGGCGAAAGAATTCAAATGGCAATGGCTCTTCCCTCAGAAAAACCGCTGGCTCAACAAGGCCACAGGAAAGCAAGGCCGTCATCACATTGACGAAAGTCTCATGCAAAAAGCCGTAAAAACCGCAGTCCGCGAAGCCGGAATCATAAAGAATGCAACCTGCCACACCTTCCGCCATTCATTCGCAACACACCTTCTTGAAAACGGCTACGACATCCGCACAGTGCAGGAACTTCTCGGACACTCAGACGTACGCACGACAATGATTTACACCCATGTGCTCAACAAAAAAGAAATGGATGTAGTCAGTCCACTGGATGAAATGTAATTTAAGGACTTCCAGATAAAGCCGACAATCTATGGCGTTCTGAATAACGCCGAAAATCCATGGCGTTACCCGCTTACGCGGGTCGGCTGTTCCGCACTTCCGCTTTCGCTCCATTCCCCGCCAGCCGTGCATAAATTATCCAGGCGCGACAAGGATGTCGCGTGCTATAAAAGGCAATAACTACCGCGAGAACGAAGTTCTCGTTACGGCACGGATGTCGGTGAACGCCTCCGGCGGTGCTCCATAGCCTAACGCAACCGGCTGCAAGTAGAGTTTCGTAATAAAAAAGTGCGGACTTATGCGTATCCGCATAACTTTCTTGAAAATTTCCTAATTTATGGTATTATTTGGAGAATAAGATCTTTCATAAAAGACTTATGCCGACAAAAGAACGACAATAAGAAATTTATGATAGATACAGAGAAATTTTGTTATGGCGACAGGCCACTGGCCTGCTTTTGGAGAAGAATGAAAAAAATAATATTATTTACAATTTCTTTTTTACTAATTTCACTTATTCAACTTAATGCACAAGAATCAACAAATTATTGTGGACTAGAAAAAATTAAAAATATAAAAGAAATAAGAATCACAAAAAGAGACTTTGATAATCCGCAGGAAAAATCTTCTATCAGTTTAAATGAGACTCAAAAGCAAGAATTTCTTGATAGAATTAAAATTTCAAGACAAGAAAAGTATATAAAAGTTCTTTTAAAATATGAAGTTTCAGTTTCTTATGACACAGATGAGAAAGAAACATTTTACATGAATGGTCGTATCATTAATAAACAGGATGGAACGACATATAAACTCGATAATAGCATGACACTTTTTTTAGATTTATTGTTCTCAGAAAAAGATTCATCAAAAAAATATAAGGAAAGAATTATAGAAACATCTAAAAGAAGAATTCATGTTTATCAGGCAAATTATTCTAGAAAAGATTTGATACATATAGAAGGCGTTACTTCAACTGCTAATCCAGAAGGAGTATATGATCTTACCTGGGAAATAGGACAGGAACTTATTAATGCGCAGGATATTTTTTCAAAGAAAAAAGATTTAAAAGATTATATCAAAAGAAACGAATTACAAAAAATCGCTGATTCTTATATAAATGAAATATTGAAACCCGATATACCATTGTTTTATTCTTATTATGAACTACATCCACTCGATGAAAAACAAGAAAAGTGGATTATTTATTTTATATATGTAATAAAAGAACATAAAGGAAAAAAGAAGTATTGGGATGAAGTTGTTTTTATGATGCCTGATGGTACAATTGTTATCAGTGATAACAATTATGAAAATATAAACTTTTAGAAAAAAAATCGCCTAACAAAGGTTCGTAGCCGACAGCGGGTCAAGCCGGTTTGCGGTTTAAGCAATTGTTATGTGGACGCCCGCACTGGGGCGCGTTTGGAAAAAAAATGAATAATAAAGTCTGGATTTTATTAATTATAATATTTGGAATAATTATATTTGACTATATTTATTTAATGTTCTTAAAAGAAAAACTGGAGAGAAGAAAAATAATACACAATGGTTTTCCAAAAGTTCCTGGTCCAACTCCATG
>JAFPUF010000072.1 GCA_017395545.1 Treponema sp. | reverse complement strand
TCTGTCATTTTGTAAATCCTTTCTGCTATTGTAATTAATAAATAATGTGTTCTTTCTTCCCCTCCTAAGTTAGGAGGGGTTAGGGGTGGTCTGAACCGCCGCAATATCCGCCTCAGAATCTGCCTGTTCAGACCCCCTCTGGCTCCCCCTAACTTAGGGGGAGAAATAATTACTCCTGTCGTCCATTGTACCAATATGTCAAACAACGCTGTCAACCTCCTTTCGAACTGATTGACAATGCAAAGTTAAGGTGATATTTTTTATGCCACAATAGCTGAAATATGATTGTCCGAAACATCGTCCGACATTTCAGCGATTGTCCGAAATACCGTCCGAAAGCGTTCTTCTGGCCTTGAAAAATGCACTCAAAAACAGTCTGACGATATTTTTTCTTCTCAATGCCTCTTTGGGTTTCGGATCGTCGGAAAAAGTCCAATTCGGATATTTTCCATCGACTTTACTGATGGTATCGTAGATGGTAGAGCGACCGGGCAGGCCGTCCAGTTCCAGCTCTTTTAAATAATCAAGGTATTCCTTTGGAGAGTGGAAGAAAGACATACCCTTAGCCTGACCTTCATTGGCCGCTATCATTAAATAGGTGTAATCACTGGGGAAACGGAACACGCCGTCAGCGCGCATCTCACGTATGGCACGAGCCACACAAAGATCTATCGCCTCTCGGGTCTCGATGGCCACACCTTCACTCACCACCTCCACCTGAGGGCAGAGGCTTAACATTCCCATAAACTTCTCGTAAGCAGAATCTTCTACATGAATGATTATTTCTTTCATCTTTTCTGAGCTTTTTGTGAGCAGTGCTGAGGTGTAGCTACTTGATTCCCGGGAGACTCTCACATCAACTCAGGTTGAACTTAATGTTATCTTCTACCATTCAGGCAAGATAGCCTTTCAGGTTTACTCTGCAAAGTTACGACGATTATTTATAGTATTTTCCGTGTTTTGCAAAATCTAGTCGATTTCCGTTTTTAACTTTTCCTCAGAATTTAACACTCGAAATCGAAAACTTTTCCTCAGAAAACGCCATTTTCCCCAAAAACGATGGAAAACTTTTCCTCAGGGCATCACAAAATTGAGGAAAAGTTGCCGATTTTTCCTCAGAAGCCATCAAAACGATGGAAAAAAAGTAGATGAACTCCCATTGGAATCCATCTACCTATTTTTCATGAAAATCGAAAAGTTTCAGACTGCCGTCGCTTCTTCCTGCAACTTTTCTATCATTTGCTGGAAAGATGCCGCTGCTCCTCTGTCAGTAATGCCGCTGTCGCGCAACTCCTTGCGCTGCTTCGACACAGCCGACCACACCAGCAGACCGTAACCACCCCTGTATGTGTCGCAGAAGTACTGATAGAGGCGTTTTTCCTTGGTCTGACCAACGCCACACCATTTCAGAAAATACACTAGCATAGTTGAGTCGAGCTTGCCCTGTTGTCCTTCTACGCCAAACTCGTCGAAGTGCTCTATAGCCCAACGCACCTGTCTAACGTGCTCGTGGTTGTCGTGAAAAAGATAGGTCTCTT
>JAFPUF010000008.1 GCA_017395545.1 Treponema sp. | reverse complement strand
TGTAGCCAACGCCGTCACTGAACTGCTCTTTCTGTCGCCATGCAATGTTTTCCGGGAGCAAATCCTCGAATGCTTTTCGCAAAATCCATTTTTCGATTCGCTGCTTTCCATCAGGCAGTTTGATGCTCATTTTGTCGCTTGGGTTGAGAGTCATCGCAATGTCAATGAAGTCCTTGTCGAGGAATGGAACTCGCCCCTCAACTCCCCATGCCATGAGGGATTTGTTTGCGCGGAGACAGTCGTAAAGGTGAAGCTTGCTCATTTTTCGCACAAGTTCCTCGTGGAATTCCTGAGCGTTCGGTGCTTTGTGGAAATAGAGGTAGCCGCCGAAAAGCTCGTCGCTTCCTTCGCCGGAAAGAACCATCTTGATTCCCATTGACTTGATTACACGTGCAAGAAGGTACATCGGGGTTGAGGCACGCACTGTTGTGATGTCGTAGGTCTCGATATGGTAGATTACATCCGGCAGGGCGTCGAGCGCTTCCTGAATCGTAAAGTGTACTTCGTGGTGAACAGTTCCGATGTAGTCGGCGGCTTTCTGTGCTGCGACCAGATCCGGGCTGCCTTCTAGTCCTACCGCAAAGCTGTGAAGCTGTGGCCACCATGCGCTTTCTTTTGAATCCGACTCAACCCGTTTTTTTGAGAATTTCTGTGTGATTGCGGCGATGATTGATGAATCAAGACCGCCTGAAAGAAGAACTCCGTAAGGAACATCGCTCATAAGCTGGGCTTTGACTGCTGCTTCAAGGCCGTTGCGAACCTTTTCGATTACGGCAGGGTTGATAATCTCGCCTTTTTCATCAGTCGCTTTCGGGGAATTCTTAACTGCATCGAAACTCTCCCAGTCTCGTTTGTACCAGCGGACTGGTTTCGTCTCTCCTTTGCTCCACAAAAACGAGCCGTTCGGGAACTCTTCGATTGTCTGGCACTCACCTTCAAGAGCCTTGAGCTCGCTTGCAACATAATAACGGCCCGCTTTATCCCAGCCCTGATAGAGTGGAATTACGCCGATTTCGTCACGGCCGATAAGGTATGCGTCCCGCTCGCTGTCGTAAAGTGCGAATGCGAAGATGCCGGAAAGTTTTTCTATCATTCTGGCAAAGTCTGCGCCCGAAGCGATGCACTCTTTGTAAAGCGGGATGATGACCTCGCAGTCGCTTCCTGTCAAAAACTTGTATTTTCCTTCGAAAGATTTTCGGATTTCCTTGTGGTTGTAGATTTCGCCGTTCGCAGCAAGAATGATTTTTCCGTCGTCGCTCACGAGAGGCTGTTTTCCCGAAAGCGGGTCAACGATTGAAAGACGCTCGTGGCTCAGAATCGCATTATTTCCTGTGTAGACACCGCTCCAGTCCGGACCACGATGACGAATCTTTTTGCTCATCTCAAGAACCTGGGAACGAAGCTCGTCACGCAAGCCCTCAGCGATTGGCTTTCCGCCGCTCGACAAATCAAATGCACCTACAAATCCACACATATTTTTCTCCTATTCAAAAACAAAAAAGGCGACACCGCTTCTAAAACGATGTCGCCTTTGACGAACGTAATATAACACTTTTTCAAAACTGTGGGAAGTAGGAAAAAGAAAAAATAATTCTGATTCGTCAAATGAATCCTCAGGGGGGCCGGTTAAATCAAGCCCGCTGATTCCAAGGGCTGTGATTAGTTCCAGTTTTGCCTGGTTGATAATAAATTTTCTGTTATCACTTTTCATTTTTCTGATTTTTTGTTACATTTCTCCCATATAAAAAAACAGATGTTACGGTTTTGATGACTGTTGGCAGACTCGATTTGATTCTCAAAGAATCTTGCGTACTGTCTAACGAGCCTACGAACGCTCCTATCACTACATCAATATGTACTCAACGGAAAACTTATCTTTTCTCATTTTCAGGAGTTCGTTATGAACAAATTTGTCAAGCGTTATCTTATCGACGCTCTCAGCGGTATGGCTCAGGGACTTTTCGCTTCCCTGTTGATCGGGACAATCATCAAGACTCTCGGGCAGCAGCTTTTGCGCCTCGGAACAAATCCTGTCTTTCAGTTTCTGGTTGATGCGGGAAATTTCGCAACGGACGCTCATGTTGTGGGCGCTGCCATGGCTGTCGGTATCGGCTTTGCGATGAAACTTCCGGCCCTCGTTTTGTTCTCACTTGTCGCAGTAGGCAGTGCGGCAAATGTAACCGGCGGGGCAGGCGGACCTCTTGCAGTTCTCGTTATCGCTGTCATTGCTGCAGAACTCGGAAATCTCGTAAGCAAAAAAACAAAGGTTGACATCATTGTCACTCCGCTCGTAACAATTATTTCCGGGGCGCTTCTTACAGTTCTCTTCGCAAAATACATCGGTCTTGCGGCAAGCTCTATCGGAAACATCATCGTTTGGGCGACAAAACTTCATCCTTTCGTAATGGGAATCATCATTTCCGTAATCGTTGGCGTTGTCCTCACTTTGCCGATTTCTTCTGCGGCGATTTGTGCGGCTCTTGGCCTCGTAGGTTTGGCTGGTGGTGCTGCCGTTGCAGGGTGCTCAGCTCAGATGGTCGGTTTTGCTGTCCTTTCATTCCGTGAGAACGGCTGGGGCGGAATCCTCTCTCAGGGCCTGGGAACTTCAATGCTCCAGATGCCGAACATCGTAAAAAACCCGAAAATCTGGATTCCACCGACGCTCGCATCTGCAATCACAGGTCCAATCGCAACATGTCTCTTCAAAATGGAGATGAACGGTGCGGCAGTAAGCTCTGGTATGGGAACCTGCGGTCTCGTAGGTCAAATCGGCGTTATTTCCGGCTGGTTCTCCCCAAGCGAAGCAGCCCTCAAACACGGAGCAGCGGCAATTTCCCCGACAGCGTTCGACTGGCTCGGTCTTGTCCTCGTCTGCTTTATTCTCCCTGGCGTCCTCAGCTGGGCATTCGGCCTTATACTGAGAAGAATAGGCTGGATTAGAGAAGGCGATTTGACTCTGGAGAACTAGATTCCAGGAGCCCGGGTCAGTTACGGCTTGGGCTTTTTTTTAAGGTTACTTAAAAATTAAACTTGAAATCATATTAAAACTTTGTTAAAATATTGTTAACTTATTTTGCGTAAGCAAAATTTTAAGGAGTACTTATGAAAATCATGAAATCACTTGCCATTGCCGCAGTTGCTCTGGCTCTTGGAACATCGGCTTTTGCTGACGAAGCTTTTGACATCATCAAAAAATCTTCTACCCTGAAAGCTCCTGATACTTCTCAGTGTTTAATGCTGCTTGACAACATCGAAAAGAACGGTACTGTCGAGCACTGTATCATGGAACAGCATGGCCGAACAGTTGATGGTCTTATTAACACAGTTTTTGATTTTAAGGCCCCTGCACGAACAAAAGATACCCGCGTTCTCCAGATGGAAAAAAATTCCCGTGAGGATGACCGCTGGATTTACATGCCAAAACTCAAGCAGGTTCGCCGAATTCCGATGGGCGAGCGCTACAAGCAGTTCGTAGGCTGCGAATTCACATACAATGATATGGGTATCCGCGAAGCCGAAGAAGATAAACACGAACTTCTCGAAAAAGACGTAAAAGTTACTGTCCCGGGCGGAAGATCTTACACCTGCTGGAAGATCAAGTCTGTTCCTCTCAAAAAGAGCGAAGTCGAATATTCTTACCGAATCCAGTACATCGACAAGGAATCATATCTTCCTGCTAAAATCGAGTACTTCGACAAAAAAAATCAGAATCAGCTTCTTAAAACATACACTACAGAAGACTGGACTTATCTCACATCAAAAACCGGCAAAAAATATACAATGCGATTGAAGGCTCGTGTCGTTACAGAAAAATCAGGACGACAGACAACCCTCGAAATTAAAGACCCGATTTTTGACGCAGGTATTTCTCCTGCATACTTCACACAGCAGTTCCTCTCAACAGGAAAAGCTAAATAAAAAGTGTAATAAAAGAGTAACATAAAAGGAGTAAACAATGAAAAAACTGATTTTTACATTGACAGCACTTTCCCTTGCCTCTTTCTCATTCGCACAGGACTTCGGTTTTGGCGATTCCGTTGGAAGCGAAGGCGGATTTGAAGAAGAAACTACACCATCTGTAGTCTGGTCTGGCGAAGTCGGTGCTTCAGGACGAGCATGGATTGATACTTATGATGGCTACAAGAAAGTAAATGATGTTTCTACAGACACCGTATTGGACGCAAACGCTTACGCAAAACTCGACGTAAACTATGCCGGTGACTACACTGACGCAAACATCAAGTTCAAAATCGATCCTTCAACAATCAAAGAGCATCCTGAAGACGTAATCGACGAACTTTATGCAAACGGTTCTTTCAAAGAAGGCCGCTTCCAGCTTAAAGCCGGAAAAATGAAGGAAGTCTGGGGCAAAGGCGACAAAGTCCATGTCCTCGACAACTTCAACGCCAACGACTACACAGACTTCATCTTCCCTGACTACATTGACCGCCGTATCGGTGAAGTAATGTTCAAGGCAACTGCAAACATTTCATGGGATTACAACATCAAACTCGAAGGTATCTTCACCCCATGGATGACTGCCGACCGCTTTGCTTCTTCAGGATACCTCTACCCTGCAGCTCAGGCAAACCTGACAGAAACAGTCTCAGGAATCGTAAAGCACAATGCTGCCATCGACTTGGGAACTGCACTAAGTCTTGATGACACAAGCAAAACAGATCTGCCTTCTATTGTTGACGGTCTTCAGTCAATGTCAAGTTTCTCTGCAGACCAGCTCTATGAAGACAACCTCAAGTCACTCAAATATGGTCAGGCTGGACTTCGTCTTACAGGTTCTGGAGCCGGAATCGACTGGGGTGTAAGCTACTACTATGGTCACTACAAGCAGCCAAGCGCAAACCTCGGAGCATATATTGATTCTGTATCAAATGCTGTAAAAACTTATGCAGCTTCATCTGCTGGACAGACAGCTATTTCTACTGCTTACTATCAGGAAATCAGTGATTTTGCTACTTACATGGGAACAAATGTTTATGGTGTAGCCGCTGCAGCAGGTGCAACTACATATGTTTCACCAGTAACAGGCGACACGGTTGACCTTACAGATCCTACTGCCATTCAAGCCGCAGCACAAAAAGACGGCTACATGAAGGCTGTAAGTGACCATGCACAGGAAATCGCCTATATGTCAGATCAGAAACTTGCACTTCCATCACTCAACTACGACCAGTTGCAGGTATTCGGTCTTGAAGCCGCATTCGTTCTCTGGAAGTTCAACACTCGATGGGAAGTTGCTTACAACCTTACAGAAGATATTGCCGGTGACGATCCATGGGTAAAGAACAACTCAATTGCATGGGTTGCAGGTTTTGATATGGATCTTCCAATCCACAACCTCAACATCAACGTTCAGAACCAGGGCTCATTTATCCTCAAAAAGGACAAAATTGAGGACGGAGCATACGCAACTTACGACGTTGATTACAACTCAGACGGAAAATATACAAACAACAAGATTATCGGTCTTCTTTCTGACAAATGGATGAACGAAAAACTCACTGCTGAGGTTCAGGGTATCTATGTAGTCGAAACAAAAGAGTATATGGTTGCTCCAAAAATCGAATTCAATGCTGTAGAAGGTCTCACACTCGGTCTCCGTGGCGTTTATCTCTATTCTGACAATGAGAACGGCGAATTCTACAACTTCACTGCATGGAACGATAAGAATCACAACGCAGCATTCGTAGAACTCACAGCTAAATATCAGTTCTAGTTACTTTTAACCACAGATTAACACAGATTGGCACAGATTATTTTTTCTTAAAGAAAACAGATAAATGTGCTAATCTAAAATCTGTGGATTTTTTTTATTTTGAGGGAAAAAATTATGAAAAAGATTTTTAAGATTTTTACAGTCCTTCTTTTTGCTCTTTTAGTTTCTGGAGCGCTCGTTTCCTGCAAGAACGGTGAAGATGGAGATGACGGAACAAGCATAGACCAGCTTGTTTTAAAACAGACTGGAAATATCTGGTATGAATATACAAATACTGCTGATACTACGACAACACCAACTGCCGTTACCAGTGATAATAATGTAAGCCTTGCTGATATTTACTTAAAGTATGACACTACAAATAAGTCTTTGATTATGGCTGCTGTCGGAACTTCTTATTATGCTACAACAAGCAAAAGTATGGACTCGGATAAATGGGCTGCCAGTGCGGTGACCTTGAGAGTGATGGGAAAAATCACAAAATCTTCAACTGATCCAACAAGTGGAAAAACAAAGTTGTCTGATTTTAACAGCTGGGGAGACTTCACTGTTGAACATTTAATTGAAACTCTGTTCGAGTAATATCTGTCTTTTACGCCCGTCCTTGTGACGGAAATTGTTTTAAACTGATTCCCGCTCCGGCGGGAGTTTTTTTTTCTCTTTTCGTTTTTTGATTTCCGTAGTATAATATTCTGCATTGACATGATGCTAAAAAACAAAGATACAATTGATTTTGTCGAAAAGAATTTCTAATCCATGCTCTCATACGTTCACGCCTACCATGCGGGCAATCACGCTGACATTCTAAAACATCTCACTCTTTCGCTGATTCTGGAGCATCTTTGCAAAAAAGAAAAGCCTTTCTGTGTCATTGACACGCACGCCGGAAGCGGGCTTTATGCTCTCGACGACTCCCGTGCTTTAAAAACTGGTGAAGCAAAAACTGGCGTTGAGAAGATGATAAATTCCTCTGTGAGGTATTTAAAATTCTTTGATATTATCCAGAAGTATTATGAAAAAAGCTTGTATCCAGGCTCGCCATTGATTGAAAACATGTACTTGAGGCCGGGTGATGAGCAGATTCTTTGTGAGCTCCACCCGACTGCTTTTGAGGAACTTGAAAACTGTTTCTATAAGCGGCGAAAAGAATGCCGGGAAAAAGGACTGAGTTTTATTGAGCCAGCCCTTCATAAGCGTGACGGATATGAGTTTTTGAAGGCTGTTACTCCGCCGAAGATAAAGCGGGGCGTTTGCATAGTTGACCCTTCGTTTGAGGATGCAAGCGACTTTGAAAAATGCGGAGAAGTAATCAGCGTCGTGCACAAAAAATGGCCGGCAGGAATTATCGCACTCTGGTATCCGCTTGTCGAACACAGGAGTTCAGAAATTACGATGATGAAAGAGCGGATTTCGGGAAGCGTCGAAGCTACAGAGCCAAAAATCCTCGACATTCAGATGGAAATCAAACGGAAAGAAGACATGACGGGCCTGGCCTCTCTTTACGGAAGCGGAATGTTCATCGTGAATTTTCCATACCAGCTTGACGAGGAAATGAAATCTGTTCTCCCGGAACTTAGTAAGATTCTCGCTGATACTGCAGGTGAATGGTCGGTGGAGCTGCGCTAGGCAGGGAGACGGTCGCCGAAGGCTATGAGCGCTGGCGAAGTGAAACGAGCACGACAACGAAAGTGCTCGCGGAACACCCGACGGCGAAGCCGGAGCGCCCTTATTGACCAAAAGATTTTTTTTGTTTATATTTTTTCCCGGTCAGTTCGAAATTCCATCCTGACCTAAAACAAAACTAGGAGCTTTAAAATGCGTTCAGAATCTGAACTTGAGGGCGTAACGCTGCTTGGTGAAGGAAAAACCAGGTATCCCGCCGATTACGCTCCACAAATCCTCGAAAAATTTCCAAACAAACATCCGGGGAATGACTACATGGTCACTTTCAACTGCCCCGAATTCACTTCGCTTTGCCCGAAAACAGGGCAGCCGGACTTCGCAGAAATCAAAGTCAACTACATTCCGGACGGGTTTCTTGTCGAATCAAAATCACTCAAACTCTATCTTTTTTCGTTCCGTAATCACGGCGATTTTCATGAGGACTGCGTGAACATCATTATGAAGGATCTGGTCAAACTTCTTGAGCCGAAATATCTTGAAGTTGAGGGAATCTTCACTCCACGCGGCGGAATCTCAATCTATCCGTTCGCAAACTACGGAAAGCCTGGCACGGAATACGAGAACATCGCAAAATCACGGCTTTTTGCAGCAATTGACAGACGAAAATAAAAACGACTCTTTTCTTTAATTTTTCAGGAGATAATTATGATTTTTCAGAATGAAATTATACTGGCGCTTTCAGTGTTCGCTTTTTTTGGCGGACTTGTGGCATTCTTCAGACTTTTCGGTAAAAACGGAATCTTTGCGTGGACTGTAATCTGCACGATTGCAGCCAATATCGAAGTTTTGATTCTCGTTCACGCTTACGGCATGGACACGACTTTGGGAAACGTAATTTTCGCTTCGAGCTTCCTCGCTACGGACATTATGAGTGAGATTTACGGCAAAAAAGAGGCTAGCAAGTGCGTCAAACTTGGAATCGCAGCAAACATCACTTTCATCTTGATTTCTCAGACGTGGTTTCTGTATGTTCCTGCTGAGGCCGACACGATGGCAGCCCCAATCCGCACGGTTTTTGCGAACACGCCTCGTGTTATGCTTTCAAGCCTTTTCGCTTATGCAGTCTGCGAAATGTATGATGTCTGGGCTTATCACCACATCTGGAGCTGGAGCGAAAAGAAATATGGCAACAAAAAAGCATTCTTGTGGCTCAGAAACAACGGCTCAACGATGGTCAGCCAGCTGATTAATGTGCTTGTGTTCAATCTGCTCGCTTTTGCAGGAGTTTTCCCTGCAAGCGTTCTGATTCAAATTCTCATTTTCGGCTATTTGATTTTCCTTGTTACTTCAGTGCTCGACACTCCGTTCTTGTACTGGGCGAGAAGAATTGCAGAAAAACACCCCGAACTTCTTTAGGGAAGTGCTGATTAACACTTGACGCGATTAATCAGTGTTTCCCTAGAAGGGGAGTTTTCCTTTGAGCGCTTTTGTCGCTTTGTTACTGACTTCGCTCTTTGCTTTGTCAGTGAGCTGTTTTTCAAGCTCTTTCTTTTTTGCTTCAAGCTGGCGGTTGAGTTCTTCGGTTGCCGATTTTGAATCCTTAAGTTTTTTTCCGATTTCGGTGAACTTTGCAATCTGCTCGTTTGAAGCGCCTGTGTATTCAGCAAGTTTTTCCTTCAGTTTTGCCTCTGCCTCAGCCTGAACATTTCCGAGTTCTTTTTTGAGTGATTCCTTGAGGGCCTGGGAAATGATTTTGTCCGCGTCGGTTGAAATATCCAGGTCGATTCCGCTTTTTTCGCTGAATCCGGCATTTGCCTTGACATTCATTGATTTTACGGCTGCGAGAGCGTTTTTGTAAATTCTGTTTACCATTTCGTTCTGAAGGTCACCTGCGCTCAGGGTGACCGGATTCATTTCAAGACTACCGCCGACTTTAAAACTGAAGTCTGAATCTGCGCTCAGGTTTGCTTTTACGGAAGTGGTGCCGCTGAAACTCGGTACGCCCTGAACATTTGATTTTTCTGCCATATTGAGGTTTACCGGGAAATTGTTTCCGCTGTAGTCGCCGGAAATGAGCGGAGATGTGCTCTGGGAACGAGCGTCAATTGTGAGGCCCGCGTTGTGTGTACGGTTTGTCGCATTGTAAACGCCTTTTGCGACGATCGGTTTTCCGACTTTATCCATATCGCTAGAGATATTGGTGATTTTGAGGTCAAGGGAAGTTCCGCTGCCACTACCGCTTCCGTGAACATTTTCGATTAAAAGTTTTGGAACTGTATCTTTTCTCCAGTAGACATTGCGGCCACTGTATCGTTTTGATTCTGTTCTTGCCTGTTTTTTTGCTTTTTTGACAGCTTCTTTTTTTGCATTTTCATCTTTTGAACTGGAAGATTTCATTGTGCCGGCGTAAGAAATTGTTTTTTTAAGGTACGGGTAGTATTTTCCAAGAAGGTTATACGCAAATCCGTCGAAAGTTCCGGTGACAAAGCCTTTTGCGCCTTCAACGGAAAGGTCGGGGAGGGTGTTCTTAACCATTTCAGTGTCGGTCTTGACGGCATTTTCGAGTTTTGTTTTGAATCCCTCGACTTTTTTTGCGTCTGTTTCGAAAGAATTTAATGTTGAATCCACTCCGTTTTTGACTTTTTCTCCAGATTTTAGCGCTGTCTGAATGTCTTCAATCGCTTTTTTGATGTCGTTCGGAGTCTTGAGATTCTTTGCGTTGAGTTTTGTGAGTTTTTCTGCGCTTGTCTTGAAATTGTTTACATCTTTCTGAAGTTCCGCAGGTTTTGCTTTCCAGGTTTCGGTCAGTGATTTTACGTCGTTCTGAACTTCAGCCGCTACAGTTTTTGTCTGAAGGTTCTCGTTGATGTTTCTCATGATTGTTTCCGGATTGTATTCCTGAAGCTTTTTCAGAACATCTTCGATTGCATTTGCGGTCGCAGAAGTTGTTTTTGCCTTGAGTGCGTCGTAGAACCCTGTCGAGTCATTATTTTCTTCTTTTTCTTTTGCAGATTTTGGTTTTACCGGGAGCGCTCCGCTGACTTTTCGCTCTGTTCCAAGGGCGATTCCTGAGATTTCGATATTTTCAGCATGAAATTTTGCTCTCAGAAGCTGCGTAAGGTTGAAATTTAAGTCAAGTTTGTCGAACTGAAAAAGATTTTTCATCGGTTCATCGGCATTAGCCTGCTCAAGATGATTTACGGTAATCTGTGCGCCGAAGATTTCTACATTGACTGAGCCGATGTCACATCTTGCACCGAAGATTCCCTGCATTGCAGTACGGATTCCCATTTTAGCGACAGGATTTTTGAATACGGTGACAAGAATTACGATTGCGGCAATAAAGGATGCAACCGCAATAAATGGGACGAGCTTGATTCTGCCTTTGTTTGCCTTGATGTTTTTTGCAAGTGTTTTGAGCTGGGACAGTTCTTTTTTTGTGAAAACCTTGTCCCTTGGAATTCTCACCAGCTCTTTTTTTCCTTTTTCGTATTTATCTGAGAAGAGGGATTCTATTAGTGCTTTGTCTTCGGGAATGTAAATCTTTTTTAAAATTTTATCGAGTTTTTTCTGAGTGTAAGATTTTCTGAAGAAAGAATTGAGCTTTTTGACTGGAAAATTTTTTGGTTCTTTTTTTGCTTTCATTTATTTACTCTCCTGCCATTTCTGTGATTTTTGCGATGAGCGGAAGCTTTGCGATTGCTTTTGCAAGGTGCGTCTTCCGGATCCAGCGGGTGATGTGCTTTCGCCAGAGTGCGACAAAAAGGCGTCCGAGAAAATACATAGGAATATAAAGTGCCAGTCCGCAAAGAAGGGAGCCCATAACGACAGAATTGTTGAATTTTGTGAATCCAACGAATGGAATTTCAAGAAGCGTGCCGAAAAATCCAGACAGTGAAGGAATCGTAAGGAAAGCGTATCCTATGGTGTCGAAAAGATCGTCCATAACGGGTGAGAAAGTGGATGCTATGAGCGTCATAATCAGATACATCGGCTTGTTGATACGGATAAAAAGGATGAATATGAAAACAAGCCACCATAAGAGGTTATCTTTTGGCATAAAACCAAGAAGAATGCCGCATGAAAAAGCATGGGCAATTTCCCCGGGATTGACATTTGCATTAAGCGCGCCGAACAATTTTATAATAGATTTAAGCATATTTACATTATATCACAAAAAATTGTCATGGGACAAGAAAAAAAGAACTTATAAAAACGATTTTCGAAAAGAAAAAATTTTGTTTTGAATTCCGATTGTCTAAACTCCCGCAATGTGCTATAGTATCTCCCATTGGGATTGTAGCTCAGCTGGATTAGAGCATCTGCCTTCTAAGCAGAGGGTCGCCTGTTCGAGTCAGGCCAGTCTCAATTCTTAAGCACCTTTTCAGGTGCTTTTTTTTTGACATTTTTCAAATTTGTTATATAATGAAAAAAAATTGAAATTTTCTTAAGGAGTCAGATTTGAAATTTTCTAAATTCTTCCATACCCTACAGTTCCGGCTTATTGCTACAGTCGTTGCTATTTTTGTAGTTTCAAATGTTATCCTTGTTGCGATGGCGTTGAAACTTTCCACATCTTCTACTGAAAAAACAGTTTCTAATCTTCTTAATGCCGTAACAGATTCTGCGGCTGGGAAAATTAAGGGTGAGAACGAAAAACAGTTCCGTATGCTTGAGGCTATTGCGCGTTCTGATTTTTTGAAGGATGACGAAGTTCCTTTTTTATCAAAATGCCAGCAGCTCACCAGAATTGCGAAAGTAAGTTCTGATTACGAGAATATTGGTTTATACGATCTGGACGGAAACAGTTACACTGCTGCAGGTCAGCCAATCAAGCTTCAGCGCGCATATATAGATGCGGCAAAGCGGGGCGAAAATTTCATTGCAGACCCTGCGATTAACCCTGTCACAAATGTTCTTTTCCAGATTTACTCGGTTCCTGTCTATGGTTATGACGGAAAGCCTGTCGCATGTATCGCTGCGAATGTTATGGGCGATGTCCTTTCTAAACGAATCGAGCAGATTTCTTTCGGAACAAATGAGTCTACTGTTCAGGTTGTCAGCCGGAAGTCAGGCCACACTGTTGCATCAACTGTTTTTGAGAATGTAACTTCTTTCCAGGATGTAAACGAAGATTCTGACGAAAATATAAAACCGATTCTTCAAAAACTTATGGCTAGTGAAACAGGGCATTCTCCTTTTGTTAATCCTGCTGACGGAATGAAGATGATTGCGGCTTACCGTCCTGTTCCGGGCACTGACTGGTCTGTTCTTGGTGTCTGCAGTTATGATGATTTTTATTCAGACATAAACAAAATGACGTCTTTAATCGGAATTCTTTCTATCGTTATGATTGTTATCGCTTTCTGTGCGGTCGGTGCTACGATGTCAATCAGTCTTAAACCTCTGAAGAGGGTAAGGCTTGCTATCGATGATGTTGCTTCCGGGGATGCAGATTTAACCAAGCGAATAAACAATCACGGCAAAGATGAGATTTCTGATGTCGTAAAAGGTTTCAATGCATTCATCGTCAAGCTTCAGGAAATCATTTCACAGGTTAAGAATTCAAAAGAAAGACTCGGAATGGCAGGAACAGAGCTCCAGTCAAGTACCGAGGACACTTCTTCTTCAATCACACAGATTCTTGCGAATATCGAGGCTGTTCATTCTCAGATTAACAATCAGTCAAATTCTGTCCATGAAACGGCTGGGGCTGTAAATGAGATTGCCTCAAACATTGATTCTCTTGAAAAAATGATTGAAAAACAGAGTTCAGGAGTATCTGAGGCGAGTGCGGCTGTCGAGCAGATGATTGGAAATATCCGCTCCGTAAATGCATCGATGGAAAAAATGTCGGCTTCTTTCAATGAACTTACGAACAGCGCTCAGAACGGTGCGCAGATTCAGCATGAGGTCAACGAAAAAATCGAGCAGATTAAGAATCAGAGTGAAACCCTGCAGGAAGCGAACGTTGCTATTGCGGCGATTGCAGAGCAGACGAACCTTCTTGCGATGAATGCGGCTATTGAGGCGGCTCATGCAGGCGATGCCGGAAAAGGCTTTGCTGTCGTTGCTGACGAAATCCGAAAACTTTCAGAAACTTCTGGACAGCAGTCAAAGACAATCGGTGAGCAGCTTACGAACATTCAGAATTCAATTTCCGGAGTTGTTCATGCAAGCGTTCAGTCGAGCGAGGCGTTCGGCACTGTCACGAATAAAATTAAAGAAACCGATGAGCTTGTCCGTCAGATTAAGGCTGCAATGGAAGAGCAGAACGAAGGAAGCCAGCAGATTAACCAGGTTCTGCACACTATGAACGATTCTACTCTCGAAGTTAAAACAGCAGGCCTTGAAATGGCAGAAGGAAACAAGGCAATTCTTGAAGAAGTGCGCAACCTGCAGGATGCTACCGGTGTTATGCAGGACAGCATGAAAGAAATGAGCGTCGGCGCACAGAAAATCAACGAGACTGGTGAGGCTCTGCGCGTGATTGCCGGTCAGCTCCGCTCATCAATCGACGAGATTGGTGAACAGATTGACCAGTTCAAAGTTTAAAATATAATCGGAAAGTTGAAAGCTGAAAGCTGAAAATCCCTCACGGAGCTTTGGAGGGCACAGACACAAATCCACAGATTTCCACTGATTAGCACGGATTTTATTTATCTGTGTTCATCTGTGCTAATCTGTGGATTATCTTTACACGTGTGCTCTCTGTGAGAAATTTATTTAAGAATTTCTCGTGCCCGCTCAAGAGCACCATTGATGTGGTCGTGGATGTTTTCGCGGCCCAGTTTG
>JAFPUF010000071.1 GCA_017395545.1 Treponema sp. | reverse complement strand
GGTGAAACCTGTATTTGAGAACGGAGAAGAATAACTTGTGCTTTCTCCGTCAAGTACAGGCTGAACATGAAGAATTTTTACGCCGCTTCCTGTTTCCTCGAAAGGAATGAGCATGGCAAGGTTTGAAATGACTTCAGATTTTGTTACACCCGCAACGCTTCCTTCTTCGAGAGAGAGCCAGGTTGAAGCGGCTTCTGTCGTATTTCTGAAGACCGGTTCTGTAGTATCAAGAAGAATTTTCTGTGTGGAAACAGCAGAAACAGAAGACCAGCCGGTGAAGTCCTTGACGCCGACAGAAATATCGTATTCTCCGTCTGAAAGGGTTTCGCTTCCGTTTGAAAGAAGGTGTACATTTGTAAATTTGAAGCTGTCACTGTTTACAAACACTTTGTTTGTGAATGTGACGGAAGTTTTATCGCTTGAGAATTCATATTCTGATTCTGAAAGTGCAGTTGTACTTTCATTTACGAATATTTGGGTTGGAGAAGCAGAATCTGAAGAGAATTTTCCGTTTGTAAGTGTAATTTTGTTTACGCCGCTTCCCTTTCCGTCTGAATCTGAAGAGATTTTGAGCGTGAGGCAGACTTCCGGATTGTCCGTGTAGCTCTGAGAATCGCGCGCAGAAGCATATTCTGTTTCGTCAGTGGCGGAATCGGCATCTCCGTCGGCAATTTTCGGTGAATACGAAGATGTAGCGATAATTTGAGGAGCAGTTTTATCCGAGTAAATCGCATTGACAGGAGTGACTGAGGTGTCATCAATGTAAAGGTCGAATTTCGTTGCATCAGAAGCGTTTTTATTGCTTCCGGAGTTATCAACGAAGTCTTTGAGAGTGACAGAGATTTTATTTCCGTCGGCAGAATCAGGATTGTCGAGGCTGATGTTGCTGATTGTAAAGGTAACAGATCCGCTCTGAGCAATGAGCTGCGGATTCTGGTAGTCTGAGAACGTGATTGTGTCACTTGATGTATCAAGCGTGCAGCCCTCAAGGACGGTTCCGTCTTTAGAGACTGTAGTTTCTGAAGTGATGTGAGCGTTTTTGCCGAGAACGATTGATTTGACACCAGAACCGTTTTCGGTTGCTGTGACTGTAAGAGTGACGTGTTTTGCGTCTTTTTCGTCGTCGTAGGCAGGTCTCTGAAGCCAGTAAGTAACATCTTCTGAACCGTAAACCATTCTGGAAACAGTGTCCTCGACGACAACCCTGTCGATGATCGGTGCATGAGTGTCGTAAGAGAAATTGACAGTTCTTTCGGCTGCACGGTTGAGCGCCGCATCGTACAGAGTGACAGTGACTGTGTAAATACCATCCTGAGAACCGAGCGAAAGTTTTTTGATATAGAAAGTTCCGCTTGAATAAGTGTTTCCAAGGATATGAAGATACTGGTTTTCGTCCGTGAAAATAGTTGTTCCGGAATATATTGTGCGGAGGCTGTCGAGAAGCGTGTTGTCAGAAGAGAATGAAACGGCAGATTCTTCTCCAGATTCGTCGTCAACATAAGAAATTGAGGCTTGGGTAAACGGATCTGAGACAGGATTTCCGTCAGGAGCAGTAACTTTGACTCCAATAATTTTGACACCGCAAAGTTCTTCGGTGAACGGGAGTTTGACTCTCTGAGAATCTGGAAGCGTGTTTTCACTTGTAGCGCTGAGCGTCGGACTGCCGCTTGCATCAGAACAGACTGCCTGCTCCGTGGCCGGAGACGTGTTGTCGTAAAGAACAGATGAAATCGGAACGGCATCGGAAATATTTCCCATGTCGTCCATAATCCGTACTGTGATTGAGACCGGTCCGTCTTTTTCGACGTTTGCAGAGCTGATATTGTAGTGGTCCTTAATAGAAAGCCATGAAGAATCAGAGGCTGGAAGAGTCCATTCCGTTCCCTCTCCAAGATTGAAGACCCACTTGATGTCGTCGTGCTTAGAACGCAGTTTTTCGTGTCCGAGGTCAACAATCGGATTTGCGGCTTCGTCGTAAACTTCGACAGTATTGATAGAAAGAGCGTTGTACCAGCCGAACGGTGCAGACTCAGATGAAGATTTGACTTTTTTGATTTCTTCAGCGGCGTCAGGAGCCTGGCTGTCCTTGACGACAAAGAGAGAGCGCGGACCGTTTCCAACACCGTCATCAGTATCGATTGAAGGTGTGTATCCAGAAAGACCGTCGTTACCGGTTCCGTCGTATGCGTAAACATCAATCTGAATAAGTCCGTCCGGAAGAGAAGAAAGGTCGTAAGTGTAGACACAGCCTGCAGTCGCATTACCTGTGGCCTGGGCAAAGCTTCCTTCGATTTCGCTGTAGTTTTCCTGTGCGGTGTATGTTGATGTCGCAGCCGCAATGTAATTGCCTTCGGTTTCGCTGTTAAGGGCTTTTCCGCTGCTGTCGATAAGACTCTTTGCACGGAAGCCGAGCATGAGAACATCGCTTTCATTTCCTTCGTCGGTTGCCTTTGCGATATCCATTGCCCAGACATAAATATTGACTTTGTCTTTGACACGCTGTGAAAGTATGCTGTTTGTATAAAGGCTGTTGGTAAGTGTTGAATCAGCAGATTTGGCAGCTGCTGTCGGAGTACTCTGATATGTCATACAGTCAGAGTTAATGCCGGCCGTCATTCTCATGATTTTTGGTGCAAGATTATCTACTGATGAACCAATCTTCCATGTGAGGGTACGCGACAGTGACGAACCTTCCATTTTGTAACCTGTACTGTCGGTGATATCTTCCGTAAAGTAAATTTTTGCGGTTACACCCGGACTGAATTTATCTTCATCGTCCTTGAAAGAAAATGTTACGACATTCTTTTTTTCGCTGAACTCAATCTGGAATCTGTCGGTGATGTCAACTTCGTTCAGTGACCAGTCCGCAGCACGGGTTCCCTGAGAGATTATATAGTTGTCAGCGAAGGATTCTTCATCCATAGGCTTTGAGAAAATGACCCTAAGTTTAGCGTTGCGTACAGTTTCATCACCGTCAGGAAATTTTTCGTTTATTGTCGGTCTGACAGCAATAATCGGCATAATCCAGACGTCATCTCTTGTCTCTTTTACATAGACTTTTGTGGTTTCAGATTGCGGGTTTTCAAAAGAAACTACGCTTGAATCAAGTTCTTTTGCACCGTAAGTTTCGTTGTATTCTTCGTCATTGGTATAAACCATGGACAAATGCTGCTTTGAAGTATCGAAGTCATATGTTGAGAATGCGGCCCACCTGTAAAAACCGTATTCTTCATTGATAATTGCAGTTACAGAAAATGGAACGCTGTTTTTAATCTGATAGGTTGTGGCATCGGCAGGGGTTGTCTTTCCGTATTTTATTGAAGAATGCCTGATGTAAACCATCATTTTGTCTGCGTTGGCGACTTTTACTTCGTTTTCGACAGTATTGAAAAATCCGTCTCCTTCAAGAAAAGAACACGAAAACATTAAGAATGAAAAACAAAGCAGAAATATTGAGATGAGAAAATTTAAAACCTGATTAAAACGTTTTTTAGAACTAAACATTTTTTAACTCTCTGGATATTTTATTTTCAGACTGACAAAAGAAACTATTAATCAATTATATTTTAATGCGTGAAAATAAGATTTTCAACATAGTTTAATCTTTTTTGCTATGAATTTTCTTATCTAATGCACTTATTACGGCTTTAAGTTCTTTATATTCTTCTTCGTTATAGTCCCCTGCCCTGACCTCAAATTCAGAATAGCCTGTCCGTACAATTACAGCCGGATATTCAGGGTGAGCGAGCCAGAACAGATAAGCGCCTGCAAAGCTCTTGAACTTTCCAAGGAGGACATAGAAACGCTTTTTCTTCAATTCGTCTTCATAAACGGCTGAAATAAGCGGAATATTTCTTGTTTCTCTCGGAGCTTCAAAAGGAAGGTTGAGCTTTCGTCTGTGCGGTTTTATCTGCCGGAATGACGGAAGGTCCTTTTCTGTAATTTTTTTCTGCATTTTTGAAGGTAAAGGACGGCCTTTTTCCGGCAGTGAATCTGCTTTCTGAACGCTTACACGCTTCCAGGTGTGTCCGTCTGAGATTCTTATTGCGATGTCAGTTCTGCGTGTATTTCCTGCAGATGTTTGTTCTGTGCCAGCCTGTTCATTTTCTTGATTTTCTTCTGTGACAATTAATTCTGTTTCCACAGTTGTTTTTTCTTCAGCAATTTTCTTTTTTTCTTCTGCCTGTTTTTTTTCTGCTTCTTTCTTTGCGGCTGCTTCTTTCTTTGCGGCTGCTTCTTTTCGAGCTTCGATTCGTTTTTCAGTGCCTTCCGGATCGACTATTGATGTTATGCTGTCTACAAACGGAGTTACGAATTCCACAACGGCTTCAGTTCCTTCTGAAATTGTTTCTGCAACAGTGTCTGCGGCTTTTGAGACACCTTCGGCCACTGCTTCTGCCGTTTTGGATACAGTTTCTGCCACAGTTTCTGCCGCTTTTGAAACGCTCTCGGCGACAGCCTCTGCCGTTTTGGATACTGACTCAACGACTTTTTCAGTAGTTTCGGCCACACTAGCGGCGACTGATTCTACCTTTTTAGATACAGATTCCGTGAAACTCTTAGGCTGCTCTGATTCTTTTTTTGTTTTGATTTCTGTTTTTCCCGGCACACTTTCCGCTTTAACCTGAGTTTGTGCATTTTTCTCCGTAGTTTCTAAAGAAGGCGTTTCAGCGTTTTCTTCCCGGGAGATTAAGTTCTCTTCTGGTTTTTCAGCAAGGCTTTCATTTTCAGGAATATTCTCTTTCAGATTCTGTGCGGCCTGTTCGAGTTTTTCTGCTATTTTTTCTTCAAGTTTTTTTGCAGCAGTTGTTTTTTTCTGGGATTTTTTTTCTGAGACTTCATCATAAATGCTTCCAGTGAATGAATCTTCATCACTCTGCTCGTATTTTTTAACGATTGTTTTTTCAATCTCAGGAATTTTATATTCCATCTGGGTTGATTCGATGTACGGATTTGAAAGACCGATTTTCTGTTCTTCGTACATATTTTTATCAAGGATTTCATATTGTCCGTTCATGAAGGCATTGCTTCCAACCCAGATTGTTTTTTCGAGACGCTCTGAGAGAGAAAATGCACGGCCGCGGACTGTTTCAAAAGAGCCGAGATAAGCATATTCCATCGCAAGGCTTCTGTCATTTTCAAGCACGATTTTGTAAGATTCATCACAAGTCTCATAGTCTCCGAGCTCAAACGCACATCGGGCAAGACCAAGGTATGCAAGAATATTTCTCGGGTCTGAAGTTATTACCTGACGGTACATATAGGCCGCATTTTCATACTGTTCTTTTACAAAATACATTCCCGCTGTATTAAGAAGCGCATTTTTGTTGTTGTAGTTTCTTGCAATTCTGAACTGTTTTTCAGCATCGTCAAAAAGACCGTACCTGACGTAAAGAATTCCAAAATCGTTACGAACAGCAGGATCCTCTTTTTTGGCAAGAAGATTTTTGAAAGAGCGTATCTGCGGGTCAATTTCTCGCGTAATCCAGTGGTCAACGCTGTTTGAAAATCTTGTGAGTACCTGCTTTTTTTCCGGGAGAGTAAATTTTGCCTTTGAATCGGCGACACCGACAGGCTTATACAGTTCCCAGGAATCCCTCATTTTGTAAAGCATCGCATCGTTTGTTCTCGCGGCGACATTCCATTCCCTTGAGCCTACCCTCCACGCTTTTGTGTAGCCTTCATCGGAAAGGGTGATTTCCAGAGGAACCCAGACTTCACCGTCAGAAATAATATATTCGTCGAGAGAGTTGAAATACCGCCATGCATCTTTCTGCTTTACACCGGAATCAAATGCAATGAAAATATGACCCGGAATTGTAATGAAAGCCGTATGGACACCGACAGCTTCGAGAAGTGAACAGGTAAGAATCGAAAGGTCGTCACAGTCACCGCCACGATACATCAGAGTCTGATAAGGGAACTGAAGGAAGTCTATCGAAGTTGAACCTACGTTGTCTGAATACGAAGAATTAGGGTCGATTACATAGTTTATGCCGAATTCGTCGAGAGCTTCGAAAATTCCCATCGCATACTGAATGTTGAGTGGAACGCCCGAACGGAGGTTGTTGCGCACGCTGCTAGTGACATGGCGGCTGAAAAGCATGGCTGCCTGGTCTTTTGAAGAAACAAAAACAGCCGCCCTGCGGTCATCATCCCAGGACATAGAGTTTCGGCCGTAAATACCGACAGTAATCGGGAAAGTCTTGCGTTTTTTCTGTCCCAGAACACGGTACTCGACGATTACGCTTCCGAGAGTGTCAATTTTTTCGATAAGTTCGAGCATCTGCTCATTGAAGAAAGCAACAAGGTCAACGTCAAAGCTTGCGCCTTTCTCGACTCGCCTCAATGTCTGACAGAGCTGCGGCTGAGTCATATACTGGCCGTGATAAAAACTCACTGAAACATCGGTTATTCCGCTTTCTTCTTCATTCGAAATTTCAACCGTAGCAAACGGATTCTTTTCATACCAGGAGTACAAAACCGGGAAAACAGGCTTCATTTCTTTTACTTTCATCGAAAGAAGCGTGTCATTGCGGAAAAGCTTTGTGAGGTTTACAGAAATACCGGGAGTAACGCCAATATCTGCCATAATTCCTTTGTTGAACGCGACAAAACATGGAAGTTCAATGGAAATGCGGGGATTCACCCGGTAAACGAAGGAAATTCCGCCCCCGAAAAAAAGTGAAGTTTTGGATTCTCCCGAAACGGAAAGGTTATAAACCCCGGCATTTAGAGAAGGCAGGATGGCAAAACGCTCTTTTATTGGAATATAAAAACCGACTCCGACATTTCCGCGCATAAGGCTGGCAGAACTCAGTGTATCAGAATTTTTTGTCTCTCGCGGAAGGACCAGATAGTCAAAACCGGCAGAAAATTCCAGGACTGAAGGCGTGCGGTAAGCAAGTTTCAAACCTGCTCCGTATTCAGAATCAACAGGGAAAGCGTCGTAATTACTCGAAAAAACACCGCCAAAATACCCGTGTACGTTAAGAATTATGTCACCGTCAGCAAAAGAACTAAAAAGAAGTAATGATGAAAAGACAAGCGTAAAGAGAAATTTTTTTGAGAAAATCTGATTTTTATGTTTATTCAAGTTCTCCAAGAACGCGCTCAAGATTTTTTCTTGCGCTTTCATTCTTAGGATCCTTTTGAAGAGCTCTCTCATACCACTTTTTTGCTTCCAGGTAGTTTTTGTTCAATGACGCAATGTTGCCAAGATTGTTCATTGCAGTAACATTGCCAAGATTTGCAGACTTTGTATAAACCTCAGTCGCATCCTTATACCTTCCTGCACGAACATAAAGCATACCTAACTGATTATAATCATCGGCATTTTCACCGTTATTTTTGATTTTATTTTTTGCAGCTTCAATTTTAGAACCGAATTCAACGGCGACATAGCGGGCCATATCGACTTCTGAGGCTGCAACGAGACGTTTTTCATCGATGTTTGTTGAAACATTTTCAGTGCTTGAGAAACCGTTTGACGGATATATCTGCCATGCTTCTTCAAGAGAAACAAGAGTAACTTCTTCTCCGGCTTCAAGAAGTGCGTTTACGTCTTTTGCGGCGTTGTGCCAGCTGTTTATGAAGCCTTCCTGTAAGCTTCGCATTGAAAGCGGTATCCAGATACTTCCTTCGAGATCGAGAATACGGGAATCCCCGTCAAAAAAGCGTTCCGCCTTGTCAGATGCAATCTTTGTATCAAAAAGAACGATAAAATCATCATCAACAGGAATAAAAGCGCCTGAAATACCTACCGACTCAAGAAGTGCCAGCGTAAGAATTCCGACGTCATCACAGTCACCGCCGTTATAAAAAATTGTCTGATAAGGATACTGAATGTAGTCGATAAGCGTGTCATCGACATGGAAACGGTTGTACGGTGTTTCGAAGTCTGAAGAACATTTGATTCCTGCAATTCTCATTCCTTCGAAGAGATACATCGCAAACTGAAGGTTTCGGTTTACACCAGAGCGGAGTTTTGTTCGTGCAATACCAACAAGAACTTTAGAAAGCTCAAGGACTTCCGGTGCTGTAGCAGAAATATAGGCTGCAAGGGACTGAGGGTCTGACCAGCGTACCTGGTTACGGTTATAAACAGGTATAATGACAGAAGAAACGGAAGTTTTCTGTTCACCGAGGAGGTTATAAGAAACGACGATTTCGCCTGGAATTTTTCCGTTTTCGGTAAAGCGAAGGATATTTTTACTGAAGTCTGCCGTAAAAGGAATTTCTTTTGTCTTTCGTTTACGGATGTTAGATATTGAGCCGCATTTTAGTTCGGAAGCGGTATACCCCTCTGCCCTGAAAGAAACCGTCACATTACGGATTTCGGCAGATTCGTTGTTTTTTATGTAGATTGTTCCGAAAGGATTATCTTTATACATTGTATAGAAAAGCGGGAAAAGGCTTTCCGGAATGTCACTTGTGCACTCAACAACTCCGGCTCCGGAATTTTTTCGTTCTGTCTCAAGGTGATATTTTAAGGAAATACCAGCCGTGACAGCTCCGATTCCAGGTTCTCCGAACCATGTATCATTCTGATAGGCAAAATAAGAAGCGCTGAGACCGGCCGTCCAGTGTGGGTTCAGACGGAAACCTAAATCAGCAAATCCACGGTACCAGGGCGCAAAATGTGAATCAGAGGCGTTTTTTCCGATGGCAAAGCCTGTAGCCCCGCCAAGAGCAAGCTCGATTCGTGCAAAAGGATAAAAAAATGCGTTGAGCTGGATTCCGAACGGAATTACGGAAACATATTTTGATTCATCTGGAAGAAGTTCACCGTTGTTGTCTTTCAGAACCATAAAATAGCCGAAGGAAGGGCCCGCATTGAAAGAACCCCAGAAATCCATTCCGCCTGAAACAAGTGCGCCGACGCCAAGCTTATCCCATTTCTGGTCCCCTGCGGACAAAAAAGGAGCGACACCCATTGGCTCTGCCTTGAAAGTTAAATCATAGGAAAATAACGAAATATTTGTAAAGAGAGAGAGAACTAATAAAAAAACTTTTGACTTATACTTTAAACTCATTCCATAATTAATTTATAAGATTTTAAGATTTTACACAACCACAATTTTATATCAGTACTGTAAGAGCAAAAAAACGTCTGAAAAAACTAAAAGCTTTCAGACGTTTTGTAATTTTTAAAGGATTGTCTTACAGTTTGAGACGGAGTGCAAGGGCACCGCTCCAGAGCTGAGTGTCACCTGAAATATGGCGCAAATCAGCACAGACGCTAGCTGTGAGCTGAATCAGCATAAAGTTGAAGCCGATACCGCCGTAAACCTGCGGCTGGAATCCACCCCATCCGTCAGATGAAGCAGTTCCGGCTCCGGAAGTTCCTGGCAAAGACAAATTGGCATTTTGAGCATATGATGTAACCTGAGAAACAATGCTTCCCTTAAGTTTCCATGACCAGTCGTTTGAGTAGCTGGAAATTACACCGCGGAGACCGACAAAAGGAACAAATCCGATGTTTGCGACAGGGATTTTAATTCCTTTTGAAAGCTGAATCTGACCATAGATAGTCTGAACGTCATAGTCAACGTTTACTTCGGCATAGTCTTCGCTGGCTCCGAACGAACCTTTGTTGTAAGAATAACCGACGCCAACAGAAAGAGCCGGAGTCAAAGCAGTTCCTTCGAGGATTGCATAGCGGATATCAGCTGCAAGGGTCCAGAATTCTGCAGTAAAATTAGTGACATCCATTGAGTTGAGTTTTGAGACGTCGAGAGTCATAAAAGAAAAACCGACATCGAACGGAAGGATAAGGCCGCCGATTCGGATATCTGCGTTAAACACAGGAAAATAGTAGCTTGAGTTTACGCCGCTGATACCAAGTGCTTCCGCAGCTTCAGAAAGGCCGCTTGTGTTCAGGTGTGTGAGGCCTGCATCGATACCGACAGCAAAGTGAGGCGGAACGGCCGGGAGAATTTTTCCGATGAAAGCGTCAGCATAGACATTCTGCTGGACTGCTGCCTGAGGGACTGAGAAACCAAGCTCATCACCAAAGTCGTTAAGACCTGAGTTTATTGATTTTGTTACAGTACCAGTAGAAAGCCCCGTGGCAAGAGCTGTGTAATCAACAGAAAAAGCAAATGAAACAGTGCTCATTAAAAGCACGGAAAGTGCAATTTTTTTCAAGATTTTCATATTTTACTCCTATAAAGAAAATTATAACGCAGATTTTTGATTATTCAAGTGTCAGGAACGCTTTGTAAGCCTCGTAAGCCTGAGAAATATCCTCTTTTGCGGTGATTTCCCATGGGGCATGCATTGAAAGAACTGATACTCCGGCGTCAAGGACATTCATTCCGTATTTAGCGGCAAGATATGCGATTGTTCCGCCGCCACCCTGATCTACTTTTCCGAGTTCTGCCATCTGGTATTTAACACCGGCTTTATCAAGAAGTCCCCTGAGGCGTGCGATAAACTCTGGGTTTGCGTCACTTGCCCCGCTCTTTCCACGGCTTCCTGTATATTTGTTGAATACGATTCCGCCGTTAAGGAAACTTGCATTGTCCTTATCAAAGAGGTCAGAATTCTGAGGGTCGAAGGCAGCATTTACGTCGCTTGAAAGCATGCTGCAGTTTGCAAGACAGCGTCTGAGTGTGAGTTCTGAATAACCTTCCGGAAGGCGTGCAACAACCTCGGCAAGCGCATTCTCAAAGAAATGGCTTCCCATGCCCGTAGCACCGACAGAACCGATTTCTTCTTTATCGACACAAAGACAGCAGGCAGTTTTTTTAACTTTTCCGCTTTCGAGAATTGCCCGGAAAGAAGTGAAAGCGCAGCTTCTGTCATCCTGGCCGTAGCCGAGAATAAGCGAGCGGTCAAAGCCCAGGTCACGAGCTTTTCCAGCAGGGACAATTTCAAGTTCTGCAGAACCGAAATCTTCTTCTTCGATCTGGTATTTTTCTTTCAGAATTGAAAGAATTGCTTTTTTTGCAGAAGGCTTTTTATCTTTTTTGTCAGATTTTTCTTCGTTATCGTCATCCTTGTCTTTTTCAGGGATTCCGCTTCCAAGAATCAGGTCCAGGCTTTCACCCGTGATAAAGTCAGATGCATTTTCTTTCATCTGTTTTTGAGCAAGGTGCGGGAGAATGTCAGAGATACAGAAAACAGGATCGTCTTCGCTTTCTCCGACACAGACATTCACGACTGAGCCGTCTTTTTTGCATACAACGCCGTGAATCGCCAGAGGAAGAGTGACCCACTGGTATTTTTTGATTCCGCCGTAATAATGCGTATTGAGGTATACAAGGAAATTGTTCTCATAAAGAGGATTCTGTTTTACGTCGAGGCGAGGAGAATCAATATGAGCGCCGAGAATGTTCATTCCGTTTTCGATTTTGTCTGTCCCGACATTAAAAAGAGCGATTGCCTTATTCATCTTCTGAACGTAAACTTTATCGCCCGCTTTTAATGAAGTACATTTTGAAATGTCCTGAAATCCCGCTTTCTCGGCAAGGGAAATAATTTTAGAGACGCACTCGCGCTCTGTTTTTCCGTCATTTAAAAAAGACTTGTAGTCATTGATAAGATTTTCGTTTTTCATGCGCAAAGTATAGAACAAAAACGAATGATGTTAAAGTATGATTTTTTAAATAAAATCTTATCTGGAAATACAGATACTTGCGGCAGCCCTTGTGTATTCGTCTGGAGAACTCTCAGCAAGCACTTCGAGCATTGCATTTGCATAAATAATATCACCGCGTGCACTGACTTTTTTACAGTAATTAATCATATTCTCCCAGAAATGATTCTGTATGCACCAGGTACTGATATCCTCGTATTCGGCGATTTTATTAAAGAACAGGGAAAGGCTTGTAAATTCGAAACTTGCATCCCGTCCTGAAATTGAATTCAGAATATGACTCAAAGATTCGACTGATGCGAGGGCTGAGGCAAAGAGAGAATTTTCAGCCTCGCCTTCTTCTTCAAGAATCACGCTGATATTGTAAAGTGCATTCAGAGTTTTAGGCGAAGATGCCCTGAAAAGATCAAAGAATCTGTCAACATTCGAAGCTTTGTTCGCATCAATAATTCGTAACATCGCCCGCCTTAAAACTGCATCCTTGAAATTCTGATCATTATCAAGAATAAGAAGAAGTGCTTTTTTATACTCTTCGTTGTTTCCGCCGAGACGTATCAAATCAGCCATTTCGTAAAGAATGTCGTAAAGCTGGTCTGGAATGTCAAGAAAACTGCTTTCTGAACGGGCCTTTTCATAAAAATCGATTGCGGTTTTATATTCGCCTTCAAGCCGGTAAATTTTTCCGATTAAGAAATCAGCTTCAGGATATACGCGCTTTGCATGAACCCATTCTTCCATTTTGTGAACTGAATATCCGAAAGATTTTGCACCGTAAAGTTCAAGATATCTTTTGATAATAGAAATTGCTTCAATCTGGTCGCGTTCCTTGAGAACTTCCAGAACTGCATCAAAATCCTCGCCTGCACGACGTACTGCCAGCGGAGAAAGAGCTACATCAAGAATATAAACTTCGTAATCGCTTTCTGCCACACGGTTTGCCTTTGCCTTGTTCGCAAGGTTCATAGCCGATGCAAACTGGCCCTTATCGAAAGCGAACTGCGCATCCTGAAGAATTCTCCAGGAAAGTTCGCTCGTCTCAGGCTTTTTCGGCACAATCTGTGAGAAGATGGAAAAAGAGGCGAAAATCATAAAAAGTGACAGAATTATTTTTTTCATAAAAGCGCTGATTCCTATTTAAATCTCGTTTAACATTTCTTCAAATACATTATCGGCATCTTTTTCGTCAACCGTTCGTACAATTTCACCTTTTTTGAAGATAATCGCTTTTCCTCCGGCTCCGGCAATACCGATATCGGCGTGTTTTCCTTCGCCTGGACCGTTTACGACACAGCCCATAACTGCGACGGTGATATTTTTTTTCATGGAGAGGAGTTTATTCTGCCATCTGTCCATAAATCCGTGAACATCAAAGCCCATTCTTCCGCAACGAGGACAGCTTACAAGGGTAACACCTCCGCTCCGTTTTCCACATTCGCGAAGAATTTCGAGCCCCGTGATGACTTCGTTTTCCGGGCTAGATGAAAGGGAGACCCGTATTGTGGAACCGATTCCTTCACGGAGAAGATGGCTGAAAGCAAGGGTTGATTTTACGACACCTGTGATAAGAGGACCTGCCTCAGTGACACCGACATGAAGAGGAATATTGTATTTTGAGGCAAAATCTTCATTTGCTTCGATGGTCTCGGCAACACTCGAAGCCTTCATGCTCACTACGAACTGGTCAAAATTAAGCTCATCGAAAACCGCACACTCTCGTGCTGCTGTTTCACTCAGAGCGACGGCACGGCTTAATTCTCCCCTTTCGACTTTTTCACGCAAATCGTGAGGAAGACTTCCTGAGTTTACGCCGATTCTGATTGCGACGCCTTTTTCACGGCAGCCGTTCACGACAGCTTCAACACGATCACGGGCACCGATATTGCCAGGATTGATTCTGATTGCGGCAACAGGCCCTTCAAGACATTTTAAGGCAAGACGGTAATCAAAATGAATGTCTGCTACAAACGGCATGCTGGTTGACTTACAGATTTCGATGAAACTCTCGGCGCTTTCCATATCAGGTACGGCAAAACGGATTATGTCACAGCCAAGCATTTTAAGGGAGGCTATTTTATTTCTGATTGATTCGAGTTTTTCAGGATTGTCTTTGACACCGGTAATCCCCTCTTTCCACATTGTCTGAATTGTGACAGGGTTGTTACCACCAACAATTATTTTATCAACATTCTGAAATCCGCCGACAGTAACTTCACGCGGAGAATAAAATTTCTTTTCCATACGTGAGATTATAGCACAATACTGTGAGAATTACAGCAGTTTTTAGGGAAGTGCTGATTGAAACTAGCGGATAGAATCGATATTGAGGGAACCGCCCTTTACGAAAGGAAGGACATTTTCGCAGCGTGCGATTCTTGTACGAACGAAGACCGGTCCTTTTACATTAAATGCTTTCTTTTCCCATTCAGGATCCGTATCGGCATCTACCGAAGGAATTCCGAAACCTTCTGCGATTTTAAGAAGATCAGGATTTGAAGCAAAAGTGCTTGCGGAATAATTTTTGTTGAAAAGATATTCCTGCTGCTGGCGTACCATTCCCAATGCCCCGTTTTCAAGAACGATTACAGTGACATTGAGGTTGTTTTCTGCCATTGTAGCAAGTTCCTGAATGTTCATAAGAATTGAGCCGTCGCCAGAAATACAGATAATGCGTTTTTCAGGTTCAGCAAAAGCCGCTCCCAGAGCAGCCGGAAGACCGAAGCCCATTGTTCCCAGAGAACCGGATGTAAGGAACTGGCGCGGGCGCTGAATGTCAAAATACTGGGCTGCCCACATCTGATGCTGACCGACATCGGTCGTTACGATGATATTGTCACCAGACGGAAGATTTTTGATAAAGTCACGCGGATTACGGAAGTTCGCCCCGCCCTTTTTTCCGCAGGTTTTAGCGCCGCAGCATTCTGCCGCATTACAGCTCATTTCAAGTTCAATTTTTTCTTTGCTGCTAAGATCAAGACAGTAACAAAGCCATTCGCCTCTCGCACTTCTGTTAGTTTTCAAGTCGGCATTTTTCAAAGCTGAATTGATTTTTGAGAATGCACTTGCTGTATCAGAAACGAAACTAATGCTGCTTGAAAGAATTTTGTTGATTTCGGCGGCATCGATATCGATATGGATGATTTTTGCGTTCGGACAGAAACCGTCAGGAACTCCGGCCGCCCTGTCATCGAAACGGCTGCCGGCGGCGATAACAAGGTCAGACTCGTAAGCGGCTTTTCCGGCTGCGAAAGTTCCGTGCATACCGACCATTCCTAAAAACTGAGGATATTCACGAGGGACAACACCGAGTCCCATGAGGCTCGAAATAACCGGAATGTCGTAAATTTCAAGGAATTCGCGGATACGGGAACTTGCCTCGGGCGAATTACAGCCGCCTCCAACATAAAGCAGAGGATGCTTTGCCTCTGAAAGCAAACGGGTGATATTCTGAATTACAGATGGGATGTCTTCGTCCTTTGTTCTGTTTCGGACAGAATGACTTACATATTCGTTGTAAATGCGTTTGAAAGAAGTGTCAAAATCAGAAGGAACTTCGCAAAGCTCTGTCTGAACGTTGCGGGGAACATCGATTAAAACCGGACCCGGCCGGCCGCTCTCAGCGATTGCAAATGCAAGCGGAACAGCAGTAAGGAGTTCCTTTGCGCTTTTGACCATTACAGAATGTTTTGTTATTGGAAAAGAAAGACCGAAAGTGTCAGCTTCCTGGAAAGCGTCTGTACCGATAAGGTTTGTGTTTACCTGGCCTGTAAAAGCGACCAGAGGAATTGAATCAGAACGGGCATCAGCAACAGCTGTGAGAAGGTTCATTGCTCCAGGGCCGCTTGTTGCCATACAGACAGCAGCTTTTCCTGTAACACGGGCAACTCCCTGAGCCATAAAGCCCGCAGCCTGTTCCTGACGGACAAGAACATGTTTGAAATTTGAAACATAAAGTTCGTTATAAAGAGGGAGAATCATTCCGCCGGGGAGACCAAAAGCAACATTGATTCCGTTCTGTCTCAAAAGATTCACGATAATCTGGGAGCCGGTCAGTTTTGCCATAGGAGCCTTCCTTTTGTATGTGATGTCGTTTAAAATAAAAAATGTTGGCGACTATCTACTTTCCCCCGATTAGGAGTATCATCGACGCAGAGGTGCTTGACTTCCGTGTTCGGAACGGGAACGGGTATGACCACCTCACTATGACCACCAACGATGATGATATTATTGTTTTTTCAGTTTTTTGTCAACAGCCCTGAAAATTATTTAATAAGACGGAGTGTTAAAAATTGAAAGTATACCATTCGTCACAAGAAGCGCAGTTTTTGCATTCTGAATGATTTTTGAGGACATCAGAAAAACGAGCCCAGACCTTTTCGATTCCTTCCGTAAGAATATTCCCTGCATTGTTTTCAAAGACCGGCTGGAAGCAGAAAGGAACAGATCCGTCGGCCAGAACCGTCATGTCACGGCGAAGATGCCAGCACGGGAAGCGGTTCACTGGAGAAAGGTCGGCTGATTTAAGTTCCGGAAGAATACCGCAGACAGAATTATATTTCTGGATTATAAGCTCGCCTTTTGAAGGAGACTCCTTTTCTTTCCAGAAGCGGTAAAACGACTCCAGCTGTTCTTCGTTTGTTTTCATTCGCATGAACTGCGGGTAAACATGGCTCTCAAAATATTTTTCAAGAAGAGGAACTGAAGAAAGAGCCTTTTCAAAGTCATTTTCATCGCAATCGTGAAGTTTTGCGTACATCGATTTTTCGACAGCATCGACATAAATTATCCAGTTGACCTCTGTTTTTTTAGATTCTGCGGTCCGGGCGATTTTTGAAGCAAGTTCTTCCGTTACAAGAAGACCGTCCGTCTCGATTAAGAGAGAAATTTTATGATTTTCGTCGTTCTGATTTATGACTTCGAGCGCAAACTGAAGGAATTCGCCGTTCAAAAGAGGTTCGCCGAAAGCAGAAAGAGAGACAACCGCATTTTCTGAGAAATCCTTAATTTGAGAGAGAATCTTTTTGAAATCTTCAAGAGACATAAAGTCTTTAGGAGAAGGATTTTTTTCTGCAGATTCCAGGGAATAGCAGTATTTGTGGTTGTATTTTGAAGAAATCTGGATATTGTAGAAAGCAGGAACTGTCTGCATTACAGAAGGAGTCTTTTTTGCAAGATTTGAAAGAGCATAAGCATCGCTAAAATCGATTTTTTCTTTTTGTGCCTCGTCGTAAAGATTTTTGCACGAAAGGAAATTGATTTTTGAGGCGGCATCGAAGTTAAAACGAAGCAACCGGTAATCTTCGTCTGCAATCAAAGTTTCGATTTCAAAAGAGTTGATGTCGCCGCGCATTACGGAGAAAAGTGCTTCCCTGTCCACAGGCTTTTCACCCTCGCCTTTCAGACTTGTTTTTGAAAGTTCAGAAAGAATTGAGCAGGTGCCAGCTTCTATTATTTCGGGGGTAAGGCCGTATGGAAATCCGTCCGCAAAAGAATATTCCGCCTGAT
The DNA here is from genome assembly GCA_017395545.1 of Treponema sp. Taxonomy (GTDB): domain Bacteria; phylum Spirochaetota; class Spirochaetia; order Treponematales; family Treponemataceae; genus Treponema_D. Next base: position 11,971 of record JAFPUF010000071.1, on the reverse strand, counting down.
ATTTTTCATGCATTTCGATTAAATCGGCGGTGAGTTTTTCGTTTAAGAAAGGAGTATCGGCATAAGAGACGACTGCGCTCTCAGCCCCATATTTTTTGAGGGAAGAAGCGGTTTCTGAAATGAAAAGTGATTTTGTCCAGTTTTCGTGAGAGACAGTTTCGACATTGGGATTTGATGAAAAGACAGAAGAGATATTTTGTGAGACAGATGAGCCGTCTTTCAAAAAGAGGACGGTTTTTTCGCTGAATTTTTCTGCCCATTTCAAAACACGCTCAAAAGCACATTCCGAACCGAAAACTTTTTCAAAAGCGCTGGAAGTTAAATCTCCGCCGTACAAAACCACTAAATTTTTCATTTTAAGAACTATATCAGATTCCTTTTAAAATGTGAATTCAAATCTCTAAGAACTATTTGTCGGAGCGTACGACACGGAAGCCCAGAGCTGTCTGGCTGGCATCGGTGCACCCTCTATACCAGACCGTGCATCTTTTTTCTGACGGAGTTCTTTCATACCAGCCGTTTTTGCCTGAATACAGATTTCCGCCACGGGTTACGCGTTGTCTGCCTTTCTCAACTCCTTTTGGATTTTTTTCAGGACTGTTCTCATAATAATTTGAACCGTACAAATCCCAGCACCATTCCATAACATTTCCGCTCATATCGTAAAGGCCCAGAGTATTGGGCTTTTTTGCAGCAACATTCTGAATTTTATCTGCATTTCCTTCATACCAGCCCACTTCATCCAGATTATCACTTCCGCTGTAAGAAAATTTCTGCTGTTTTTTTCCGCCACGGGCTGCGTATTCCCATTCTGCTTCCGTCGGAAGGCGGTATCCGTCCGCAGAAAAATCACATTCTATCTTGTCCCATGAAAATTCCCAGCTATTCGTATTCCATTTCTTTGTGTCAGTCTCACCTTCATAACTGTAGCACGGCTTTCTTCCAAGGGCCGTACTCAACAGATTACAGAAAATCACGGCCTCTCCCCAGGAAACCCTATCGACAGGAAGAAGATCTCCGTATGGTGTTTCAAGGTTTTTCTCTGTAATGAATTTATAAACTTCCTGCGTAATTTCGGTTGAGGACATATAAAACGAATCCAGCGTAACTTTGTGAGCCGGCTTTTCATCGGACTGGGCATCTTCATTTTCATTTCCCATCATAAAACTGCCCCCGTTGATTTTTACAAGAGACAATGATTTTGAAAGGAAATCATCGATGCGCTTTTTTTCTTCTGCCTTTTCTTTTGCAAGCTGTTTGTCACTCAGACGGCAAACATATCTAAAGCCTGTAAAGTTTCCTTTTGAGAAAGAAGATTTTGTCCAGACCTTACAGTCAGAAGCACTGTTTTTTGAATTCACATACTCATAGTCTTTGTAATAGTCACCGTACCAGTCCCTTCTCCGGATTTCTTTTCTTCCGCCCTCAACACCGCTTCCGCCCCGGATTTCAGTCTCCATGTCTTCGTTAACGCAGAGTTCGGCTACATTTCCGCTCATATCGTAAAGACCGAGTGCATTCGGCTTTTTTGAGCCTACTTCATTAGTTTCTTTTGAATTTTCAGAGTACCATGCAACTTCATCCAGATTATCGCTTCCGCTGTACTTGAATTTTTCGAGTTTTCTTCCGCCTCGGGCTGCGTATTCCCATTCAGTTTCGGTCGGAAGACGGTAACCGGTTGCGTTAAAATCACATTTTATGTCGTAAAATCTTAAATCCCATTTTGAGGGGTCAGTCTCTCCGTTCACGCTGTAGCAGGGCGTTAATTTTGAAGAAAGACTGAGCTTATTGCAGAATGATGCCGCATCTTTAAGGCTTATATTTTCGACAGGCAAAGAGTCGCCTTTATGTTCAGACGGATTTTCCCCCGTGATGACCTGATACAGTTTCTGCGTTACTTCAGTCGCGCTCATTTTGAATCCGTTAACGTAAATCTTTTTGCTGTAGTAATCCGGATCCCCCATTACAAAATTGCCGCCAGAAACTGTAACAAGAGCCTTCTGCTGGGCATATTTTGTGACAGCCTCGTTATCGCTTGAAAGGCCGGCAAGACGGGCATTTTTCTTAAGATGTTCGCCGATATCATCTTTCCCAAGCCACTTTTCAATTTCTTTGCTTTCAGAACCGGAAACTCTCTGCTTTACGGTATCATCAACCGGCTTTAATGTGAGAGTCGGGTTGTTTATGAAAATATTTTCTTTAAGGATTTTCTGTTTTTTAAAGACTTTTCCAGTCTGAATGTTTATAAACTGTAATTCTTTCACACTGATTCCATAAACCGACGGCGAGATGCTCGACAGGTCAATAACATCGTATTCAATCTTTGACTGAATATATGGCACATTCATTCTGAAAAAACTGTCGATACTCTCGACTATATCCAGAAAATCATAATACTGCGTAACTTTCTGCCTGTATTTTTTGTCGTTTTTGCCCGGAATCTGAGGAACTTCATTTCCGGTAATCTCTTTGTAAGTGAAGAAGTCTTCAGAAGTAAAAATCGTCTGGTCGTTCATCGTGTATGTAAGGGTGAATTTCCATCCGAGTTTGTTGACATCATAATCTCCCATCCGCAGAAAGAGCCCGTCATTTGCAAGTGTATCGGCAATATACGAATTTTTAACGAGATTATTGATATCAGTCGTTATCCTTTTTTTGAGTGTATCCTGTGAAAGCTTGAGTCGTGCCTCGTTTTCTTTATTCGCTTTCTGAAGGTTTTCATATTTGTCGCGTATAATTTCAAGATCTGTTTCGAGAAGCTGCTGTGCAAGTTCGCTGAGAGTTCCGTCCGGATTTACTTCGCTGGGTCTCGGCTTCTGACTCTTGCGCTTCTCCTGCGCCTGTTTACATTCTTCTTCGAGTTTTACCATTGAATCGGCAGAACCGTTTTCGATGTCGGTCCAGTTATCAATGAGAAGCTGTTTCTCGCTTTCTATAACTGTTATTTTCTGAAGTGCGCTCATGTTCTGAGAGCGCTGTTTATGTATCTGGGCGACCTTTGCCTCGACTTCCTGGCCGAATTTTTTAATCGTTGCCCTCTGTTCTTCGGTTCGGGCCTGGTCTTTTTCTTCTTCCTGCTGCTGACGGAGCGCATCCTCTTCGAGACGGGCAATTTTGCTCTGCTCGCGTTTCTGCTGCTCAATGAGCATTTTTTCTTTCAGTTCAAGACGGGCTTTCTGGTTTCTTGCCTGCTGGTCCGCAATCTGAGTTGCCGTCGTCTTTTTTAACTGTTCATATGTTTTATCAAGCTCCTCTTTGATTGATGCAAGATTCTCCTGGGAATCATTGAGAGCCTGTTTTATGTCGCCTTTCCCTTCGATTTCAGGGAGGAGGCTTCGTTTTCCTGACGGGCTGAGCTTAATCCCGAGCTGACTCAGGATTTCCGCAGTCGCTTCACGCGGTGCTTTTAAAATATAATCATCTTTCTGGTCATAAAGATTTTTTGAATTATATCCGCCGGCCGCACTTCCGGTCTCGATGTCAAAAATTTCAAAAGAGATGCGGTATTTTCCTGAAATGAACGCCGTCGTCAGCGTAACATATTTTTTTGCCTGAATAAGTTTCCCGATTTCAATCGGGTCTGAATCATCATATTCGATGTTTTCCGACTCTCTCTGTAATTTTTTGACAATTTCCTGCTGGTCCTTGTCAATTACATTGAGAGCCGAATAAAGTGAAAGATTTGAGATGACGTCTTTTTTTATCATGGACGTGACGAATTCGCTGTCATTCTTTGAGCCCTCCATCCTGCTTTCGTAGATAAGGATACTCTGCCCCCTGCCTCCGTCACCGATATAATAACCGTTGTTTTCCTGGGCAGAGAGACAAACTGAAATAAAAGCGAAGAGACAAATCCAGATTTTTTTCATCACCACAAATCCTTATAAAATCCTACTCAAGATACTGCATCCACTCGAGATTTTCACGGGCTTCTTCAGCAGCCCGGCGTGCACGTGCTTCCTCAGCATCGATTTTCTTTGCTTCGAGAGCAGCTTCTGCTGTTTTCTGAGAAGCTTTTGCAGCCTCTGCGCTTGAAGCGGCAGCATCTGCCTTTGCACGGGCTGCTTCTGCGTTTGCTTTAGCCTCGTTCTCACGGATTCGTGCCATCTGAGCATCGTAGAGTTTTTTCTCTTCCTCAGCTTTCTTTGCGTCTACTTTGTCAGAATCTTCTTTCATTTCGCTGAACAAAGCGCCGACTTTCTGTTTTGTCTCGCTGGTCAGAGTATCTTTTGTGAGAATCTGCTGCATATAGTTCTGGACGATTGCATCCCAGGTTGCCTTGTCCATTGAGTAGACTGTGTAGTAGATGTAATATTCGCGTGTTTCCTGTGTCTCGATGTTCTTAGAGCGGACTTTCTGCCAGAATGTGAGTTCTTCACGAAGACCTGCCATCTGAGCTTTTGACTCACTTGCTGCAAGATAAAGTGCCTCAAGTTGTCCCTCGTCATTCAAGCCCTGTCCTACTCGTCCGATTACTTTCTGATTGAGTTCTGCTGCCTGAGAATATGCGAATCCTGCACGGCTGAATGCCTGTGCCTCAGGTTCTGTTCTTCCTGTTGCGCTTGAGAACTTAACGATTCTGCCTGGTTCAAGACCTTTTTCTTTTTTGAACAAATCAGAATTTCCGCGGCTCATATTTTTAAGCCAGGTTGGAGCAGCCGGTTCGTCAAGGGCTCGTCCGAACCAGTCAACGACTGCGAATTCGTCCTGAGATTTCTGTGGCGCAACAACTGCAGAAGCAGCCATAGCTTTTGTGTCGCTGGAAGTGCTTCCTGTTGTTCCTGCAGAATTTGAAGTGGTTCCGCAGCTGACAAAAACTGAAAGACCTGCGATTGCGGCAATTGTTACCGCAGCCTTTGAATACATTTTTTTCATTTTTTCCTCCAAAATGTACGATTTTTTTATTTAATCCTGACCGAACTTTTTTGACAGTTCAGTCCCAAGATTTTCATTAACAAGCTGTGCAAGAAAAGGATAAGACTTTTTCTTCAGAATATTTATTTTGTAAGCAGCCGTTTTTTTTTCTACTTTTTCCTGATATGAAAAAACTGAATTTCCGTTTGATTTCGAAAGCTCCATTTTTAATGAGGGAAATGCCGCAAAGGGAGAATCGCCCTCGATGTTCGGGCTGACAAAAACTTTTGCAGAATAATTTCCGTTTTCACTCACAATGAAACCTGCTTTTTCAAACGATTTTGAAACGGCTGTATAAATAATGTTTTCGTAGTCATCATAAATCTCGAGGCGAACGGTAAGATTTTCAGTTTCGCCACTCATAAGTGCCGGAATCTCATAAAAAGAAGCAAGGCTTTCAGAAAATTCGATTTCAACGTCCGGGTTAAGAAGTCTTCCGTATTCGAGTTTTGAAAGAAAATCCTGGCCTTTTTCCCATGCCTGCTTATAGAAACTTCGTTTTGAAATGCTGTCATTCCGCGGACTTTGTGCCCTTTCAAAAAAAGTGAGGAAAATCTGCTCTGAACGCTTTATCTCGCTTTTAAAAAGACTGTATGCCGTGTTTTTTTCAAGATAAGCAACGCAATACCAGGCATTCAGTTCTTCACTGAAATAAGGCTGTGTCGTCTCCACTCCGGACAATTCTGCCTCAGACTCGATAAGAACTGAATTTTCGGTGCCGGAAATTTCAGTGAATTCCTCACCAGAATTTATCGTTTTGATGGAAGTAGAGACTTTTGCAGTAACCTGAGTTTTAAAATACCTTGCAAGGGACGCAAGCGCTTCATTTCGGGCTTCTTCAGAACTGTTTCCGCTCCCCCGCTGTGCCACATAAATTGAATCAGGATAAACGCTGCGATAATTAAAAAGCCATTCTGGAGCGGCCTCGGAACTAAGAGAAAGAATCAAAAAAAAGAAAGAAAAAAATAAAGACAGAAATTTCTTATTTATTAGAAACTTCAAACACAGCATAAGAAAAATATAATGTTTTGTTATGGAAAAATCAATGAAAAGGAAAAAAAAGGCAGCCTCCCAGAAAGGAAGCTGCAATTATTCACAGGCGCAGTAAATATTCCGCTATAAACGCAACCACACAGCACGCAATCGCTACAGGGAAAAGTCCGGCACCAAAAATAGCCAGCACTACCCCGACCACAAGGGCTGCAATCCCGGCTACCGGAGAACTTGTCGCCTCAACAATCGCAGGGAAAGTCATCACAGAAAGAGTGACATAGGGAACGTAATACAAAAAAGAGCGGATAAACTGATTTTTAATCGGCTTACGAATAAGAGTAAGCGGGAGAACACGAATCAAATAAGAGACTGCAAAAGCCGTAAAAATGTAAATGTAAATATTTCCTGACATAAAAATCTCCGTTTTTAACATTCAATGAGAACACTGATTAATTCTCGATTGAATTAATCAGTGTTTCCTTAACTTTCCGTTTCCCGTTTTTTGTTTTCCTCTTCCTCAATCGGCTTTAAGTACGCCAGCACGGCAGAAATCGCAACTGTAAGAATTATCGTCCTGTTTCCACTTGAAAGATTATTTATGTATGGCAGAACTGAGAACGCATAACTCAGCGCAAAACTTACAGCAACGGCAGATGCAATCGTCATATTTTTTTTGGCGGGCGGGATTATGATTGCTATGAACATTCCATAAAGAGCCACGGAAAGAGCATCAACGACAAGATTCGGAAGCATATTCCCGGCGATAATTCCGAGTGAAGTACCAAGACTCCAGAGAGGAACTGCAATCAGCATTGCACCATAATTGTAAAAAGGATTCAACGTACCTTTCTGAGCTATTGAGACTCCGAAAATCTCATCTGTGATTCCGAAAGCAACAAAAAATCGATGATAAAAAGGAGTTTCAGGTGAGAATCTCTGGCTCAGGGCACAGCTCATAAGAAGATAACGAGCATTGACCACAAAAGTAATGACAGCGACTTCAATGTATGTGACAAGCTGCTCAATGGAAGTAAAAAGTGCGTATTCTCCGGCAGAAGCAAGGTTAAAGAAACTTGCGATAAAGCCCTGAACAGGCGAAAGACCGGCCTTACGTGCGACAATTCCAAGAGAAAAAGAAACCGCAAAATACCCAAGTCCAATCGGTATTCCTGCAGCAATTCCATTCAAAAAGACAGATTTATTTTTCATTTTGTGCCACAAATAAAAAAAAATCCCGACATAAGCCGAGATTCACAAACTAGCGACTTTCTGAGGATTATCTTATAGCCACAACGGGAGTCGAACCCGTCTCTCCGCCTTGAGAGGGCGGCGAACTAAACCGATATTCGATGCGGCCAAAAAAATTGCGGTCATTGAAAATCAACCACCGCAACCTGTTGTTCCCCAAGGAGGATTCGAACCCCCACAATCAGAACCAGAATCTGAGGTGCTACCATTACACAATCGGGGAATGCAATGTGAGAATAAATATATAGGAATCACAAAAAAGTGTCAAGCGTTTTACAAAGATTTTTCAAAAAAAAATTATTTTTTTTGTGTTTTGATGTAAATCCGCTCACAGCTTTTCACTCTTCCCCCCATTCGTCCAGTTTTCTGTGAAGTGTCTTACGGCCGATTCCAAGGACATCAGCGGTTTTGCTCTTATTGCCTTTGTTGGCGGCAAGCGTCTCCTGAATTATGATTTTCTCGGCTTCTTCGAGAGTTGTACCTACAGGAATTGAAATCGTCTCGACTTTTCCGGAACGGCTCACGGAAGGCGGCAAATCTTCAAGTGTGATTTCATCAGAGCCTGCCATAACAACTGAACTTTCAACGCAGTGCTGAAGCTCACGGATGTTTCCAGGCCAGTCGTATTTATAAAGCGCATTTCTCGCCTGATTGTCAAATCCCCTGATATTTTTTCCGTTTTCTTCGTTATAGCGCTCAAGAAAACTGTTCAGAAGAAGCGGAATATCGTCCTTCCGTTCACGCAGCGGCGGAACTTCAATATGAATTCCGTTCAGTCTGAAATACAAGTCCTCACGGAAGCGGCCGGCCTTGACTTCTTCCTCAAGATTTTTGTTCGTTGCGGCAAGGATTCTGACATCAACCTCGATTGATTCTTCTCCACCTACCCGCTCAAACTTTTTTTCCTGAAGTACACGAAGCAGTTTTACCTGGACGCTCTGATTAATTTCACCGATTTCGTCCAGAAAAATCGTTCCTCCGTGAGCAAGCTCAAATTTTCCTTTGTGCAGGCTGTCTGCATTTGTAAACGCACCTTTTTCATGACCAAAAAGTTCGCTTTCGAGGAGAGTTTCGCTCAAAGACGAGCATACAACCGGAACAAAAGGTTTGTCACTTCTGGATGAGAGATTGTGAATGGCATTTGCGACGACTTCCTTGCCAACACCAGTCTCACCGGTTATAAGAACTGAAATTCTTGCATCTGCGACTTTTTTTACGAGCGTCATTACCCTCTGCATTGCGGCACTCTTTCCGATTATGCTGCTCTCTTTTTTCTGAACAGATACCTGCTTTAAAAGCTCCCTGTGTTTAAGGGAGAGTTCCCGGCCTTCAAGGGCACGTTTTACGATTACTTCAAGCTGGGTAAGGTTCAATGGTTTTGTAAGGAAATCGTATGCTCCGTCCTGCATTGCTTTTACAGCTGCATCAATGGAACCATGACCCGTAAGGACAATCACGGGAATTCCAGGCATTTTCGTCGTAACTTCACGGAGAACCTGCTCACCTGAAATCGAACCCGGCATCCGTAAATCTGTAATTACCAGGTCAATATCCCCCTTCTCTAAAAGTGACAGGCCTTCGTTTCCATTTGCAGCGATTTTGACATTGTAACCGTCCATCTCAAAATCAGCGGCAAGACCTTCGCGTATATTTTTTTCATCATCAATTATAAGAATTGTAAATTTCATTTGAAAAAGATTATATCATAATAAAAAGAAAAATAAAGCAACGGATTCTTTCACAACAAAGCATATAGAAATCTGAACGATTCTGTGATAATCTGAGGAACCGAAAAAGGAAAATTATGAATCAGAATACAAAAGAACAGAACGAATATCAGGCAAAAATTTTTGCAAACAGACTGGCAAAAAAATACAAAACCTTACGAAAATGGGCAAGGCGCGAAAGAGTCACCTGCTACCGTCTTTACGACCGCGATATTCCTGAAGTCCCCCTCGCTGTTGATTTGTACGAAACACTTCCTGACGGAATGGACTCAAAAATCGAGGCAGCAAAATTTCTTCGTGAAGAAGAAGCTAAAATCTCCGCAAACGATTTGACCGCCACAAAAGAAAAAAACAGCCGCTTTTTCGTACATCTTTATCTTTACGAAAGACCATACGAAAAATCTGATGAAGACGAAGAAATCTGGCTCAACGAAATGGCAAAGGCTGTTTCAGAAACACTTGAAATTCCCGAAAACCGAATCATAAAAAAACTCCGCAAAAAGCAGAAAGGCGAAAATCAGTACGAAAAAATTGAATCAAAACAGACTGTCGAAAATTACGTTCAGGAGTACGGACAGCTTTTCAAAGTGAACCTCAGCGACTACCTCGATACCGGTCTTTTCTTTGACCACCGACCGTTGCGCTCAATCGTTCGCTCAAAATGCCAGGGAAAATCTGTCCTTAATCTTTTCTGCTACACAGGCTCATTCTCAGTCTATGCGGCAGAAGGAAAAGCCCGGAGGGTTGAGTCTGTTGATTTGAGCAAAACTTACATCGAATGGGCAAGATTTAATTTCGCACTGAATGATTTCGATCCTGATGACAAAAAATTCATCTTTACGCGCGCTGATGTTACAGGCTTTTTAAACCAGAAACTTGCAGAAGTGCCGAACGCAGAAGGCTCAAACCGGTACGATATCATCATCCTTGATCCTCCGACCTTCTCAAATTCAAAGGCAACAAGAAATACGCTTGACATAAACCGTGACTGGCCGGAACTTGTAAAAAAATGCGTAAATCTTTTGAATCCGGAAGGAATCCTTTATTTTTCGACGAACTCGCACCGCTTAAAGTTTGATGAAAATCTTCTTCCAGAAACGACAGACTCGGGCAAATCAATACAAATCACCGACATGACCGAAAAAAGTCTTCCTGAAGATTTCAAGGGAACAAAAGCACACAGGCTCTGGGAATTACGGTTAAAGGCTTAAGAATAAATCTATTCCCCGCTGCTTAACTCAAGCCAGGCTTTTTTTGCTGCGTTCTGCTCAGCCTCTTTTTTGCTTTTTCCGCATTCAGGGCCGTATGTCGCGTTTTTCAGATGAACCGACACCCAGAAAGTCCTTTCATGGTCAGGTCCGGTCTCTTTTACCAGCTCGTAAACAGGAACAGTCTTGTATTTTTTCTGGTGCGCTTCCTGAAGCATAGACTTGTAATCTTTTGCTCCGCTGCTTGAGATAAATTTTTCGATTTCCGGAATCATAAAGGAGAGAACGAGTTTCTCGGCCGCCTTGTAGCCCGCATCGAGATAGTACGCTCCGATTACAGCTTCGACAGCATCGGCAAGAATCGCCCTTTTTGTGCGTCCGCCGCTCATTTCTTCGCCCTTCCCCAGAATCAGCATTTTGTCGATACCAATTCTAAGACCGATTGGACCAAGGCTCTGCTCGCTGACGACGAAACTTTTGATTTTTGCAAGGTCTCCCTCCGGATTGTCCATAAAATGCCCGTAAAGATAGGCCGCTGTCGCCATTCCGAGAACACTGTCACCAAGAAATTCAAGGCGCTCGTTGTTCTCATGCTTTACCGCATGGCCTTCGTTTGAATATGACCGGTGGGTAAAAGCGAGCTGAAGAAGATTCAGGTTAGAGAATTTTATGGAAATTCCCTTCGCAAAGGCATTAAGCTCTTTTATTCTCTGCGAAGAAAGAGTTTTTTTTGAAAGAAGCATAATTTAATCCACAGATTTACACAGATTTACACAGATTATTTTCATCTGTGTTCTCAGCGAAAAAATCCTATATCTCCATGTTCATCACGTGGCGCACTTCAAGGAGCGTTTTGCTTGCGATTTCACGGGCTTTTTCAACGCCTTCGTTGAGGACTTTTTTGATAAGTTCTGGCTGCTGCTCAAGTTCGGCACGTTTTGTGCGGAGCGGACGCAGATGCTCGTTCAAAGCCTCAGTGAGAGTGTTTTTGAGCATTCCGCCTCCACCGTCTCCGATTCTCTCAGCAATTGCCTCAGGTTCTTCGCCCGTACAAAGCGAAATAATTCGGAGAAGGTTTGCAACTTCAGGGCGTTTTACAGGATCGTAAGTGATATGCCTGTCCTGATCGGTTTTTGCCTTTTTAATTGCCTTTGCCGTCTCATCTTCGGTTGCAGAAAGCATGATTGTGTTTCCGAGAGACTTTGACATTTTTGCGCTTCCGTCCAAGCCCATAATCATCGGAGTTTTTGAAAGAAGTGCGTGCGGCTCCGGGAAAACAGGCTCGGAGTTCTTACAGAATTTATTGTTGAAACGGCGTGCAATCTGCCGTGCGATTTCAAGATGTGGAAGCTGGTCTTTTCCGACCGGAACGACATTTCCCTTGCAGAAAAGAATGTCTACAGCCTGATGAACAGGATAAGTGTACATTCCTGCGTTGAGCGGAATCGTTGACTTTGCCATTTCGTCCTTTACTGTCGGGTTTCGGTCAAGATCGCCTTTTGTGACAAGCGTGAGGAACGGAACCATGAGCTGGTTTGCCTCAGGAACATGGCTGTGCGGGTAAATCGCTACATTCTCGCCAGGCTCAATTCCGGCAGCAAGATAATCTATAACAAGTTCTTTTGTATTCTCGCTGATTTTGTCGAATGCGTCGTGGTCGGTAAGGACCTGATAGTCTGCAATCAGAATCATAGTCGGAACGCCGAGTTTTGAAAGGCGAACACGGTTTTTAAGGGAGCCGAAATAGTGCCCGATATGAAGTCGGCCTGTCGGGCGGTCACCCGTAAGGACCCGGTATTTTTTTGGATTTACGAGAATATCCGCCTCGATTTTCTCGCTCATTCTCATGGCCTCAGCCAGGATTTTATCTGCATTTGTTTC
>JAFPUF010000007.1 GCA_017395545.1 Treponema sp. | reverse complement strand
GAAGTGAAAGAAACGAAAGAAACTACTTCGCATGCAAAAACTGAATCAGTTGTAAAATCAGAAGCTAAAAACACATCAGAATCAAACTCAACACCTGTAAAACCGATTTTTAATCCTGAACCTGCGAAAAAAACAGAAGAAAAGCCTGAAATCGAAACTGAAGAGATTTCAATCAATTTTGACGATGACACACCGGTTACCCATACTTCAAGAAATTCTAACGTAAACGACTGGTTTGTTGATACTAAAGCAACTGAAGCCACCGGAGAAGATGAAAGTCTTGACATTATTGACCAGTTTGAACAGCAGAATGCAGAAGAATCCGATATTTTCTCAGAAGATTCAGAAGAAGAGCCGGTTTTTGAAGCTATTCCTGTTACATTAGATGATATCGATTCTCAAAACGAAACAGAAGAGATTCAGGAAGAAAATATTCCGGATTTTACAGCTGAAGAACCCGGCCTCCCGGAGCATTCAGAACAAAAACCAGCAAGAAATTCTTCTCAGATTACAGGATTACTTCTTGAAAACGAACTCGAACCTTTTATCGATGAGCAGATTGCAAACGGAAAAAATAACCTCACCATAACACTTATTAAAATCAATTCTCTCGACAGAGGAAACTCAATTTCCGGTAAAATAGTCTCACTTATAAAAAATCATATTTCTTCTGATAATCCTGAATTATTTGAATACAAAGCAGATTCTTATGCAGTCGTCATGGCAGACGCTGATTTACAGAATACAGTCGACAAGTTTGAAGGAATCTACAACGAAGTTTCCGATTTCTTAAAGGACAATAATTCAGTAAATGAAGTTTCTGTTGGCATTTCTTCAGTAGCGGGCCGAAAAATCAAGGCAGAACGTCTTCTCCTCGAAGCAAGCCAGGCACTTGATTACGCTTCAAGTGATCCAGACTCACCTATCGTCGCTTTCAGAGCAAATCCCGAAAAATACCGGGAAATCGAAGAAGCATAGACAAGTTCAAAAAAAAGAAAGCGGTGGAGCACTTCAGAAGTACACCACCGTTTTTTTTAAGCTTTTAATTATTCTTTTACAGCCGCTCCGCCGAAGCTTGAAATCAATGTTTTTTGTGTCATAAGGAAGAAAATCACGAACGGAATTGAGACCAGAAGCGAGCCTGCGGCAAATATCGTGAACTCATTCTTTTTGTCCGAGACAAAGCCGAAGAGTCCGAGCGCAAGAGTCTGATTTTCAGTGCTGCGGAGAACCATTTTCGGGAAAATGAAGTCCATCCAGGGAGCCGTAAAGCTCGTAATCGCAAGAAAAATGATAATCGGCTTTGCAATCGGCAAAATTATCTGCCAGAAAACCCTAAAATGGCTTGCACCGTCAATTCGTGCAGCCTCGTCAAGGCTTTTCGAGACCGTATCCATGTAATTCTTGACGAGCCATGCGTTGTAAGGGATGTTTCCAGCCGTGTAGACCAGAACAAGCCCCCAGAGAGTATCAAGACCTCCGACACGGAGAAGAATCACATAAATCGCAATCATTCCGACAAAACTCGGGAAAATCTGGAGAATCAAAAGACTCATAAGGAAAGACTTTTTGAAGGTGAACTGGAAACGGCTGAAAACATATGCCGAAAGTGACGAAAGCACCACGGTAGCCGCACTTGTCTCAACGGCGATAATCAGCGTATTCAAAAACCAGTGGCCGTAGTCAGTTTTGGTGAAGAGGTCAACAAAATGCTGAATCGTAAAACCGCCCTTAAAAGGCACAATATTCAAGGAAGCGATTGAGTTTCCCGGGGCAAAAGCTCCGCTGACAACATAAACCAGAGGATAAATAACAAAAATCGAAATCACAAAGAAAATCAGATAAATGAATGATTTCGTAAAAGCGTGCATGTCATGTTCTTTTATCATACCGAACCTTCCTTGTAAGCCTTAGTCTGTCTGAACTGCCAGATTGCGAAAGGAGCAAGAACGATGAAAATCATCACCGCAATCACAGAAGCATAGTTGTACTTCATAAGCGTAATCGTGAGCTTGTAAATCCATGTCACGAGGATATCAGTGCTTCCTGCCAGTGTAGTTGTTGTATCTGAGACTGTAGGAGCGCCGTTAGTGAGGAAGTAAATCGCACCGAAATTGTTCACATTGTGCGCAAAACTCATAATAATCAATGGCAGAGTCTGGTACAAAACAAGAGGAAGAGTGATTTTTGAGAAAATCTGCCTTCTGTTAGCCCCGTCAATCTTAGCCGCCTCGTTCATGTCATCGCTGATTGCGGTCATCGTTCCCATCGAAAGCAGCATGAAGTAGCCGAAACCAGCCCAGAGATTGACCACAACGCAAGTGAACTGTGCCATGATCGGACTTCCGAGCCACGGAATTGGCTGTGAGATAAGCCCTATTTGCATTAAAGTGCGGTTTACGATTCCGAAAGAGCCGTTCAGAAGGTTTTTCCAGACGAGCATCGAGACAACTGAAGGAACCGCATACGGCAAGATAAAGATAAAGCGGAAAACTGGCGCAATATGAAAATCAATTTCTTTAAGGCAGACAGCGACAAGAAGACCACCAAAATAACAGGTGAATGTCGAAAGAACCGCCCAAACCAGAGTCCATACGGCGACACGCAGAAATCCGATCGACCATGTGTTCTCCCCGCCCAAAAGCTCTGCGAAATTCTGAAAGCCAACCCAGTCCACGGTGTTGTTCGGCGGAATATGAGAAGGGTCAGAATAGTTTGTGAACGCCACCAGAACGCTGAACACAAGCGGAACGACGACGAAAACAAGGATCATCACGAAAGCCGGAGTCAGTCCGAAAATCGGGAAAGATTTTCCCATCGCAGAATCAAAAAGGTCTTTCTGTCTCTTGAAACGTCCGGTCCTGCAATATTCCCTGTAGCCTGCCTGAGCACTTTTTACGCTCAGCACGTATACAATTGCAAAAATTACGACAATCGCAAGAACAAGAATACCGTCAATCATCATAAAGATTGAATTGTCACGCATTTTAATCGGAAGCTCCGGGTGCGGGGAACCGAGCGTCACTAGTCCGGTAATTTTTTTAATGATGAATGGAAGGCATGCGATAAAGCCAAGCTCGCAAAGGGCAAAAAACACGCCTTTCACATAGTCCTTAAGGTAAAGAAGATGGCTCAGCCCCATAAAACAGGATGCGGAACGAGAAATCTTCTTTAAATCTGACAAATCTCGCCTAAGTTCCATAATTTATTTTCCTACCATCGAAGCATTACAAGCATCGAGCTCAGTTTTAACATCTGCGCCATTCCAGATATTTTTACTTGCGCTGTTCATTGATTCCCAGAACATTGACATCTCAGGCAAAGTCGGCATAGGGAACGCATATTCGAGCTGCTTTATGAAGCCGGCGGCATAAGGACTGTCAAGTGCAATATCAATCGAAGGAAGAGCTCCAGTGATTTCAAAGCGCAGTTTCTGCATCTCATTGCTCATAAGGAAAGAAGCGAATTCGTTTGCCTCAGCAGGATGGTCAGAATAAGCAGAGACGAACATTGCCCGGGTTCCGCTGAATGTAGCGGCAGGCTCAGTGTTTCCCGGCAAAGCAGGAATAGGAGCGACACCGAATTTTATTCCGGCTTTCTCAAAAGGAACTACATTCCAAAGTCCGGTTATGTGCATTGCGGCATTTCCGCTCTGGAAGGCTCCGTCAACGGTAGCAGTATCAAGGTCGCTTGCAGGAACCGGAAGAGCACTTCTCAGCCCCTGAAAGAATTTCATTCCGTTGACTGAGGCAGGAGCGTTGATATTTGAATTCTTTCGGTCAGTTCCGTCTTTTCCGAAGAGCCGGTTTCCGTCGCTTGTGGTGAAAAGAATTGTATAGTAAGCGTTTCCGACATCCATAACGAAACCGTATTTTCCAGGATTCTTTGCGTTGAAGTCTGTGGTCCACTTAGCAAGTTCTTCCCATGTTTTTGGAACTTCATTTTCTGAAATCAGATTTTTGTTGTAGAAAAGAGCATAAGTCTCAGCCGATACAGGATAACCGTACATCGTTCCGTCATAAGTAAGAGCCTTTGAACATGAAGCAAGGGCACGAGATTTGACCTCATCGGGATTTACAGTTGCAAGGACATGACCACCAGCAACAAGAGAACCCAGCCTGTCATGCGGAGCGGCAAAAATATCAGCGCCCTTTCCGGCAGGTCCGTCAAGCGCAATCTGCCCCGTCGTGTCGCCAAGCTCAACATTCTGAAACTTAATCTTTATGTTTGGATGAGTCTGCTCAAAAATAGCGCCCGCACGCTGGATGAATTCGTCCGGTCCGTTCGTTGATTCCCAGACAGTGAGCGTAACCTTATCACTGTCAGTCTTTTTCTTTTCATTACAAGAAGTCAAAATCCCCGCCGCACAAGCAAGCAGGATTCCGATTTTCACACACTTTTTCATAAGACACTCCTTATTTTTTTTTAGTCAGTTGATGCCCGCATTGCGAACGAGCAGTCCACATAATTTATGTTTTCACATTCACTTCCCTTTACGAGAGCAAGAGAAAGCTCCGAAGATTTTTCGCCGAGGGCAAAGGCATCGACCTTTACGGCACTGATTGCTGGCGAATGGCTTTCAAGAAGAACGCTGTCATGGAAAGAAGCGATTTTCACATCTTTTCCGACAGCAATATTCTTTTCTTTCAGGATTTCAAGAACCTGCATACAAACGACATCATCTGAGCAGAGAACCAGGTTCCAGTTTTTGAGGGTGATTTCATCGGCAAAATCGCTTGCTTCGGTACAGACCGCATATTGCAGGGAAGAACCAGACTCTTCCATTCCGTTCAAAAAACCTGAAAGACGATTGTTGTTAGCCTCAACGTCAAGAGAACCGCACACAAAAAGAACATTTCCCTTCTCAGGAAGATTCTTTATGCACATTTTTGTGAATTCAGCACAGTTTTCTTTCATACGTGAATCGACCTGAACAATTCCGTCCCCTGCCCCCGAACCAATTACAACAAAAGGAATCGGGTATTTTTTTAAGAGTGCAAGATTTTTGTCACCACGCTTAAGCTGGGTAAGAACCACCGCATCGACTTTTTTGTTCTCAAGAACGCTCTCAAGGATTCCGTTGTCTTTTTTTTCCGTCATGCATACAAGGACGCTGTAACCGTCTCTGGAAGCACGGGCTACAATCCCTGAAAGGCACTCATGGAAGAACATCATCTGAACTGCACTGGCTTCAAAAGGCATTGCGACGGCAATATTGAATGTTTTTTGGCCGGCAAGAGCCTTTGCGACAAGATTTGGTTTAAAACCGTGTTCTTTTGCGAAATTCTGGACTTTTATTCTTGTTTCTGAACTGATTCTGCCTGAATCAGAAAGCGCACGGGAAACTGTGCTTTTTGAAAGCCCAAGTGCCTCAGCGATGTCGTCCATTGTAATGTTTGAGTTGCGCAACCGATTGCTCATAATTTTATTGTGCAACCGATTGCGCAAATTGTCAAGTAGGATTTTTATTTTAGAAATGTATTTTAAAACTATTTTGCATCGCCTATTCCGGCACCGGCATCGTTTTTCGGACTTTCTTTTTTCTCTTTTTCTTTTTGTTTTTCTTCAGTCTGCTTTTCAAGGTCACGTCCAAGGAGACGTGCAGCTTTTATTGCGAGTTGATTTTTATTTTTAGCATTCAGATCGGCTTTATCAGCAAGATTGTTTACTTCATCATCGCAGTTTGAATAACGGCCTTTTGCCCAGATGTCAAGGCCTGTACCGGCAGTTGATAAATCTTTATTTTTAAGATACAAAAGCGCAACTTCAGCAAACGCAGAGTTTTCATATTTTGCCATTTCTTTTCCAAGGGCATAGCGGAGCTGCTTTCTTCGATCATCCTTTAGCGTCTCTTTGGAAAGCTCCACAATTTCAGGAATTCCGTGGCCTTCTTCGAGAAGTACTTTAGCAACACGGGCTTTCTGAGCATCAGTAACTTTTTTTTCTGTAATCTGGCTCAGAAGATATTCATTTCCTTTTGAGGTGTTGAGTTTCGCAAGAACAGAAATCGAATCATTTTTTACAGCCTGAACAGGATCATTTTTTGCACGGTAAATCAGGTATTCATCTGCATCTTTTACATCATTATCTTTTATTGCAGAGATTGCTTCCTGACGGACTTTGTAGTGACTGTCTTTAAGCCCCTGAATCAGGATTTCATCAGCCTCTTTGTTCTTAAAATGAGAGATTCCCTTAATTACATACTGTCTGAGGTTCGGGTTTGAGTCTTCAAATAAATCTGAGAGAACCTGCTGTGCTTCCGGCTTTTCCATGACTCCGATGGCTTCGGCGCTGTACATTCTCACGAAAGCATTCTCATCTTCATCCTGAGCGTATTCAACGAGTTTATCATAAGTTTCTGTTGCATGGAGCTGACCAAGAACACGGACCAGGCTCTGTCTCTGGGCGACAGTCAAATCATCCCGTTCAAGATATTCGGTAATATAAAGGGCTTCACGGCTTCCGCCGATTTTTCCAAGAGTTTCGATGGCACCTGAAAAATATTCATCGCTGTCACTTTCAAGTAATGTGCATATAGCAGGGACGGCTTCTTTCGTTTTAGCCATCTGTAAATACGAAAAACAGGCATTAACTGTAGAGTTTTTCTCGTCATAGGGATCATTCAGAATCATGACGGCATAATCTTCAAGACAAGGGTCTTCGATAGTCTTAAAGAAATAAAGGATTTTCTCCCTGACTGCAACTGATTTTGTGTCCTGAAAAAGATCATAGACTTCATTCACGAAACGTACGTCTTTTTTCTGGGTCATCGTATCGATAAGTTCCAGAATATCCTCTTCGAGTCCGAATTTTAAGATGTCAGCGTTCTTTTCGTTTGCTTCCGGGTCGGTGTTGTTAAGGTCTGCTACCTTTGATGAATCCGGGGATTTCGGCCGTTTTGAAGAAGGAACATCGCTCACCCCTGCCAGAGAATTTTTTTTGACTTTCGGTTCTTCTTCAACAGCAAGTCCTGCAGCCCCTGACACGGCATCGAATTCAGTATCCTGAGCAAAAACAGCTGTTGAGATAATTAAACCGGTTAAAATGACAAGTACCTTTTTCATCTATTAATTATCGGCAGATTTTTTATATTCTTCTAGAGTATCACGCTCTAAATCATCACAGCAAAGCATGAAACCAAGTGACTTGTATTTGTTTCCGTGAATTGCGAAGTTGAGCATACTGGCATCGGTCAGGCTGTTTCCAAAAGCAAGGACTGGCTGATAACCGATTTCACGGACATCACGGCAGACAATCAGGCTGTCAGAACCGATAATCTGATGTGGCGGCAGCTTAAAAATTTCCATTGCAAGTGGACGGAGAGTATAGCGGTTTGTTCCAGTCGAGATATAGACCGTAAACTGATTCTGAGTGAGATAATCAACGATTTCTGCCATCGGACGGTAATATGCTTCCGAGCGTTTCATTCCGTTGTAACCAGGCTGTTCAGTCTGCATGAACTCATGAACATAATTCTAAAGTGTTCCGTCCCAGTCAAATATTGCGATACGTCTCTCAACCGGAATAAAATCTTCACTGCCCTTTTTTGTGGCAGCGGACAAAACAAGTGCCGGCGCTTTTTATTAAGATTACCCCTTATTTAAGTTTTATTCAATATTTAATAAAGATTATTTTAGTTTTATCCGTATATCCTCATACTATGATTTGTGACGAGAAAAAAATTCTGCGAAAAAAAATGCATAAGATTCAAAAAGACTATATTGAAAAGCTCCTGCCAAAAGAAAAATTTTCACTGACAGAAAACCTCTGTGAAAAAATTACTTCTCTTAAGGAATACAAAGATTCTGATTTGATTCTCGCCTACATTTCGGACACACTTGAAGCAGACTGCATCCCGGTAATTCTGGACGCGCTTGAAAAAGGAAAAAAAGTAGCTGTTCCAAAAGTTGATTCTATGGCAATAAAATGCGGAAGAAGTGAAATGGACTTTTATTTTCTTGAAAACCGTCCGCTTGAAGAACAGCTTGAGTACGGCACTTACGGCATCCGCGAGCCGAAAGATGGATTGAAAAAACTGATTTGGGGCGTTGCGGGGACGTCCCCCTTTGTAATAGTTCCTGGCGTTGCATTTACAAAAGACGGAAAACGGCTTGGACACGGAAAAGGTTTCTACGACATTTATATCTCAGAAATGGAAAAAGAAGGTCTGAACCCGTTTTTGTGCGGAGTGTGCCTCCCCTGTCAGATTGTCGAAAATCTTCCGGCAGACGAAAATGACGAGCTGATGGATAAAGTTGTTTTTTAAGGAAACACTGATTAATCGCGTCAAGTGTTAATCAGCACTTCCTTAATCAGTTTTTATCTTTCCTTCTGAAAATTTGAAGAATCTCGGCGCTTTAAAATCTATCCACCACTCCCCTGCGTAAAATCCGTTGTCGTTCACCACAGGCGTTACAAAAATCACTTTTGCAGGATTTTCCGTATCATACTCAAAGACATTCGACTCCCACTTATTTTTGTTGTCAGAAGAAAAGCCGCACTGCCATTCGCGCGGAGTATACACTGAAAAGCGGTATTTTCCTTTTTTGAGGTTCAGGTGCATTGCCATTCCGCCGTCAAGATACAGCTTTTTTTTATAATTATTAACCACACCCGGTATCGAAGCCCATTCATAAGTTGCCTTGACTTTAGTTCTGCTCACATCATTACCGTTTTCATCCTCGATTTTCACGAAACATCGTACAGAATTAAAGTCAGTCTTGTTTTCAGGCCTGTAAATAATAAGTTCCCAGGGATTATGTTTGATTTTTGTAAGGTTTGACTCTGAAAACAGGGGAAGAGAAAAGAAAAACACGAAAAAGCTTAAGATGTTAAGAATTTTTTTCATATTCTATTTGTATGAAATTTTTACTGCGAATGAAAAAATCATATTGTCAACTCCCCTGCCTTCTGAAAACGAACCAGCCGGAAGATAAACCCGGGTTTCGAGCCCTGCCTTCCATAGCGGAGAAAGAACATAAGAATAAGAGAGTGCGATTTCCGGATAAAAGAAATTCATATTCTTAAAAAAGCTGTCGTTTATATCCGAGACATCATCGCTGGCCGTGCTTCCCGTAATTCTGTTAGTGTCGTCGGAATCCACCCCGTTTGAAAGGAAAGCGTGGCGGATCAGAAAGCCGGTACCAGCATAAGCTGAAATCAGATGATTTTTTTTCTGGCCGAGCTTTAAAGTGTATCCGGCGGTCAAATCTATCATAAATGAAACTGCAGTTGCCGTACGGTTCTCAACTTCAGCGGGCTGTGAATTCTCACCATCCCAGAGATAATAATTCGTGAAAAAAGAACACTGGGTTTCGAGGGAAAAACCGTTTTTAAAAAGAAAGTCGCCGCCAGCACCGAAGGAATACATCACAGGAGAGGGAGCAGACTTTGTTTTGTCGTCTGTATTGAGCATAAGACGGGGGCCGAGAGTAAAGAAAAGGGATTTGTCAATCCGGGAAAAGAAACCAGCCTTTTCTTCAGCCGGAGAATCAGCCTGCACTGCTTCATCACCGATTGCAGAATTTTCCTGTGCAAAAAGATTAAACAGAGAAAGAAAAAAAACAGAAACTAAAAAATATTTTTTCATTTCGTATAGAATAATTTTTCCATATCTACGGTTAAAAATCCAGCCCTTCCTGTTTTATAAAAATCACTTTCTTCCCAGGCAACAATCAGAAATTTTCCGCTGATTGCAAATGCCTGATAAGTATACCGGGGAGGAAGCTTCGGAAGACGGAAAGCGACTGTTTTTCCGTGATTAATCAGAGGAAAACCATCAAGTGAGCCGGAAAAATATGTGGTTCCGTCAGCAAAAACAGCGCAAACCCAGTTGTCTTTGATAATCGCATTTGAGACCGTTGAATCATCATCATCTCCAGAAGAAAAATATCTCGGAGAAGTGCCGCCAAAATCCCGGCAGGTAAGCGTAAAGTTAAAGTCTTTCGGTATTGATTTTAAAAGAAGCTTAAGCCTTGGTGGTGCCTTAGAAAAGTCTTCGGGAGTAACCAGGTTTCTGTAACTTGATTCTGAAATTTCCGAGACTTTTATGCTTGAACTGTCACCCTTTTTCGAAAACGGACGCACTGTCGAAAGGTCAACAAGGGATTTCCATTTGATATAGTGAAAAGATACTTTGTTGTTTTCCGTAGACTTTACGGAACTGACCCAGTCTGAACCGTCAAAATAAGTTCCCGTCACCTCGCCGTTTGCTTCAATCTCAAGATCCTGGTAAGTTACGACAGGGAAAAACATTTTCTGCTCAAGCGAAAGCCTGATTATATGGCTCTGACTCTGATTTTTTTGTGAATTGCGTGCATTTCTGTTAAAAAATGAATTCTTTACAAGAGTAAAATATGGATTTCCATTCTCAAAAACGAGGTTTCCTGCCGTTGAATCAGAAAAAAGCTGCCAGTCCTGAATTAAAACTGGATTGTCGGTCTCGTCAAAATAAAGTGCACCAAGATGGTTCACAAGAAAAAGCGCTTTTCCGTCAGCGCTTGTGTTCGCGTCACAGATACGGACGCTCTCAGTCCAAGGTTTGAGTGAGTTTATCTGCGAATGCTGAGGCAAATCGGTCTCTGAAAATGAATCATTTGAAAAGCAGAACCATTTATGGTCACCTGACTTCTGCTCCATCTGCATCGGCTCTTCTGGCTTAACATTTTTTTTGTTGCAGCCGGTCAGCAAAATAGAGACAGAAAATATGACAAACGTAATTTTAGACAGTTTCATAAATATATTTTCGGAGAAAAAAGTCTGAAAGTTAAAAACTAAAGGGGGGGGAAGTCGGTCGCCTTTGGCGAAAAAACTTGCGAGGCAATTTTTTAGTCGAGTCCCGGTGAAGGCTATCACTGAAGTGCGCCCCCGTACCCCCGGATTATTGCATAAAAACGCATAAAACGGCATAATTTTCATAAGGATTCAATAAAATATGTTCAAACCACAGTTAATCAGCTCTTTAAAAGACTACAACGGCAAAACTTTTGTTTCTGACCTTATCGCAGGTCTTATCGTCGGCATTGTCGCACTTCCGCTGGCAATCGCATTCGCTATCGCTTCGGGCGTAAATCCGGCAGCAGGTCTTTTCACAGCAATCATCGCAGGATTCTGTATCTCAGCTTTCGGCGGGTCGGCTGTCCAGATTGGAGGCCCTACAGGTGCATTCGCCGTCATCGTTTACGGAGTCGTCGCTCAGTTCGGATTGAGCGGACTTGCAACTGCAACACTTATGGCAGGCGTTCTTTTGATTCTGCTCGGCGCTTTCAAGATGGGCGGTCTTGTAAAATTCATTCCATATACAATCGTAACAGGCTTCACAGCCGGAATCGCAGTCACAATCGCAGCCGGTCAGATTGGTGACTTCTTCGGTCTCTCACCTGATTTCTCAAATCCAATGGTAATCCTCGGTGAAGAATACTCAAAAATGCCGGGTGACTTTTTGCCAAAAATCATCGTTTACATCAAGTCAGCTTCGACAATCAATGTCTATTCATTCTTGATGGCGGCAGTCTGCCTCGCTTTCATCTTCATCTGGTCTAAGTTCATCAAAAAGATTCCGGGAAGTTTCGTAGTCCTTATTCTTGCGACAGTCGCTTCAATTCTTCTCGATAAATTCGCAGGTCTCAAAACCGATACAATCGGCTTCTTTGCAAACGGAAAGGAGCACTTCGTAATCCCGACGACACTCCCGGCCCCACAGCTCCCGGATTTCTCGCTCACAACAATCAGAACGCTTTTCCCGACAGCAATCTCAATCGCAGTTCTGGCGGCAGTCGAATCCCTTTTGAGCGCAGTCGTCGCTGACGGTATGACAGGCGGAAAACACGACTCGAACACAGAGCTTATCGGCCAGGGAATCGCAAACATCGCTTCTCCTTTGTTCGGCGGAATCCCGGCTACAGGCGCAATCGCACGAACAGCTACAAACATCAAAAACGGCGGGAAAACACCTGTCGCAGGCATCATCCACGCCCTCACACTCCTTCTTATTCTTCTTTTCTTCGGAAAATATGCTTCTTACATCCCGATGGCAGCCCTTGCCGCAGTCCTCATCAATGTCGCATGGAACATGGCTGGCTTTCCTGCAATCCGGGCACTTCTTCACGGACAGAAATCGGACATCGCAGTTTTTGCAGTCACATTCTTAATCACAGTTTTCGTGGATTTGACAGTTGCAATCGAAGTTGGTCTTGGTCTTGCGGCATTCTTCTTCATCAAGAAGATGATTGATTTGTCAGAAGTTCAGAACAAACGCGAGGCTCTCACAAGCGGTATCAGCAACATCGACTTTCCTGAAGAAAAACTCGATCTTCCTGAAGGAGCAATGGTCTACGAAATCGACGGACCTCTCTTCTTCGGTACAGTCCGCAAATTTGAAATCGCAATGGAACGAGCCGGTATGGCAGGAGTCAGCTACAAAGTTTTGATTTTGCGAATGAGAAGCACAATCTACCTCGACGCCGGCGGAATCCGTGCTTTGGAGCAGGCAAAAGCCCTCTGTGACAAAAAAGGAATCACAATCGT
>JAFPUF010000070.1 GCA_017395545.1 Treponema sp. | reverse complement strand
TGGAAGTTGACGGAACATTCGACAACCTCACAAAGAAAGAAGTCTCAAATCTTCAGAAAGAAAAGGCAAAGCTTGAGAAAAACCTCGGTGGTATCAAAGATATGAAAGAACTTCCTGGAATTATCTTCATTATTGATACACACAAAGAGCAGATTGCAGTTGCAGAAGCTCGCCGCATGGGTATTCCTGTTGTTGCTGTTGTTGATACAAACTGTAACCCAGAGGGCATCACCTACCCGATTCCTGGTAATGATGACGCTATTCGTGCTATCAGCCTCTTCACTTCAATCATCGCTAACGCAGTTGTTGAAGCAAACAATGAAGAAGGTCTCAAAATCATCGAGACTCTCGGTGACGAGGATGATGTTCAGACTGATGCTTCTACAAAGAAAGACGATGAAGAAATCGTTGACTACTCAAACTACACTCCAACTGAAGAAGATACAAAGAAGGATGAAGTTGAGGATGACGACGACGACGAAATCGACGAGTCAAAAATCAAATAAATTGATTCCCGCCTTGTGCGGGATTACATACTGGAGTTAAAAATGGCAATCACAGCTGCTGATGTAAAAGCATTGCGCGAAAAAACATGCGCAGGCATGATGGAGTGTAAAAAAGCACTCACAGAAGCAAACGGAGACGCTGCTGAGGCAGAGAAAATCCTCAAAGAAAAGGGATTGGCTGCCGTAGCAAAACGCGCTGAACGAGCTACTTCTGAAGGCCGCATTTTCGTCCGACAGAACGGAAATAAAATTGCTGTCGCTGAAGTTACCTGCGAAACAGACTTCGTTGCAAAAAACACAGACTTTATCGCTTTGGGTGAAAAAATTCTCGACATCGTATTCGAAAAAGGATACACAAAAGTCGAAAAAGAGCTTGAGGACTTGGTTCTTGAGCTTGCTACAAAAATCCGTGAGAATATGTCTCTCCGCCGCCTCGAAGTTATCGATGTTCCGGCTGGAAGCGCAGCTTCTACATACGTTCACTCAGACTTCAAGACTGGCGCAGTTGTCGTCGTTGAAGGCTCAGATTCTGACGATGTAAAAGTCTTCGCAAAAGACTGCTGTTTGCACTTGGCTGCATTCACACCTTCTTACACTACAAAAGAAGAAGTTCCACAGAGCTACATCGATGAGCAGAAAGAAATCTTCCAGGCTCAGATGGCTCAGGACGAGAAAATGGCTTCTAAGCCGGAGAATGTTAAGGCTGGTATCCTTCAGGGCAAAATCAACAAACACCTTGCTGAAATCTGCTTTGTTGACCAGATGTTCGTAAAAGACGACAAAGTTTCTGTTGCTAAAAAACTCGAAGAAGTTTCTAAAGCAGTTGGAGCTAAACTTTCATTCAAAAAGGTCGCTCTTTACATTCTCGGAAAATAATTTTCCTTGAAAATAGCGGTCAGATTCGCTTCTGACCGCTTTTGTATTTTTTTATCGGAAAGAGTCCGATATGGCATTTGCCCTTGAAACGGAGGAATTAGTATGGCATTTGACGCAAAGTCTAAGATGGACAAAACGATTGAGGGTCTCAAGAATGAGATGAACACGATTCGAACTGGTCGCGCATCAGCTTCGCTTTTTGACAAGGTTCGTGTTGATTATTACGGAAACAAGTCTCCTCTCAATCAGGTCGCTCAGATTTCTATTCCAGAGGCACGCACTGTCGTTATCTCTCCGTTTGACAAATCTCTCATTACAGAAATCGAAAAGGCAATTCTGGTCGCTGATTTGGGCCTTAACC
>JAFPUF010000069.1 GCA_017395545.1 Treponema sp. | reverse complement strand
CTTACACAATTTTCCAAGCCTTTTTCCTTCAGTTTGTAATCAATCAAATCTTTCTGGTTCTTAAAGGGCGTTATGATTCCGATTTTTTTATCAGAATGATTTATCACATACTGGACGATTTTATCCGCCTCTTCTGGGGCTGTATTTTTTATGTTTGATGAATTATCCGCGATGTCACAAAAAACAAGCGGTCTTTCATACATTGTCTTTGATTTTATGTTAAGCTGATTGTTGTAGTATTTTTTGTTGTTGAATTCGATTATTTCTTTTGCGCATCGGTAATGGTTGTGGAGAAGGGTTTCCTGGCTTACGGCATCATTTGCGAGGAATGTCTTGTAAATTGAGTTTTTTATGTAGTCATAGCTTTCATTAACATCGTATTTTGCTTTCAGCTCTTCGTTTATATTTTTATCCAGAGTAATAACAGGATTCAGTTGCTGCGGATCCCCGACAAGCATAAGAGATTTTCCGCGGATAATCGGAACTAAAGATACTGCCGTGTTGCACTGGCTTGCCTCATCGATAATCGTCATGTCAAAATATGTTTTGGCTTCGCCGATTTTTTGAGATGAAATGCAGGTTGCACAGAAAACAGGAAAGACATTTTTCATTTTTTCCACATTTTCAGGATTAGAAAAATATTTGTTGAAGGCTGTCGCTTGCTTTCCTTCATCCTGAATGTGCAGGATTTCCATAAAATCCTTGTATTCGGGATTAAAAAGTCTTTTCAAGAATTTGACGGAAGTGAAATTCAAAAACTGCATCAGTCTGTCATAATCAAAATCAACAAGGGAAAGGGCATCTTCATCTGTAATTTTTCCGATTTGCGAAAGCTGCTTTTTTATTTCGGAAGACTGCTGTCCTTCAAGATTCAGCCGGAGATTCATGTTCTCGTTCTTTGAAAGCATTGACTCAATCAAATCTTGTCGTTCTTTCAAGTCAATCAGCTTTTCATGTTTTTGCAAAAGCTCCGTAAGTTGTTTTGTCCGTTCAATTTGTGACTGTCTGTTTTGATTCAGCACATCTTCATATACATTTAATTTTTCAATCCGTGCAAGAAGCTCTTTCACATATTTGCAAGTCGCGGGAATCACTTTGTTGCTTCCGATTCTGAGGATAGGAAATGGAATGGTGTAATTTCTGTATTTCAGAGATGTAAGTTTCTCGAAAACTCCGTCAATCGGGTGGTTGTTATAAGAAGAAAAGAGAACTGTCTTTGAATTGAAGAAAGCCGTTACTATTGTATTTATGATTGTGCTTGTTTTTCCGGTTCCAGGCGGTCCCTGAATGTATGCCACAGGATAATTCATCGCATTGTGAATGGCAAGGAGCTGGTCAAGATTGACATTCTTATTAATAATGGCAATAGGAAGGATTTCATCATTCGGTTTCACGGAACGAAGCTCACCAAAAAATGCCTGAATAGGAACTGACACCTCATTTTTAGCGTACATTTCTGTAATTGCTTCATATTCTTTATCAAGATTTACATTTATGTCTCGCTGAATACAAAGAAAATACGGCCTGTCATCAACGGCAAAATTTTTCCGGTTCCTTATATTCTCAGTAATTGTGTCTTTTATCACTTCTGCATTCCGTTCAAAATCATCAAGAAGAAAAAAATCGTCATTATCAAGAAAATTCTGAATGCTGAGTTTTGATTTCTTTTCCTTAGAATCATCCACACAAAATTCCGCACAAATTTTTACTTTATTTCCTGCAATTAATGTCTTTTTTTCAACATCAAGACGGACTTCACGGTAAGCGAGTACATAAAGCCCCTTACCGGTATGAATACTGAGAACATTCAGGGCAATTTGCAAAATGTTCCCATTGTTTTTGTCTTTTGAAGTTTCTGCCCGTTTTTTAAAGCTGTTCACAAAATGCTTGAACTGCTCGTCATCAAGGGAATACATTCGGTTTGTTATTTTTGATGAGTCAAGTTTGTTTACCAGCTCATATTCAGTGTTCAGTTTTGGAAGGTCTGCAAGCTTGTTGCAATCTGAAAGATAATTGAGAGTTTTTAGATTCGCAATGTCCGAAAATAATGAATCGTATTTTTGAGGAAAAGAATCAATATTCTCGATAAGTTCTGCGTTTGTTCTGTAATAAGTTCCCTCCATTAAGTGAGAAGAAAGGATTTTATCGATATAAACAGTAAGACCTTTTGTAGTGAATTCCCCGATATGCAAGCCTGTAACTTCAAGGCTTTTATTTTCAAGATTTATATCATGAATCGAAATCCAATATTTTTTCCGTTCTAAGTCCCTGTTTTGATATTCAATGAGCAGCCATTTGCCTTCATGGATTGAGCGGAAGATGTCTCGTGCGATGGTGGTCATAGAAATTTGTTCCTTGGGTTATACTGTTGCTTGAGTTTAGGCAAGTTTTCAATCTAATTATACCATGCTTTTTAGTTGAAATCACGAATCTTTTTTACTCCCCATTCCCATAAAAGCCATTTTTGCTGTCTTCCTGCCAGATCTGATACAATCAGCTTTTCACTCATACCGCACCTCTACATTTTGAATTTTGCTCAGAAATGATTCCGCGTCCATGTATAGATTTTCCAGAATTGGCTGCAGGTCAATATAATCCTCATGCTCAGCTTTTGATTTGTTTTTTGCCATAACGACGAGATAGCCCTTATCCCATTTTTTGACTTTCGTATAGCGATCAAGATTTTTTGAAGTCAAAAATGTCAGGGTCGTACCGTTAAAAGAGAATGTTGAATATTCGTTTTTACTGCTTAAAAAAGCCGTTGAGGAAGTTTGCATAAAAACAGATTAACACAGATATGAAAATTTGCCAATTAATTGGAAGAAGTGTGGAGCGAGGGGGAGTCTTCCCCCTTTTTCTAGTGCCTATTCCTCTTAATAATTCTGTTTTCCCCAAGCTGAATCAGGTTCACCACAATCACAAGTACGACAATGGTAAGCCAGGTGACATCCAGCTGATTTCGGTCGTGTCCGTACATGATGGCGTAATTTCCCAGGCCACCCGCTCCGACGGCACCAGCCATGGCAGTAAGACCAATCAGGCTCACCGTAGTTATCGTCGTTCCCCGCACAATCGGTCCAACGCTTTCCTTCAAATACACGCGGAAAATAATGTCAAAGGGAGAAAGTCCCATGCTTTCGGCGGCTTCAATCAGTCCGTCGTCAACTTCGGCAAGGGCAGTCTCAATCTGTCGGCTGAAAAAAGGCACCGTCCCGAAAATCAGGGGCTCTGAAGAATGGTACAGCTACGACAGCAAGGGAAAAGAGCTTCATGTCAAATACAGCAACGGCATTGAATGACAGGCACAAAAATGTGGTATAATGGGGGAAACACACGGAGGACACACAATGAAAAAACAAATCGCACTTGCTATTTTGTCGCTCCATGCCCTGGTTTCTCCCGCTTTTTCCGACGAAATCAGGAAAATTTCGCTTCCGAAAGATGCCGTCACTATTCGGCACAAAGTTTTTGACACGGACATTTTCTGGGAAATCATTCCGTGGAATGACGGCTCTTCGCTTACGGTTGACGGCTGGGGAAGATACAGCGTCCTCTCCTTCGACAAAAAGGGCAGGCTCAGGCAGGAAACTCTCTGCGACTTCCCGAAAGAGCAACTTACCGGCGGCTTTTATGCCGACAGGAATACGGGATTTGTCTACACACGGAACCAAAACATATTTCACATCTACAATGCAAATTCAAAAATCAAAAGGTCTGCCATTTTGGCCTTGATTTACTTTAGTGACGTGACTTGCGGATTGTTTCCGCTCGACGAAAGGCGAATGTTGGTCAGTCATCTAAAAAATGACGACGCCTTCTCTTCCACCGACGACAAAATCAACTACGGCTATTTTATCTACGAGCACGACGAAAAGAAATATGAGAGGCCGAAAATCACTGATTGGAGAAGGATTTCCCTTGAATATCAGTTCTCGGACGACAGGTTGAAATTCATCGCCTATGACCTGGATGAAAAAAGCTATTGCGTTTACGGCGATTTTTTTGAGAATGCGGACACGGTTGTGCTCGACTCGGTTTCGTGCGATGGAAAATACGGATTTCTTTCTTGTTCATACGAAGATGGATTAATTGATAAAGGCTATTGGGTTCCACAAAAAAAATACACTTGGCTTGCCGGCTTCATCGATTTTGAAAAACTCCGTGCAGGAAAAGAAAATCCAATCCGAGTGACAGAAGTTTATGGTAGTGGCTCGTCGCTTTTTTTCGCAACAGGCTTTGTTCCAAGCGAAAGGGACGGGCAGGTTTTCATTTTTCCGGGCGAGAAAAAAAAGGCGAATGCGATTTATATGAAAGACTTGTTCTGATTTGACATACTCATAAACAAGATCTTCTTTAGAATGCGTGGAGTTATCCAAGACCCTCTCCCGTCTAAAATCTCACTTGGCATTTGCTGGACGATTCGATTCAGGACGAAAAAATCATTTTGACTTTGACAGCCGATGATTTTTCAACTTCAGAGCCGAAAATTATTATGCTTCAGGCAGTCTTGTAATTTCAGCAAAATTTATATAGCATTTTTTTATCGTGAATCATAAAGGAGTTTTCAAGATGAAAAAAATCGTTTCTATGGTGTGTGCGGCTTTACTTGCGCTTTCGATTTTGTCCGCTGACACTGCGAAGGAAATAGCGAAGGAAGGCGACACCGAATGGGAAAAAATGGTCTCTTCTTACAAGGCAAAGGGCGAATGGAAGGACACAGTGAGCGCGAGCATAGTCGTGGGGAATTTCAGAGCTTACTACAAGAAAATCATGCCTTTCCCTGCGATTGACTTCTCAGATTTTGTAACCGACAAAAACGGCACTAAGTATTACTGGTGCGGCGAAAAGACAAACTGGAATATCTTCGTCATCAAGTACAACGACGGAATTCAGGACTACCTCTACAAGCTGAACAATGCGCTGGGAAACTACAAAGGCTCCTATGAGGTTTTGGGAAGAATCACGGATGCCTACAGCTGGTGGGGTGATGTGGTTGAGATGGAAGTCGTGGCAGTGCGCGTGAAGGGAAGGGCGACAATCAAGATTGAGGGCGGAAAGCCGGTTCTTGTGGGCGAAAGTCTTCTGAATGAGGCGATGGGAAAAGCTGCCTCAACATGGACGAAAGGAATTCCCGAAAATGCCACAAGCGTTCCGAAAAATCTGAGTGCGGAAGAAACTGCAAAATGGTTCTTGTTCTACGGCTCAGTCAAAAAGAATCAGGATATATGGAAGGAACTTTGCTCTGTCGAGGAAAATGCAGTGAACGCTAACGGCACGCTAACGGCAAAAGGCGAAAGCTGGTGGCGCAATTTGAGCAAAACCGACCGCGACTATTACTTTGTCCGTGCCGATGAAAGCCGTGGAAGCGCAAGCGAAAAATACTTCATGTACCAAATCCGCGTGAACGGTCAGGACGCAGGGGTCGCCAAGCCGATGTGCGTGATTAAGGAAAAGAGCGGCGTGTGGAAGGTGAAGTCTTTCTAGATGAAAGGGTCTTATGAATTTTTATATCGATTACTATAAACTTGGACATATCGCAGGTAGGCTTCTTTTTCTGATTTTTGCGGCACTGTTCGCACTGTCGTCGGTGGCGTTTGCGAAACCCTACGGCGAGAAGAGCCGACCTGACAGCGAGGGCGACATCGTGTTTTTAGACGGCACGGCGACAGCGTGGCGCGAGGGGCTTACGCTCACGGAAGAACAGAAAAAGGCGGCGGTGGCGGTCATCTTCTACGCGGGAAAGGACTGCTGGCGTGTCCTCGGCGTGGGGCTGGCGCAGGAACAGGACGGACTTGCTTGGTGTACAGACGATGCGAACGCATACAAGGAGAACATCACCCCGATTCTGTGCGAGGCAGACGGAGACGCGGGCGCACTCACATTCACAGGCGACAAAGACGGAAGCGTCAACCTTGAGCAAATCGGCGCGTTCCTTCGGGAAAACGGAATCCCCGACGACACAGAGTATAAAAGCCTTTACCCTGCGTTCTACTTCGCCAAGAATTACGCGAAGGCGGACGGAAGCAATGTGCGCGGCACGGACTATGCAGGCGGCTGGTATCTGCCTTCACTCGCGGAACTGTACCAGATTTGGAAGAGCAAAGAGACCGTGGACGCGGCAAGCAAGCTATGCGGCGGCTCTGAATTCGGTACAAATGCATACTGGTCGTCGTCCCAGTACGCTTCCTACGATTCTGGCGCATGCTACCTCGGTTTCGACACTGGGGGCTGGTACTACTTCAACAAGGACAACTACAGCCTGTATGTGTGTGCGGTTCGGGCTTTCAACGGCGAAGAAAAGACAATGACCGTCCGCGAGAACCTGAAACTCCGCTCCGGCGAAGCAACCTATACGCAAGTCCTTGCCGTGATGTCCGCAGGCGCGAAAGTAAGAATCCTCGAACTCGGCAGGGCGGAGACAATCGACGGCATTGCCTCAAACTGGGTGAGGGTCGAAATTCAGCAGGGCGCGAAAGACCGCGACGGAAAGCCGATAAAAAAAGGCACGGTCGGCTGGTGCTTCGGGGGCTATCTGGAGTGAATCAGAACGCCACAGGCGGGCGCGGGTCACAGGCTTTCCCGCCTTTTTTTGCGGTATGATGGGAACGACGCAATGAAACACAAACTCATAAAAATCATTCTTGCGCTACAGATTTCTATCTATGCGATTGGGTTTGCCGCCTTTCTGCTCGGTCGCTTGGACGGCATACACTATGTTTTTGAAGGCGGACAACTTGTCGAATCTGATTCCGCTTTTCTCAAAATCTTGGGAACAATCGGTGATTATGCGAACATTGTCTTTGTGGTTGTTCTGATTTTCGGCTGGATTGCAGTGCTGCCGTTATCGATTGCGGGAATTGTGCTTTCGTTTTTTTCAAAAAGCTGGAAAGGGCTTACTCCCTCACTCGTGAACGCTGGTATTTCGATTGTTTGGGTGATGATATTCATTTCGATTTACTCGTCTTTTCCTTTTGAGCCAAGGCCGAAGCCTGTCTACAATCTCACTTGGCATTTGCTGGACGATTCTCTTCAGGACGAGAAAATCATTTTGACTTTGATAGCCGATGATTTTTCAACTTCAGAGCCGCAAAAAATTGAGAAAAAGAAAAACGTTGTGGCAGGAAAGACAAAAAAATTCGCCTGCCCGATGAGGATTTTGAGGACGTTGATGGCGTTTCAAAGTCAGATGAAAATGTGAGAGTTTTCGTTCCCTACGGATTTTTTATCCAATGGCGGGAGGATTTGGACAAATATGTAAAACAGGATTCCTACGAAATCATCGTCTACAAAAAGCCCGAAATCACGGAGGACGAAGAAAAGTTCGTAATGAAAAACGTTCCACGCGACACAGATTTTGAGCTGTGCTACTGGGACAAGGACGCGCGCCGATTCGTTCACATCGCTTCAAGCGACGGCGTTTTTTACAAGAAGAACAAAAGCGAAGAGCTTTTGGGGTGTGACAGGGAATATCCCGACTCGGACGAGCAGTTCAATCTTTTTATGAGCGTTAAAAGCGCGCTTTATGCGGAGGAAACATATCTCATCACGCTGAGCTATGAGCGGGACAAGAGCTTTTTGCCTGTCAAAAATTGGCGGACGTACCAGCAGAACGGCAGGGAAATCAGGACGCTGAACCTTGAGCTCAACGGCACGCAGTGGATTAAGACGCAGTACATCGACAAGAAAACGGGCGAGCCGATTGCGAATGCTTCTGCCAAAATCTATGTGATTTATGAAGACGAAGAGAGAAAGAACGAGGAAGCCGCGATTGAAACGCAAACCGACAGCGACGGCTGGCTTTGGGTTGAGCATATTCCCGACGGCGTTGAGCTTTATACTATGTTCGACTGAAGAGAAATTGTAACGGGAGGAAAAAATATGGGAGAAGCATTGGGAGAAGCCCTTTTGGCAGGTCTTCTGGTAATTGGCTTTATGGCTCTTACGGGCGGAATCGCGCTCATTTCGGGGATTGTCGCGCTTTTGGCGCATGGTGCGGCGAAGACCGTGGCGGCGTGGATTTTCGGCATAAGTCTGGGTCTTTTCAGCCTGCCGATTTTGGGCGGAATCCTCAATTCGCTCAAAGATTCCGCAGCCGTAGCCCGACACGACAGGGAATACAGGAAGGAGCGCACAAAACTCATTCTCGCGGTGGAAAACCGGGACATCGAGGAAGTCAAGAAGCTCATCAAAAGGGGCGCGGACGTGAACGAGGGCAAAGGCTACCGAACGCCGCTCATCGTCGCCTGCGAGCGCGTCAGCGG
>JAFPUF010000068.1 GCA_017395545.1 Treponema sp. | reverse complement strand
TCCCGGAATCTTTTAAAATTCTCAGGAGTACTTTTGTCATTTTTTTATCAAGCGGGCGGAATGCGCGGAAAATGCATAGGTCAAAGCGCTTTTGTTCCAGTCGTTCAGCCTGATTTTCTTCTACTGTTACATTCTTAAGCTTTAGAATCTGAGTGCAGTGACTTAAGAAATTGCATCGCTTTGTCATTCGTTCGATCAGTGTAAAATGAAAATCTGGAAGAACTGATGAAACGGGAATTCCTGGTAAGCCGGCACCACTTCCGATATCTGCAAGCTGGATGTTTGGAATTAGAGAGTAATCACCGTTAATTTTTTGAGAAAGAATTTCGCAAATCTTTGGAACGGCGGAAAGACTGTCTAAAATATGCCGGACTGCTATTTCGTCGTGGTTATCTGTATTAATTAAATCAAATTTTGCATTATATTCCTGGAGTGCAGAAATGTAGGTTTCCATTTTTTTTTCGATTTCTGTCATCGGGATTGTTTTAATTCCGGAAAATTCTCCAGATTCAAATCCTAATTCTATAAGACCAGCATGTAAAAAGTTCATACTTACATCTTAACTTTTTTTCGATAGAAGATTCAAGTTCATTTTGTATTAGGTTCTAATAAAAAGTAAAGTTTTCAATAATATTCAAAATATTTCTTATTTTTTCTAAAAGACTTACATCGTTTTCAACTTTGTGATATTATAATCGCCCTATGGATATCACAGAAATCATTACAGATCTTGTTTTTCAGCTTGCAGTAATTATCTTCACGGCACGTATTTTTGGCAAACTCGCATCCCGGGTTGGTATTCCTTCAGTTTTGGGCGAGCTTGTCTCCGGAATTATAATCGGGCCTTTCGCCCTCGGTGGAATTGCTCTGCCAGGATTCCCACACGGTCTCTTTGGTGTATCTGAGTCTTTGGCTGGAGCTGTCTCTCCGGAACTTTACGCATTCGCACAGATTGCTTCTATCATTCTTCTTTTTGCTTCGGGACTTGAGACTGACCTTTCTCTTTTCATCAAATATTCTGTCTCAGGCGGAATTATCGGTATTGGTGGTGTCGTAATCTCATTCTTCTTCGGGGCTGCATGCGCATATTTCATTCTGCCGGTTCTTGGAATTCATTGCCCATCACTTTTTGATGTTAAATGTCTTTTCCTTGGAATCATGTCTACTGCAACATCTGTCGGAATCACGGCACGAATTTTAAGCGACAAAAAGAGAATGGATTCTCCTGAAGGTGTCACGATTCTTGCGGCGGCAGTCTTTGATGATGTCCTCGGAATCGTTCTTCTCGCTGTTGTAATGGGAATCGTCTCTGCCCTCGGAACTGGAAAAGCGCTTTCCGGTGGTGCAATCGGAATTATTGCACTCAAAGCGTTTGGAATCTGGCTTCTTGCAACAGCCCTTTTCATCCTTCTTTCTAAGAAAATAGCACGATTCGTCCGTTTCTTTGGCGGTGCTACGGACTTTTCAATCGCAGCCTTGGGTGTCGCTTTCCTTCTCGCAGGATTTTTTGAAAAAGAGCACATCGCAATGATTATCGGAGCCTACACGACAGGTCTTGCCCTTTCCGGAACGGATATTGCCCCGGTCATTCAGGAGAAAATTCACTCGCTCTATAAATTCTTCGTACCGATTTTCTTTGCGGTAACAGGTATGAGCGTCGATGTCACAAAACTTTTCAGTCAGAATGTCCTCATCTGTGGCGGAATCTACACTCTGTTCGCAGTTCTCTCAAAACTTTTGGGATGTGGTCTTCCGGCACTCGGTTTGGGCTTCAACATCAAAGGCGGATTCCGTATCGGCGCTGGTATGATTCCTCGCGGTGAAGTTGCTTTGATTATCGCAGGTATCGGTCTTACGGCAAAAGATGCAGCGGGGCTTCCAATCGTAAATCAGGATTTGTTCGGGGTTGTAATTCTTATGACTCTTGTTACGACTCTTGTTGCTCCTTCGATTCTTAATGTTTCTCTTTCAATCAAAGGCCGTGGTACTAAAAAAGAAATTGAAGATACTGAAAGTCAGATGTTCGAGTGGGATTTTAACAATCAGGAGCTTACGCACCTCGTAATGGATTTCCTTCACAGGGATTTGCGTGCAGAAGGTTTCTATGTGCAGATGATGAACATCACAGACGGAATCTGCACGGCTCGTCGCGGCGATACAGCGATTTCTCTTCGGGAAGAAGGCACGAAACTCGTAATCGAAACAGAATCAAAGGACATGGGATTCGTCAAAGGTGAACTTTATGAAACGATACTTCGTCTTGAAAAATCAATGAAGTCTCTTTCGGCTCTTAAAAACACGGAGGCACTTCAGTATGGATTTGCGTGCCCGGAAAACCGCCTCACTAACTCAATGACCCGCTACCTCAACAAGAACTGCATTTCATGCGAACTCAAGGGAAATACGAAAGATGAAATTCTTGAGGAAATGGTCACACTTTTAAGTCAGTCTGGAAATGTTCAGAACCGTCAGCAGGTAATTTCAGCTCTCAAAGAACGTGAAGCAGCAGGTTCAACTGGCCTTGAAAAAGGAATTGCAATTCCACACACAAAGACAAACGGCGTTACGGAGACGGTCGTTGCAATTGGAATCAAGAAAGACGGTGTCAATTTCGAGGCTATGGACGGAAATCCTTCACGAATTTTCGTTATGCTCGTCGCTCCGATTGATGGAACAAACCCGCTCATGCGTGCGATGGCAGCTTTCAGCGGAGCACTCATGCGAGAAGAAGTAAGGTCTGCGCTTCTTCAGGCAAAAAATGCAGACGAAATTGTGGAAATATTAAAAGATTCGAAAAAAATGTAGCATAACTGTCCGGGAAGCTTCAGAAAAAGACGACTAAAGCCTTATTCCGAAGTTTACGCCCGGACAGAAACGGATTTTTTCTGTGATTCTGTAAGTTTTTGTGTTATAAAATGCACTTTCGTTAAAATCAGAAATCCTGAAGTCAAAGAGACATCCTGCAAAAAAGTGAATCCTCCTGCGCGGTTTGTACGACAATGTAAGTCTTGCTGTCGGGACCGCGGAGAATTTCCAGTCTGAGGAATTTTTGTTCCAGGAGAATTTGTTGAATAGTTCTGTATCGAGCAGAAAACGGCCGTAAAGCGCGTGCTGATGACCAAGTCCCAGGGAAAGACCGTAATAGTCAACATCTTTTTTGAGCGAAATCGAGCCTAAAATGTTAAAAAAAACAAGCATGGAGCCAGTGCGGAGGCCAAAATAGAAATCGCGGTTACCTGTGATACTAAGTTCAGGCTGAAAACGGAATTTTATGTCCTCTCGGAGACCGAATTTTTGTGCGAGTGACTTAGTTTCTTTCTTTGAAATCTTCCTTGTATCGAGCTTTTCCCGTGCAAAATTGATTTCTCCGCCCTGAAAGCCGATTGCAGTTTTTCCGTGAGGAAGAAGCGTGTGTTTGTGTGATTTTCCTAATAGTTTGCCTTCTGAGTCATAATGCTCAAGACTGTATGGAATTATAGTTGGCAGGATGCTGTCTTTTAAGAGTACTACATTCAAATTTCTGTTTCCGGGAAAACCAAGGACATTTTTAGTCGGAAGGGGAATGACGGCTGCCGGCGGGTGGAGTGAGTAGAGTTTCACTGAGCCGTCCAGAATCTGTGCGAGCATTTTTCCTTCGTCGTCATAAACTGCAAGGTCGTAACTACCGGAGAGAACGATTTGCGTGCTGCCTACATCTGAAAACGCTTCATTTTCATCAAGATTCAGAAGAATTGAGAGATATGTTTCGCAGGCGTGCATGTCAATGAATGCGTTGATGATATAATCAAGTCCGCCCTCAGTATTTGCGTTTACAGAATTCTGTACTATTTTGAGCAGCGTGGATTCTTTCTTTTTTTTACTGTTTTTTTCATCGCTCAGAAGCCCGTCGTTTTTGATTTCTTCAGGGAAAGTGGCCAGAAAGATTTTTTCTGCAAGTTTTCTCAGACTAATTGTGTTTCCGTAATAGTTTTCTACAGTTTTGTAAAGGTTTGTGAGAATCCTTGCAACCTGTATCTGAATAAAAGGACCAGTTTTAAATGGTGAATAGTCACGAAGCAAAAGTTTTGAAAACGTCGTGTTTATTTTGGGAAGATATTGGTTTTCGTAGATTTCTGGTGCTGTATTCCAGAAATTAATGAGAACTTTAGTATGTCCGTATTTCTTCCATTTCCATTTTTCCCTGTCCGGCGGAACTGAAGGAATTATGTCTTCTGCATTTACAATATTCCAGATGAAATTGTAGCGTTCGTCGCTTATTTTTGCTTCCTGGCTTACATTGGGAGAGGCAAAAGTGTATACAAAAAGCTGTTCTCCGGTGATGATTCCTTCATCTTCGAGCATTACTCCAAGAAGATTTGCAAGGGCTGCTCCCCTGGAATGACCT
The DNA here is from genome assembly GCA_017395545.1 of Treponema sp. GTDB lineage: Bacteria > Spirochaetota > Spirochaetia > Treponematales > Treponemataceae > Treponema_D. The sequence goes on along the minus strand of JAFPUF010000068.1, from coordinate 3,656 downwards.
GTAATAAGAAAAATTGCTTCGTCCGGGGAGATTTTGCTTTTTAAAAGATAATAAATCAGTGATTTATGAAGGTTTTGCGCTGTCTGATAGAATCCTTCATGAACAGGAACATCTTTATGAGTAGTATCGCTTACATTAATATTTGAAATCCATTCGTTTGCGCTTAAAGGGGTTCCCCGCAAAACGACAAAAACGAGTTTTTTTGTGCCGGCCGGGGTTTTTATTTCTTTTGATGCAAAACTGTAAGCGGCCTGGTTGTTTCCTGTAATCGGAGCTGCATAATCAAGAATATAATTCCATTCTATGCTGCCGGCGTCAAATCCCAAAATTCTGTATGTTTCGATAAGAGGGTTTGAATCTGGATTTTTTTCGACAGGAACATAAGAGATTTCAGAAAAAAGCGCTGCAATCCGGGCGATTTTGTGACTGTATTCGGTTGTTTTGTATTCAGTGAACCAGCTTTCGTCCCATTCGATGTCCAGCGGAACAGGTTCTTTTGTTTGAACGCAAAGTCCGTGTACCGGAACTGTGACCGTGCGTGCAAAAGAAAATGAGAATTGAAAAATGAAAATAGAAAATGCAGGTATGATTTTTAGAAATGATTTCATTTTTCCCTTAATTTGTGTTCTCTTTGAATATTACAGCTGGGTGCTCTGTCCTGTTTCCGAGGCGGATGCAGATTTGTTTGAAGAACTGTCTTTTCCGTCCAGAGTGACTTTTATTTTTTTGTAGTCTCCGTTTCTGAAAACTGTGACCGTTACAGTGTCACCCGGCCGTTTCGATTCGAGTGCGCTCGTGTAGTCTGCATAAGTGCGTACTGTTATGTTGTCGATACCCGTGATGATGTCTCCGCCAAGATAAATTGTTGTCGGATTGAAGCGGCTTCCGTACTGAACCTGCTCCGTTCCACCTAAAATTCCAGACTTTTCGGTTGATGAGCCGCGCTCAACTTCGCTGACAAGAATTCCTGTTGAAATTGAAAGTCGTGCGTATCGGGCGATTGAAGAAGTCATCTGAACCGGCGTGATTTTTAAGACTCCACGGTTTACTTTGCGGTATTTGATGAGGTCGTCAACGACGCGACGGGCTGTGCTGACAGGGACTGCGAAACCGACGCCTGCAGAACTTCCTGAGTTTGAGATAATCATCGTGTTGATTCCGACCATTTTTCCGCTCGTATCAAGAAGCGGACCACCTGAGTTTCCGGGGTTGATTGCTGCATCTGTCTGAATCATGTTGCGGATAATGACGTTTGTGCTTTCCTGGATAGGCCTTCCTAATCCGGAGATGATTCCGGTTGTCATCGTGCGCTCTAAGGCGAAAGGGTTTCCGATAGCGATGACTTTCTGACCGACTTTGAGATTGTTTGAGTCTCCGAAATCGATTGTTTTGAGAACTACATTGTCGGGCGGGTTGAATTTAATTACAGCGATGTCGCTTTCAACGTCTTTCCCGATTACTGTTCCTTCGTAAGATGTTCCGTCGTAAAGGGAGATGTTGATTTTGCTTGCATTTGAGATTACATGCACGTTTGTTACGACATAGCCCCGTTTGTCGATGATTGAGCCTGAGCCTGAGCCGCCTTCCTGAACGACCGGTTCCAAAAACCAGTTGATTCCCATTACCTGAGTGGTGATGTTTACGACGGCTTCATTGCATTTTTCGTAAACTGAAATGTTCTGCTCTTCGTCCTGGGTGTATTTTGATTCGTAAGACTTTGTGGAGACTGGAATTGCTTTTTCTTCAATTAATTTTGATTGTGAAGCGGCTTCAGTTCCGGTAGAATTTCCGGTAATTTCTGAATTTTCTTCCGTCGTGAGTGATTTTTCTTCTGTTAGTTGAGAATTCTGATCGTCCGGCTGCGAATGTCTGTTTGAAAAATAAAAAACGCCTGCCAGTGCGATAAAGATTCCGAAGCACGCTCCAGAAAGGGCTGATTTTACAAGCTGAGAGCGGGAATAAAGTTTCATTCTGTACTCCTGTTATTTTGCATCGTCAAAAGCTGCTGAAGTTGAAGAAGAATCTGACTCGGTAGTAACCTGAGGTTCTTCGTCCGTTTGAAACTCTATGTAGAATATTTTTTCTTTTGAATTTTCGATATAGACGAAGTACTCCTGTGGCTGGTAGCCCTCTTTTTCGAGTCTGAGAAGATAATAGCCTTCTACAAGACTTGAGATTGTAAGATTTGTTCGTCCCTGTAAGTTTCCGTTGAGGTAAACAGACACATTTTTGACATTTGTTTTAAAAACTGCTTTTGTCCGCCCTTGAACAAGACTGTTTGTTTCTTCTGCCTGGAGTTCAGGAATAATTGCGAAAGCTTCGCCTGAAGCGCTTCCGGGTTTGTCGTCATTTGTGGTTGTGACGGTGGAATTTTCTGCTGTCTGTGAAAAAAGAGGTGAAAATGATACTGCGGTAAAAAGACCAAGAACAAATAAAATTTTTTTCATAATCAGAATGATACCATAAGAATCAAAAATTCTCAATTAATATCGACCCATTCCAGCATTTCGCCTTTTAAGTCATAAAACAGATTCGGATATTGCTCCTGAAGATTACTCAAAGTCTCCCTGTTAAAAAGATTGTGTTCCAGAAAACTAAAATATCCGGTTCTTGAGATGATGATGTGGTCAAAAACCGTTATTCCTAGTAATTTTGCGGCCTGCTTAAGACGGAAGGTTATTTTTATGTCATCATAAGAAGGAAGTACCTGCCCGGAAGGATGGTTGTGGCTTAGAATTATTGAAGAAGCGTGTTCTTTCAGTGCCTCTGAGAAGACTTCTCTCGGTTCGACTATTGCCATGTTTTTTGTTCCGACGCAAATCACCCTGATAGAAAGAATTTCGTTCGCTCCGTTCATGCTTATGACCAGAAAGTGTTCCTGTTTTTGCATTGCGTAATTCTGAATGAAAGGAATCAGGTCGGAAGGTTTGTGCAGATAAGACTGTGGATTTCTGTTGAGTCTTTTCCCGAATTCAAGGGCGGCGGCAATCATAAGTGCTTTGGTTCTGCCCATTCCGTCTATTTTCAGAAGGTTTTCAACCAGGCTTTCACGGTTTGATGAAAGAACGATAGACAGCACTTGTTTTGCGAGCTCGTCAACCGGAGTTTTTTTTGTCCCCGTTCCCAGAATAAGCATTATCAGTTCCTCATTGGTGGGAAAACAAAGCCCGTTTTTCATCGTAATCTCGCGAATATTTATCATCTTAATCCTCTTTAATAAATATATGCTGTTAAAAATTCATTTCGGGCAATAAAAAATGAAAATATTCTATATATTAAGTTTTTTCTTACAAAACAGAAGTTTGTTTTGATTTTTTTCCGGAAATGAATTTTCTTCATTTTGAATATGAAAAAAGAAACGAAATGAAAGTCTTCTGCAAGGTGAATGGGGCATTATGAGCACAAATACTCTTGATAACCTAAACTTTCCCGCAAATTTACCGAAATTAAAAAAGGTTACACTTTTCTTTATAAAATGCCCGAAAAATTGTGAAGCCTGAAATATTCGCAACATAAATTATCAGATATGGTTACAAATAGAACAGAAATTTACAAATTTTTGAGTTGACTTTGTAAAATCGGAGTGTTAATCTTATAAAAAAGGGACAAAAAACCGTTGGTTTAAATTGCCCAATATAAAAAAGGAGGATTTTTTT